>JAQVYB010000093.1 GCA_028708815.1 Kiritimatiellia bacterium | reverse complement strand
CCCCTCCCGCCTGCGTGAATTCGAACGCGACGTGGATGTGATGGACTACCTCCGCCTGCGCACCTACACCCTTGCCCTCCGATCCGCCCCTCCCCACCGCACCCTGCTCCCTGCACGCCGTGCCGAACGGTGTCCCGAACCCCTCGCACCCCCGTCCGACCCCAACACCATGGCTGCCGAAATCAACGCGCTCCCCTCCGAACACCGACTGCTCACCACCGGCGACCTTCACGTCTACTACGCCGAAAGCTCACGCATCTCCGCCATCCTGCACGAAATCGGACGACTCCGCGAACTCACCTTCCGCCAGGCTCACGAAGGTACCGGCCAACCCATTGATCTCGATGCGTTTGATGAACACTACCTGCACCTCTTCATCTGGAACCCGCATAAACGCGAGCTGGCCGGCGCCTACCGCATCGGCCAGACCGATGTTCTTCTGCCCCGATTCGGCATCCGAGGCCTTTACAGCAGTACGCTCTTCAAATACCGTAAAGAACTCCTGCAACAGCTTGATCCCGCTCTGGAAATGGGCCGAAGCTTCATCTGCCCCGAATATCAGCGAAACTACTCCGCACTCCTCCTGCTCTGGAAAGGCATCGGCGCCTACATCGCCCGCCACCCCCGCTACGTCAACCTCTTCGGCCCCGTCAGCATCAACAACGAGTACCAAAGCACCTCGCGCCGGCTTCTGGTCCGTTTCCTGCGAAGTAACAACTATGACGCCGCATTTGCACGCCTTATTCGACCCCGAACCCCCATGACTGAACGCAGAATCCGCCATCACGACGATGCCGCCTTCCAGAAAACCGTACGCAGCATCGACGATGTCTCCTCACTGATCCGCGACATTGAAACCGATCAAAAGGGTGTCCCCATCCTGCTCAAGCAATATCTGAAACTCGGCGGTAAACTTCTGGCCTTCAACATCGACCCCGATTTCAGCGACGTTCTCGACGGTCTCATCTGGGTGGACCTGCGCAAAACCGACCAGCGGTCCATGACCAAATACATGGGCCGCGAAGCCTACGATCAATTCCGGCAATATCATCACCTGACCCGACCACCCACCCCGCACAAGATGCCCGAGGGAGTGAAAATAACGGGCGCGACGTCCCGGGATGCCCTCGGAAAACTGTCCGGAATCGGATGACTCCGGGAAAGCGGGAACAGCCCTTTTCCGGAACAGTGGGTCAGGCTGAGCCCAGGCGCAGCCAGCGCACCTGGAAGGGGGCAAGGCGCACCGATTGCCCCGCGCCCAGCGTTTTTCCGGAGAGCAGGTCCACCGCACTTTCCACGTGGTATGCCGGGGCCATCCGGCTGAAGGGCGGCAGCACCCGGCTGCGCGAGGTTACGTTGAAAATACACAGCACCGCTCCCGGCCCCGGTTCGCCGCGCAGCAGCGCAAACACCCCCGGCGCGGGCGCGAGCACCTGCTGCGGACTCTGCGGCGAAAACGCAGGCTGGCAGCGTCGGATACGCAAAGCCTGAATGTAGCGCGTAAAGACGGGATGACTCCCGTTGTTGAGCGCGTGCAGGATTTCATCGGGCGTCCATTTGTGGCGGTTGATGCTCCGGGCGCGACCGGTGGCCTCCACCAGCGCATCATCATTCGGTGCCGCCAGCAGGCTGTTGAAGTAGACGGCGGGCACGCCTTGCAGGCTCATGGCGATGAGTTGCGAACAGAGAAAGCGGGCATCCCGGTGCGGATCATCATCGCTTGTTCCAAGGGCATTGTAATAGGTGATGTTCAGTTCATAGGCACTTTTCGAGCCGTCACTGTTCTGTTTGCGCGAAACTTTTCCGCCGCGGTTTTCCGCGTGCTGAATCAGCGCCTCAATGCGGGCGGCATCCAGCAGCCCTTCCAGCGGACGCACGCCGATGCCGTCGTGCGATGCCGTGAAATTGAGAAACGCGCAGCCTTCGGGCGGCGGCTGCAGGGCGGCGGCCCAATCGGTGAGCGGGCCGGCATCTTCGGCAATCAGCGTGTGCAGCAAAAGCGGCGGCAGCGCAAACTGATACACCATGCGCGCCTCATCGCCTTCGCCGAAATAACTGACGTTCTCCACGTGCGGCACGTTCGTTTCGGTCAGCAGCACCACATGCGGGGCGATCATATCCACCACATCGCGAAACAGCTTCACCACCTGATGAGTCTGAGGCAGATGAATGCAGGTGGTGCCGATTTCTTTCCAGAGATACGCAATGGCATCCATCCGGATGAACGAGGCGCCCTGCACGATATACTGAAAAAGCACATCCAGCATATCGAAGAGCACGTCCGGATTGGCGTAATTCAGGTCAAGCTGGTCGCTGCTGAAGGTGGTCCAGAGGTGATACTCCCCGCGCCCGGTGGATACAGGCGTCAGCAGAGGCAGATCACGCGGACGCGTCACACCGCTCAAATCCGCACCCGGATCCACGGCGATGAAATAGTCGCGGTACGGCGCCACCCCGCGCACGAAATCGTGAAACCAACTGCTCTCGCGCGACACGTGATTCAGCACAAAATCAAACATCAGCTCCGCCTCCTGGCTAAGCGCCAGCACCTCTTTCCAGGATCCGAGCGCCGGGTCTACGGCACGGTAATCCTTTACCGAGAAACCATCATCGGACGAATAAGGATAAAAAGGCAGCAGATGGATCATGCTGAAGGCATCGCGCAACTGTTCGTGAAAAAAGAGACGCAGCAAACGCAGCGGCGAATGCGTTTCGGAGGCCGGGTCGCGAATCATATCGCCATAGGTGATCAGCAGGGTATCGGCCTCGGTCAGCACGCGCGGCGGCTTGCCAAGCTGGTCGATCCCATAGCGGTCGGACATGGAATTCAGCCGTTGCATGCATTGTTCGGCGCGGGTGGCGCCGTAGAGCATTTCGAAGGCGTCGTGCATGGCTTTCCCGCGAAGCAGTTTGTCGAGTCTCATGTTTCCAGCCCCCGGATATTCGTGATTTGCGTGTGGAGTTGATGGCGCAGCACGGCATAGCTGTAATAGCGCAGGGCCACGGCGTAATTGTGATCCACGAGTTCCCTCCGGTATTCGGGATCATGCAGAATGCGCTGCACCTCCTTTACGTTGCTCTTGCTCAGCATGCCGTCCATGACCGGCCCGCGGAATCCCTTCGGCTCCATGTCGCGCGCGAAAATCGCATACCGATTGATCAACACCGGCTTCCGGAAATAGATGGCCTCCAGGAACGCGTTCCCGAACCCCTCATACAAACTCGGATACGTCACCAGATCCGCATGCGGATACAAATCCCACAACGTGAAGATTTTGCGCCCTTCGGCATCGAGTACGCGCGTATCGCCCACGCGGGTTTCCACAAAACGCATATCCACGCCGCTTTCCTCGGCCATGTCGCTGAGCATATTGCGATAGTCCATGCCCTCATCCCCCGCCTTGTGCGAGACCACCAGCTTGCAGCGCGGATCCTTCAGTTGCTGCACCAGTTTGATGGCGTGCTCAATCCCCTTGCGCGGCACCACGCGCGTCGGCTGCAGAATCACAATGTCATCCGGCGTCAGATTCAATTCCGCCCGCACATCCGAAGCATACGCATCCGGCGGAGGCGGCGGATTCTCGAAATCAAACACATTCGGAATGATCACCGACGACACCCCCTTGCGCCAGGAAAGCTCCTCCTGCGCCGCCGCATTGATCACCACATGCTGCAGATTCGGAATCCGCGGCGGAAACGCCATCTCCAGATATTCCGCCACCGTGTTCACCGAAAACCGCGAACGCTCCCAATAGAAATCGTGATGATGCGCAATCGCCGGCATCTGCGTTTCCGCCAGAAACTGCGTGATCGCCACCCCCAGCGGAATGTGCATCGGAATCGCCAATGCATTCTGAATAATCAGCACATCCAGGTTGAACTCCTCCACAAAAGAATAAATCGTTTTGCACAAATAACCCGCCATCGCGCGGATGCGCTCCGTCACCAACGGCGTACGGCGCGTCGCTCCCCAGATGCGCTCGTTGATCCACACATTTTCCGGATGCAGAAAATGCGCCTCGGGAATGCAGCGGCTGCACTCCGGCGAACGGTCGTTGTATCCCGCGTACCAAAAGCTCCGATACTGAAAATCCCACAGCACCTGCGCCCACTTGGCGCTCTCGAGGGAAACCCCGTCGGTCCCTTCAAACCTGGTTGATATAAATCCGGCATTTCCGGCCATAAGTCACCTGCCTGTCCTGATTAGCGCAACCGCTTTCCGCCGTGGCGCGAACACGGCATTCAACCTAGTCGATTCAGGGCCCCATGCCAAGAACCGATTGCCGCATCACGTGGCGAAAAAAAAGGATTCCAATGAATGTAAAAATACGGCATTGTCCTTTCACGGGCTCAAAAGATGAAATGGGAAAACTTCCAACGATTGGAAAAAGCGCCCAAAAAGTTTCCAATGATTGGAAAAGCGTATGGATATGGAAAAAGCGTTAAATAAAATAGGCCGATCTCTTCCGCAGATCCGCGACGTAGCGGAGAGCATGCGGGATGAAATTCTGGCGAACCTGGTGCTGCTGGGCGAAATGCCCGCGCCCTCGGGTGGAGAAGAGGCCCGCATCAAACTGCTGCTGGATCGTTTTGCGGAAAACGATATGATTCGAAGTTACTCGGACGATGCAGGCAACGGGGTGGCCGTGGTCGAAGGCGACAAGGGACGCTCCAACATTCTGCTGGTCGCCCACGCCGACACCAGTTTCCCGGCCCGCGAAGACCACACCGTACAGCTCAGCTCTGAAAGTGCCTGCGGTTTTGGACTCGGCGACAACAGCATGGGCCTCGCCGCCCTCGCCACCCTGCCTGCCCTGCTGCGCCGCCTGAATATCTCCCTGAAATCCAACCTGATCCTGCTCGCCGCCACCAAGAGCCAGGGCGCACACGATCTCGAAGGACTCCGCTTCTTTTTGAACAACAACCAGCTTCCGCTCCTTGGCGCGGTCTGCGTGGACGGGATGCCGCAGGGCAAACTCTCCACCCATTCCACCGGCCTGCTGCGTGCCGAAGTGATCTGCCGCGTGCCCCGCGAGTACGATTGGACGCGCTTCGGCGCCACCGGCGCCATCATGGCCATGAACGAAATCATCAACAAAATCTCCACCATCGAGTTGCCCACCCGCCCGCGCACCAGCATCGTCTACGCCACCATCCACGGCGGCACCTCCTTCAGCACCGTCCCGCGCAAAACCAGCCTGAGCTTCAACGTCCTCAGCGAATCCGAAGAAACCATTCAGCGCGTCGAACGCCGCATCACCGACATCGTCGAGGAAGTCGGCATACACACGCGCGGCCAGATGAGTTTCAATATTCTCTGCCGGCGCAAGCCGGCTGAACTGGAGTTCAGCCATCCGCTCGCACGCTGTGCCCGCTATATTTTCGACAAACTGGATATTGAGCCCCTGATACGTCCCAGCGGCTCCGAGCTTTCCGCCGTGCTCGAGGCGGGCATTCCCGCCGTCACCATCGGCATCACCGAGGGCGACCAAACCGACGGCCAGCAGGACAACCTGCTGATTGCCCCTATTGGGCGGGGCATGGCACAATTGGTCGGACTGATTCTCGCCTTGGATGGAGGTCTCTGCCGTGCATAACACCTGGCTGAAGAAAAATACATATCATCATTCCGCCTTCAAGAACATCAAAGCTCTCGTGGCCGAAAAGGAAAAGAGCGGGCTGAAAATATCCCTGTGCATTCCCACCCTGAACGAGGAAAAAACCATTGGCAAGGAAGTGGTCCTCTTCAAATCCGAACTCATCACCAAATTTCCGCTGCTCGATGAAATCGCCGTGATTGATTCGGGCTCCAACGACCGCACCTGCGAGGTCGCCGCCGACTTCGGCGCCCTCGTCTACCGCTCCGCCGAAATCCTGCCCGACCTGGGGTTCAAAAAAGGCAAAGGCGAAAACCTCTGGAAAGCGGTATATCAGCTCAACGGCGACATCATCGTCTATATCGATGCCGACATTAAAAACATCCGCCCGCACTTTGTCTATGGGCTGGTCGGGCCGCTCCTGCTGCGCCCTGAAGTCAGCTACGTAAAGGCCTTTTACGACCGTCCGCTCGTCTTTTCGCAGGGCGTACGCCCTTCCGGCGGAGGGCGCGTGACCGAGATTCTTGTGCGCCCGCTTTTCTCGCTTTTCTTCCCCGAACTGGCCGCTCTGATTCAGCCGCTCTCCGGAGAATATGCCGTCCGCCGCGAAGTCCTCGAGGCCATTCCTTTTCCGGTGGGCTACGGCGTGGAAACGTCCCATCTGATCGATGTCTACCGCCGCTGGGGCATGAACGCCTTCGCACAGACCGATCTCGACCGCCGCATCCACCGAAACCAGGAAACGCGCGCCCTCGGGCGCATGGCCTTCGGCATCCTGCAAACCTTCCTCACCCGCATGAATAAACTCGGCATTGTTTCCGAGTGGCCCGATATGACCTCCGTCCTGCTCCAATTCCAGGCCGCAGGCGACGAATTTGAGCAGATTGAATACGACATCCCCGAAGATGAACGCCCACCTATGATCGATATTCCAGCCTATCGCGAACGCCACAAGTCCTCATGAAGATCGCTCTCGTCCATTACCATCTGCGCACCGGCGGCGTGACACGGGTTATGGATGACGCCGCCCAGGCCCTCACCCGACTCGGTCACGACGTGGCCGCCCTCACGGGCGAGCCGCCGGACGAAACAGCCCTGCGCCATCCGCTGCGCACCGGCGTCCTCCCCGCACTCGCCTACGGCCCGCACCCCGTAATCACCCCGGCGGAACTCGTCCGCGAAGCACGGCGTGCGGCATCCGAACTCCTCGGCGGGCCGCCCGATCTTTGGCACATTCATAATCACGCCCTCGGGAAAAACGAGACCCTCCCTCTCCTCGTGGATGCCCTCGCACACGACGGCGAACGCCTTATCCTCCAGCCGCACGACTTCGCGGAAGATGGCCGCCCCGCCAATTACGCCTTTCTGCGCGAACAACTCGCCGCACGCGCCATGCCGCTCGAACACCTCTATCCACAAGCACCGCACATCGCCTACGCCGTGCTGAACGATCGCGACGCGGCCATCCTCCGCGCAGCCGGCTTCGAGCGCGTCACCGTACTCCCCAATCCCGTGGATGCCGGAAACACCGTGCCACCGCCTCCCGCGTACCAACCTCGGCGAAACATCTATCCCACCCGTGCCATACGACGCAAAAACATCGGCGAATTTCTTCTTCTTTCCCTGCTGGACAACGCCGGCGAGGCCTACGCCGTCACCCGCGCCCCCCGCAACCCCGTGGAACGTACCCGCTACGATGAGTGGGTACGCTTCGCCGCCGAAACACACCTGGAGATTGAATGGGAATACGGCGCGGGCTTCCCCTCGATGCAGGCCATTTTTCAATCCGCTTCCACCGTGATTTCCACCAGCGTCGCCGAGGGGTTCGGGCTCGTTTATCTCGAACCCTGGCCGGCCAACCGACCACTCGTCGGGCGTAACCTACCCCTCATTACCCGTTCCCTCTGCGAAAGCGGGCTCGACCTTTCCGCCCTCTACTCCCGACTCGCCATTCCCCTCGAATGGGTCGGGCGCGAACGCCTCTTCACCGCCATCGCCAAGGCCTGCACCCATCGAACCAAAGCACTCGGACAAAAACCCGACCCCCGGGAAGCCGAAAACATTCTGCAGGCACTCACGCAGGATGAGGTCGTGGATTTCGGATGCCTCGATGAATCCATGCAGCGCGACATCCTCCGCCGCCTCGCCGCCTCCCCCGATGACCGAGCCCTTCTTGCCGCACAGATTCCTCCGCCGCCCGCACAGGCCATCATCGAACACAATCGCCGCATCGTGACCGAACAGTTTCACCCGAATCGCTATGGCGGGCGGCTCACCGCGCTCTATGAAAAATCCGTTACCACAGGCCGCGTGACATGGCCCGACTCCCAGGCCCTCCTGCACGCCTTCCATCAACCTGAATTCTTCTCTCTACTCAGAACATCATGAAAAACGAAAAAACCCTACGCCACATCATCCGCCAACGCTCCGCCTCCTTCGCCATCGAGCCCGCCGATTTTCCGGCGCGCCTCGACGCGATTCCAAGAGTCCGCGCCGTACTCTTTGATGTCTACGGCACCCTCGTCTCCTCTGCCAGCGGCGACATCGGAGCCGCGCGCCTCGAAGCCTTCGCCGATGCCGCACGCGAGGCCCTCGAAGCCCTCGGACTCTCCATACGCCCATCCAGAGCCGCCGCCATCGCCGACAGGCTGATCGAATTGATTCGTCGCGAGCATACCCGCATGAATGCCCAGGGATTCCCCTGGCCCGAGGTGGATATTCGCGAAATCTGGGCCGGCGCGCTTGACGATCCAGCGGGGTCCCCCATTTCCCTTACCCCACCTGACATCGAACGCCTCGCGACCGAGTTTGAATGCCGGACCAATCCCGTCTGGCCCATGGAAGGCGCACGCGAAATACTGGCTCTCCTCCGCCGGGCCGGAGTGGCCCTCGGCATTGTTTCCAATGCCCAGTTCTATACCCCGCTCACCCTGGAAGCTCTCTTTGACTGCCGCCTCGCCGACCTCGGATTCGACCAGGAACTCTGCTCCTGGTCCTACCGTCAACGCGTGGCCAAGCCCGACATCACCCTCTTTTCCGCACCCCTGATTGTACTGGCCGAACGCGGGATCGCCCCCGAACAAATCCTCTACATCGGAAACGATATGCTCAACGACATCACCCCCGCTCACCAGTCAGGCTGCCGCACCACCCTCTTTGCAGGGGATCGACGTTCCCTGCGCCTGCGCACCGACCTCCCCGACACCGGCCGCATCCGCCCCGACGCCGTCATTACCCACTGGAATCAAATGAGCAGGGTCCTGCCCAATCTTCCGAAGAACCCCTGATCTTTCTTTCGCTGTTCGGGGGTAAAGTGGATACAAACGAACGTTTGCATGCAGCCATCCGTCCTCGTGCCCAGGATAGCATCATGGCCGTCCTGGTTGAGTGGTGTGGGCGGATAATGAACGGCCTTAAATCCGACGGATTGCCGGAACGCTGCCAAATCACTTCTTCTTCGGCACCATCATCATCAAGAGATTGCGCCCCATCATCCGTGCTTCCTGCTCGAGTGTGCCCACTTCCGCCAGATCGGCGGCGACGCGCTTCATCAACTGATGGCCCAGTTCCTGGTGCGCATTTTCGCGCCCACGGAAATAAAGAGAAAATTTCACCCGGTGGCCTTCCCCCAGAAAATCGGTCGCATGGCGCAGCTTGGTTTGATAATCATTATCACCCACATTGGCGTGGAATTTGATTTCTTTGAGCTTGGTTTGCGACTGGTGTTTTTTGGACTGCCGCTCTTTCTTCTCCGCGTCGTATTTGAATTTGCCGTAATCCATGATCCGGCAGACCGGCGGATGGGCATTGGGAGAAATCTCCACGAGATCCAGGCCCGCATCATTGGCCTTTCTCAGTGCATCGCGAGTGGAAACGACGCCGATCTGCTCGCCATCGGCATCAATGCAGCGAACCTCCGGCACGCGAATCAATTGATTGATCCGGGTACGGGGCTGGCGATCATCACGTCTGAATTTTCTGTTTTGGATAGTTTGCCTCCTTGTGGTCGGTTGTTGTGCGTTCTGATACTTTACGGCACGAAATATAGCGCCGAAGGGTAAAAAAGTCTACCCGGGACTTTACTCCAAATGGGTTTTCCTCTCGGCGACTTCCTCCTGAAGCCGCTGAATGAGGGTGGGAATCTCGACGGCGCCCTGATCGCCCTGACGGCGACAGCGCAGGGCCACCTGGCCCGCCTCGGCCTCCTTGGGGCCCACAATCAACATATAGGGAATCTTATCCATCTGCGCCTGACGGATCTTCGCACCCACCTTTTCCTGCCGGCGGTCCACCGTCACACGGAGGTCCGCCTCACGCAGTTGTTTTTCCACCGCGCATGCGTACTCCGTCTGATTTTCGGTCAACGGCAGAATTCGCACCTGCTCGGGGGCGAGCCAAAGCGGAAAAGCCCCTGCGTAATGTTCGATCAGAATGCCGAAAAAGCGCTCGATACTGCCCAGCAGCGCCCGGTGAATCATGTAGGGGCGGTGCTCCTGACCATCATCCCCCACGTAGATCATATCGAACCGTTCGGGCAGGTTGAAATCAAACTGAATGGTGCTGACCTGCCATTCGCGCCCGATGGCGTCCTTGACCTTCATGTCGATCTTGGGCCCATAGAATGCACCGCCGCCGGGATCTTTTTCATACGGGATTTTTTCGGACTGCAACGCAGCCTCGAGTGAAGCCGTGGCCTTCTCCCAGCGTTCCTCATCACCGACGGATTTCTCGGGTCGGGTGGCCAGGTAGGCGGTGATGTTTTTAAACCCGAAGGTGTGCCACATGCGAATGGCAAACCGCATGGTTTCCTTGATTTCATCCTCGACCTGTTCCGGGGTGCAGATGATATGGGCATCGTCCTGCGTAAAACCGCGTACGCGCAACAGCCCATGCAGCACACCGGCCTTTTCATAGCGGTATACCGTTCCGAGTTCCGCCCACCGGATCGGGAGCTCCCGATACGAGCGCCGACCGGAATTGTAAATCTGAATGTGAAACGGACAATTCATCGGCTTGATGAAATACTCGTTGCCATCAATCTTCATCGGCGCATACATGCTTTCACGATAAAAGCCGAGATGACCGGACGTTTCCCAGAGGCGGGCCTGCCCCAGATGCGGGGTGTAAATCATTTCATACCCATATCGGAAATGTTCCTTCCGCCAAAACTCCTCAATGATCGAGCGAATGCGCGCCGCCTTCGGATGCCAGAGCACCAACCCGGGGCCGATCTGTTCGCTGGTGGAAAATAAATCCAGCTCGCGCCCGAGCTTGCGGTGATCCCTTTTCTTCGCCTCTTCCAGAAGCTGCAAATAGGACCGCAGTTCCTTGGGATGAAGAAACGCCGTGGCATAAAGCCGCTGAAGCATGGGGTTCGTTTCAATCCCCCGGTAATAGGAACCCGCCACCGAAAGCAGCTTGAACGACTTGATGCGCCCCGTGCTTTCCACATGCGGCCCGCGACACAGATCCATGAATTCGCCGCAGTGATAAAAGGAAATCTTTTCACCTTCAGGGATGTCGGCCAGGCGCTCCACCTTGAACTTCTGCCCCTTTTCTTTCAACAACGCCTCGGCTTCAGCCCGCGGCAGTTCGCGCCGCTCGAAGGGTATGTCAGCCTCGACAATCCGCTGCATCTCGGCCTCGATCTGCTCGAAATCCTCCGGCGTCAGACGATGCTCCAGCAGAAAATCGTAGTAAAAACCGTCCTCGGTGGAGGGGCCGATGTCCAATTGCACTTCGGGAAACAAACGGCATACGGCGGCGGCCATGATATGGGCTGCGCTGTGCCGCATGGTTTCCAATTCCGAACGATCGTCCTGTTTCATGAGAGCCTGCTCTTCTTCCTGGGGTTGCCGACGGTGCATTCCGTCGAAAGTTCAGGGAAGATAGGTCCCAAGGGGCTGAATTTCAAGCGTTTTCTGCCCACCCATCATGTCTGAGTACACCCTTGCCCAATCAGGGGATTGGCCGTCCCGGGAGCGCCAATCATCTGATTAGCCGTTTGTGCGATGCGCAGAACCACCGTTGCGGCCTCATGCCGCCCGGCAAGCGGAAGGGTTCATCAAAATAAAGGATGATGAGGAACAGGTCCCTCGCGGTTGTGCGGAGGGGGTCAGTCATCCGGTGAAACAAGGATGCGATAAAAGGCGGGGGCGAGATCGGGGTACGAAATGATCCAGACATTGGTTGGCGGGGTGGAGATCAACGCGCCGCTGATGCATTCAAAAACCGAGGTCATATTGTCGGACTTCCAGATGGAATAGGTTCTACCTTCCACGCTGGGCCAGATCAGGCTGAAGGTGTCGTCCCCAACCGACCCTGGCACGCCCTCGGCCAGGAAAAGGGAATGCGGATTGGTAGGATGCGTTCCGGCAACGTATTCAGCCCAGTTGCTCATGTTGTCCCCGTCATAATCATCGCTGCCTGAAATATTGGTCGTGGTTCCGAAACAGGCGATTTCCCAGGCGTCCGGGAAACCGTTTTGATTGCCATCGTATCCCACGGCGGAGGTATCCCGGCTTGCGGTTGTCCAGGGGCTTTGCGTCCCGTCGGCGGCGACGGTCCGTACGCGGAAATAGTACCTTGTTTCCGCTGTCAGACCCGTAACGGAAAGGCTGGGCGCCGTCGTGGTTTTCGGATAGCCGGACATTCGTTCGGTCACACGGTAATCCCCGCCGGAGCCGCTGCGCTCCAGGCGCAGGCTGTGCACATACGGTCCACGAAGATACTGGTTGTACACCTCGGCATTCGGGGCGGTAATTTTGAGATAAAGGTTGGTGCCCTTCAGGGCATCTGGCGGCAGCGCGGCGGAAAATTCCACCTCGTTTCCGTCGCCGGTGGCGGAGGCCGTCTGAGAGCCCAGCAGCGTCCAGTCGCCGTCATCATCCACCCGGCAATAGGCGGTGACACGCGTACACTCCAGGGTGACCGTGGAAAACGCGGCATTCCAGGCACCACTGGTAAAGCGCAGGATGGAGGACGTCTCGCCACCTTGAGCAAGGGCATCGCTCAGGATGGACTGCCCGTTGGCGCCCACGAGAAAATGACCTGTGCAGTAGGGTGAAGAAGGATAGGCGAAATATATCGGGGCCGACTTCACGGAGCCGGAGGCGGCGGTCACCGTCGTTCCTGCATAATACCACCCGTTGCCCGATCCCGACGCAAAACCAAGCGTCGCCGCCGGACAGGTATTGGTTGCATCAAGCCAGGCGGAATCCGTCAGCTCGACCTGATATTCCACGGCCCCCTCGGCCGGTATCCAACTCAGCAGAAAGGCCTCGTCGGTCACATTCGTCACGGCCAATCCTTCCGGCGCGGGCGGCTCGGTGGAACACGCTCCGAACCATTCATCAATCAATGCCCACAACTCGTCCGCTCCTGTTGCCTGGGTCAGATTCCAAATGCCGATCCCGGCGAGGTGGCATCCCTCCGCATACTCATATTTCATGCCGAGGCTCTCGGCATCATCGTAAAAACATTGGTACACACGAGTGTTGGTAAACACGTAGTACGCCGTCGAACCGTCTGCGTTCCATTGCCGTACATACGTCGCCGATGCGCCCGAAGCCTGTAGATAGGTTTTGGCCGACGAGTAGCCGGCCCCCAGGCTCGCGGCCCCCAAGGCGGCGCTCTCCGCCGCCCATTGGCGCCCGTAATACGGCACGGCCAACATCAAATGATCACCGCTGATCCCCTTGCTTAGGTAGTGGCTGACCGAGTAGTCCACCGAGCACCACGAGTCCTCGCCGATCCATTGCGCGCTGCCGTACAGCGGCGCCACGGGCCCCGGCGTCGCGCTCCCGCTGTAGTAATAATCGTAGCCCATGATGATGGCATAATCCAACCCGAAGGCCTCATACGCCGCCACATCAAAATCGGCATACCAATCCACTGAAGGCAGGGCAATGCTCACCTCGGAATCCGGAAGGTCGCGATGAAACCGTGCCGTCAAATTGCTCATAAACGAAGTGAGCGCCTTCGTGGCCCCGCTCCAGGAACCGACGCCTTCAAAATCAATGCACACCCCGTCACCCCCGCGATTGGAAACCACGGTCGCCAAATTGTCGATGAGCGCCTGACACGCCGTCGCATTGGTCAGGAGGCGCTGATTGCCGGCGGCTCCGAAGAGCGTAGCGGTCAAAACCACCCGAACGCCGTTGCTGTGCGCCTTCTCCACCACCGGCGAGGTATTCCAGGCGTGCACATCGAGGCAGCCGCCATTGGTCGAGTTCACTTCATAAGAAAAATAGGCAATATGCGTCAGGTTGCTGTACTGATACCCATCGATATCATCCTGGGTGGCCCAATAAGGATGCCAACCGAAGACTCTTTTTTGCGGGCCGATGCCAGGCTCGCGCGGAATCAGGGCGGATCGCGTGACCGTAGGCAGCTCGCCCTCCGCCTCGGACTGCGTTTCGGCGGCCCGATGCGCCTCCAATTCCTCCTGATGAATACCGATATGTTCCCGTGCATCCGCCGGGATGACGAAGGGCGCCTCCGCACGTCCGGTCCATGCCGACAGGATCAGAAACAGAAAAAAACCACCGATTCTCATGTGGCGGTATATTCCCCGAAGAAGGCACATCGTCAAGAAGAGAAACCCCGGTGAATTATTTCTTCCCGAACTTTCGGTCCATTTCGTTAAAGCTCATAAAGATGACGGTGGGGCGTCCGTGCGGACAGGTATAGGGCATGTCCGCGCGGGCAAGATCTTCCACCAGCCGCTTCATTTCCGGCTCGGTCAGCGTGCGTTTGGAATGCACGGCGGTGCGGCAGGCGGCCCTGGCAACCACCTCGGGCGACCACTTTCCGCCTCCGCGCCCGGTACCCGCCCGCTCGACTTCGGCGGCCATATCCCGCAGCAGCGCGTGCGCGGAAATATCCCCGAAACAGGCCGGCAAAGCATCAACCAAAAAAGTGTCGGCACCGAATTCGGATATACCGAAGCCCATGTTTTCGAGGAGATTCAGGTTTTTGCGCACGGCGTTGGCTTCGGTGGGTGTAAGCTGAACCGTTTCGGGTGCGAGAAGCCCCTGGCTTTCCAGTTTTTTGCGTTCATAGCCATGGATGAGGCGCTCGAAGAGGAGGCGTTCGTGGGCGGCCTGCGGATCGAGCAGGACCATGCCGTCGTCTGTTTCCAGCACCAGGTAGCGTGTACCCACCACGCCAAGCTGGCGAAAAGCACCCCAGGGACTTTTGGCCGACCCGACCCGTTCTTCCCAGGGCGGCGAACTCGGCACGGACTGCGGCGATTCCATCGGCGCCCTGCGCTCCGAATCGGGCCCGAGGCGCGGATAGGGAAGCGTCGGCGTATGGTGTTTCACGGGCGGAGGCACGGCAGCGGAAAGCGGGGCGGGCCGGGGCACGCCCGGGCGGGCGGGAGGTGCGGAAGCCTGCGGTTCTGGCGGGGTAATCCCCGCCTCGGGGTCTTGCGGCTCTTCGGGCCGCTGCCGAAGGGCGCCGGTCAGCGCGGCCATGATCCCGTCACGAACCTCCTGCGGCGAACGGAAGCGTACTTCCTTTTTGGCGGGGTGTACATTCACGTCCACCCGGTCGGGCGGCAGTTCGATAAAGAGGATGACCACCGGGTAGCGCCCCTTCGGAAGCAGGTTCTGATAGCTCTGCTGAATGGCGTAGCCCACCAGCGGGGCCGAGGCCGGACGACGGTTGATGAAGATATACTGGCTGTTTCGATCCGACCGGTGACAGGTGGGATCGGCCGTGTAGCCGCGCAGGAAGAGTTCCCCCTGCCGACAATTCACCGGACGCAGCGACCGAACGAGCGTTCGGTCAAAAAGCTGGTGCAGACGCTCTTCCATATCGAGACCGGCGGGAAGCTGATAATCGGGCCGGTCGTCGAGCGTGAGGGTCATGCCCACTTCGGGGAAGGCGAGCGCGTACATCAGAAAGAGTTGCCGGATGTGGGCGGTTTCCGTTTGAATGGATCGCAGAAACTTGCGTCGCGCGGGCACATTGTAAAAGAGATTGCGCACTTCGATGGTGGTGCCCGGCGGGCATCCGGCGTCGCGCACATCCGAGAGGCGCCCGCCGTCGATGAGTACCTCGGCGCCTCCGTCGTTTTCGGCCACGCGCGTACGCAGCGGGAAACGGGAGAGGGAGGGA
>JAQVYB010000092.1 GCA_028708815.1 Kiritimatiellia bacterium | reverse complement strand
GTCCGGAATTTCTGGAAGAGGACATCCGCCGTGCCGATGAAATTGCGGACCACGTGCGGCGTACCCGCTATTATGACAACCTGGGCCGTCCGCCGG
The DNA here is from genome assembly GCA_028708815.1 of Kiritimatiellia bacterium. Lineage (GTDB taxonomy): Bacteria > Verrucomicrobiota > Kiritimatiellia > RZYC01 > RZYC01 > JAQVYB01. The sequence goes on along the minus strand of JAQVYB010000092.1, from coordinate 15,717 downwards.
CCTTTCTGCGCTCCGGGGAGTCACTGCCCATGCTTTCCTTTGAGCCGCTGGCCGCCGGCGTTTATGTCTGGCGCGCGCAGATTCTTGCCGAGTCGAACGCCGTCGCCGTATTGCGGGGCAGTACACTTTTTTCAGGTAACAACTGGAGCAATTCCGCCTGGACGGTGGAGTTCCCGCTGCATCCGGGATTGAATGAACTCGAGCACGTTTTTTCCAAGACGTTTCTGCCGTATCAGGTTCATCTCGCACTGACTTGTTCGGAGGGGGCCTGCCAGATCGGGGTCTGGTCGCTGAAGCCGGAGACCGGTGGCATTCTTCACGATCTGCGTCTCTGGCGGGAGGGTGGGATCCGCCCGGACTGGGCGCGCGTCGCGCCGAAGGACGTCGGGCGTGCGGCCAACGGGCCATTTGAAGAGTCGATGACCTTCGATAACGCGCTGCGCCTGCGTTCGTGGTCGATTCCGGAGCAGTCCGGCGGGCAGGGCTTTTTGACGGTATCGGTTTCGATGGAGCTGCTCAAGCCGTTGCGGCATCTGCACGAGCGGGTGGTGTTCATTCACTTTATGCGCGAGGGTGAGCGAGGTAATGCGGGGGTGATTGGTTTTCCTGTTTATCAGGCGCTGAACAGTGAAACCTGGGCGCTGCCGATCCGCTGTCCGATGGATGCGCGGCTGGAAGGAGAATATGAGGCTTGGATGGGGATTACTTCGTGTCGTTTGGATGATCGGCTGCCGGTGCAGTCGCCGTTGGTGTCGGAGCATCCGGTGAATCACCGGAAGGTATACATCGGGAAGGTGGTCTTCGGGCCGTAATCGGGAAAAATTATGAAATGGATGTCTCTGCCGTATCAGGTGTATCAGGTGATGCTGGAAATGCTGTTTCAGCGGTGGCGCGTACGCCGCATGTTGAAGGGTTGGGAGCTGTTGCGGCGCATCGAATTGGCCGTTGGCATGCGTACGGTGGACGACTCGGTGCGCGATTGCCCGCAGAGCTGTCCGGAAGGACCGACACGCACCCTTTCGGTGCAGGAATTTCTGGAAAATAATTTGCAGCAGGAAATTGATGCGCTGGCGGGGACAGGTGGAACGCTGGTTCTTCCCGCCGGCACGCGCGAGCTGCGTGCCACGCTGTGCATTCCTTCGCGTGTGGGTTTGCTGGGTGTGCCCGGGCAAACGACGCTTTCTTTTCGGGGTGTGCCTTACGGTCTCCAACTGGCCGGAACCGTCGACGCTCCGGTGCGCGGGGCGCGGGTGGAGCATCTGATCCTGCGGCATCGGGAGCGCCCCGCCACCTTCACCGCCACCTGCTTCCTGGCTCATGCGCGCGACGTGGTGCTGAAGGATCTGGAGATGGTGGAGCCGGAGGGTGCAGGGTTTTTTCTGGCGGATGATACCTGCCGCGTACATCTGGAAGACTGCCGGGTGTATCGCGCGGCCATCGAGGGCTTTCTTTTCCTGCGCAGCGTTTCCGAATTGCGTATGATGCGTTGTGTGGCGCAGGGTTGCGGACAAAGCGGCATGCTGCTGGCTGATTGGCGGCTGATGCCGGGAATGGACCCGCTCGATTTCAATGCGCAGGCGCATCATGCCGGCAGCGTGGTCGGTTTCAGCGCGGAAGATCCGGGGCCTGTGCGTATTGATGTGGAGCAGTGCACCTTTCGTGCGAATCGAAAAATGGGCATCTGCACCGATGGGGCCGGCCTTATGCGCGTGGTGCAGTGCGTCATTGCCGACAACCAGTGCGAGGGCATGACGCTGGACAACGGGGCTTGGTGCTGCCTCGTGCAGAACTGCCATATCTATGGCAATGGGCGTCGCGCGCACCAGCACCCGGATGAGTTGTGCGAGGATTTTGTGGACGGATCGGGACTGCTGGAGGACGGCTCATCGCGGGTAAAACTCCCGGGAGTCAGCATGGATAACGCCGCCTTCTGTACGGTGTCGAACAATCTTATCGAAAACAATCAGGGCGATGGCGTGAAATTTGTGCGTTCGGCATATCGATGCGTGGTGGAGCATAATCTGATTCTATCAAACAACCGGGGGTACAGCCCTGATCATCCGCATTACGGCGTGCATTTGGATTATCATCCGCAGCAGCGCCCCGGCCAGATTACCTTTCCATCGGCGTATATTGTCGTGGCTTTTAATACGATTCACGGGCCGCATTGCGCCGGAATCAATTTGAGTCGCGGTTGCGTGGCCAACGAGATTCGTGCCAATCACGTGGAAGGCGCCATGGAACGCCCCATCGACAATATGAGTTTCGCGCCCAATGAGATTCGCTAGTTTTTCGTATCGTACGTTCGTATGACACATTGCGGGATGCGTTTTTTTTCTTACCGCTTTTTTTGTTTCAGTTCATGATGAAGCGCCCGCATGCGAATGGAATAGTCGGCCTCGAATTCGCCGGCAAGAATGCGGAGTTGGCGGGGGTTTCCGGGGTTGGCGGGGGGCAGCATGGGTTTTCCAAAGCCTACGCAGTAGGAGGTGCGGTGCAGGGGGAGCCAGGCCCGTGGATGGTAATACAGTTCCGACCCGAGCAGGACCACGGGGATGACGGGCGCCTGAGTGAGGATGGCGAGGCGGCCCAGTCCGGGGCGGATGGGCCCTCCTTCCAGGATGGACTGCGGTCCGCGTCGAATGCCGCCTTCCGGAAAGATGCCGATGGTACGCCCCAGCTTTGCGCGTTCGCAAACGGCCCGCACGGCCTGGGGGTCGCGTCGGTCGCGTCGGTAGGGGATGGGCTTAAAGAGACGGTAGAAGGCGGCTGCGAAGGGATGGTTGAAGAGTTCCGCGCCGGCGATGTAATCAATGGTGCGCGGATATTCCACGACCAGCAGGGGAATATCGAAGTAGGAGGAGTGATTGGCCGCAAGAAAGCACGCTCCTTTTTGCGGCAGATTTTCGCGTCCGATGACCAGCGGGTTGCGGGAGAGGAGAAAGGCGGGTTGGCCGAGAAATTTGGTGATGAGGTAGGGGCGATCGTTCATGGGGCATGCTCCGGATCGAGGTCTGTTTGATCAAGCAGTTCCTGGTAGAGGGCTTGAAAGGAGGCGGAAAGGCGGGCGCCCATTTGGCGTCGTGCTTCGCGGGGGTTCAGGGAGCGCGCGGGCGGCGTGAGAGGTTCCCCGGCCGCGAGCCAGACGTTGCCGCGTCGGAAGGGGAGCCAGGGAGGTACGCAGTTGAGTGTATGCGTGCCGATGACGGCCACGGGAATCACGGGGACCTGCGCATGTTGAGCAATCAGGCAGGCGCCGTATTTGATTGGGCCGCCGCGTATGACGGCCTGCGCCCCGGAGGTCACGCCGCCTTCGGGAAAAATGCCGATCACCTTTCCGGCGGCGAGGAGGCTGAGTGCGTAGCGTACGGTACCTATGCAGGACCCTGCGCGATTCACCGGAAAGGTCAGGTGCCGTTGAAGGAGAAAGCGCTGGATGGGTTTTCTGTAGAATTCCAGGCGGGTCATCCAGTGTATGGCGAGGGACGTATTCACGGAAAGGATCAGCGGTTCGAGATGACTGAGATGCGTGACGGCAATGATCGCCGGGCTGGTCAGATTCAGGCGGTCGCCATGGAGTTTGCGGGTGTTCAGACATTGCCAGTTGATGAAGCGCACGAACTGGCCTGTGGCCCAGTATTGAGCTTCCGAGGGGGGGGTAAAGGGACTGTTTTTCCCGGATTCGTGAAAGCGAATTCGGCTGGTGCAGTCGGGATCGGTGATTTCGTAGGGTCTCATGGAATGGATTCTCCTTTTTCGGGTGTATCGGATGGAGCGGGTTTGGGAGGTGGAATTCCGTCGGCGATTCGCAGGAGCAGATTCTGGCCGACCCGGTCGTCCCAGTTGAAGTTGTTGTATAAGGTGATCACAGCCACCTGCCGCTCCGGGCAGATGCCGAGGTAGGAGCTGTAGCCGGCCACCATGCCGTGCACAAAGAACAGGCGTATGCCGTGCGTGTCGTCCTGCCAGAGATTCCACCCCAGTGGTTGAGCGGCGTTGGAATCATTTGGCGTAAGGTTGAGCAGTCGTTCAAAGGTTGGAGCGAGAGGGGTTTCGATCAATCCCAGCGCGGCCTGAGCAAAGAGCAGGAGATCGTCCAGGGTGGAGTAGAGTCCGCCGGTGGCGCTCATGAGAGGGCCCATATCCCAGTCAGCCAGCGGGGCGTTGCGTCGGATGAACCAGGGTTGATCGCCGGCATGGCCGACGGCCAGTCGATGGCGTTGGGCCGGAGAAACCTGATAGGAGGAGTCTTTCATGTCGAGCGGGTTGAAGAGGAGTGTCCGTGCCAATTGCGGCAGGGGGGTGCCCGTTTTCAGCTCAAGCATCCAGCCCAGTATCGCCATGCCCAGATTGGAATAGACTTGCTTTCTATCCGGGTCGCGGTTCAGGGAGCAGGAGGACAAATAACCCTTCAGCCAGGTGTGATCCATAAAGCCATACAGATTCGCTCCGGTGAAGAGGTAGCGTATGAGGAAGAAGAACTGCTGACGGGTCGGCAGCTCACGTGGGAGGCCGGACGTGTGGGAGGCCAGTTCATAGAGGTTGATCTGTGCGGCGTCCGGACTCAGGGGAGTGTCTTCGGGCAGGATGGAGGCGAGCGTTTCGTCGCCTGAAAGAACCCCCTCGGCTTCCAGCCGGCAAAATAACAGCAGAACCATGAGCTTGGAAATGGAACCCACGCAATAGATTGTCTTCTCATTCGGCAGCGACCACTCTCCCGTACGCCCGGTTTTCCCGTAGCCCAGAGAGACGGTGGTTCGGTCGGGGAAAACCATTCCAATTTCCAGGCCGATGATCTCTCTGGAGTTGATGGGTGGAAGCGCCAGTTCATTTACGGTGTCGAAGAGTTGTTCCTGTTGGAGCAGGGCGGCGGGTGGCTGTTCGGGGGGGATCATAATGCGGCGGGAAAGCGGTGTGCCGGCGCAGCCGCAGAGCAGGAGAAAAAGCAGTGGAAGCGCCCGGGAAAGGCTCCAACCGTGTGCCGGAAGGAACGGGCGCTCTTTCGTGAAAACGGTTGTGAACTCAGCCCTCATGCCGATGGGAATTTGTGTTGAATCGTGTGTTCTTCATGGCGGGGTTCTCTTGGAAAAGGGTTTAGGGTGTGATGGTGGGAAAGGTGGCGCCGGCGCGTTGCGTGAATGTTCCATCGGGGTTGCGAAGGATATAGAGGGCCTCCACGTCTGGGAGTGTTTCAATCAGCGCCAGGCCTTCCTCCGGCCCCATGACATAAAGGCCCGTGGCCAGGGCATCGGCCAGGGCGCATTGCGGGGCAATTACCGTGACCGCGGCGGTGGCATGGCCGACGGGCCGTCCAGTGCGGGGATCCAGGATGTGGGAGTAGGTGTTGCCGCGGGCATCGGTGAAAAAATTCTGATAATCTCCGGATGTGGCGACGGCCCGGTCCGTAATTTCCAGAATGCCGGCGAGCGCGTCGCCTGCCACCGCATCGAAACGGGGTTTTTGTATGCCGATGCGCCAGGGAGCGCCATTGGGCTTGGTTCCCATGGCCAAAGTTTCTCCTCCGATTTCGACGACGGCATTGGAAATGCCGGATGTACGCAATAGGGCGGCGATGGTATCCACGCCGTATCCTTTGGCAATGGCGGCAAGATCGAGCTGCAATGTTGGAATGGCTTTGCGCAGTTGAGCATCCCGGAAGGAGAGGTGCTGTCTTCCGCAGTGGCGCATGACGTCGCGCACGGCTTTGTCCGATGGAGGTTCGCTGATGCGGCCATTCGGTCCGAAGCCCCAAAGATTGACCAGCGGGGCGACTGTGGGATCGAAGGCCCCCCCGGTTTTTTCGGCGATGTCCAGGGCCAGGGCGAGTACGGTGGCCAATTCGGGGCCGATGGAGATGACGTTGGTGGAGGCACTCCGATTGAAGGAACTGATTTCGCTTTCGGGGTCGTAGGTGGAGAGGATGTGGTTGATACGAAGGAGTTCCGCATCGACCTGTTGCTGGAGTTCGGCGGATTGAGCGGCGGAGTGGTGCGCAAAAAAGCGTATGGAATAGGTGGTGCCCATGGTTTGTCCGGAAAGGACGTATTGTCCCGGCGTGTTTTGGGCCTGCCCCCGGAAAAGATGCCGCCAGCCCAGACAGACCAGGACGATCGTGATGCCGAAGAAAAGCCACTGAATTCTCTTTGATTGATTCCGGGGCATGTTTTATAACCCTTTCTGTTGTAACAGCCGAAAGTATGGCGCAAAGCCGATGTGGGAACAAGCCCCGGCTTTGAGAATTGCCGGGAGCAGCAGCCTTCGGCGGAATGAGAAGTTTATGAGTGAAACACGTGTGATGGATTTGCTGGAGGCGGCGACCCGCCCGCTCTTTTCGCTGGAATTTTTTCCGCCGAAAAACCGGCTTGGATTTGGCCTGCTGGGTGGAGCGATCGAACGGATGCGTGCGGTAACTCCGGATTTTGTTTCGGTGACGTACGGGGCGGGTGGTTCCACCCGCGAGCGTACGCTGGATGCCTGTGATCTGCTGCATAAGATGAGTATGGGCCCCGTCGTGGCGCATTTGACCTGTGTGGGGTCTTCCCGGGCGGATTTGGAAGCGATTGTGGATGATTTTTATGCGCGGGGTTACCGCAACATTATGTGTCTGCGCGGGGATCCCCCGCAGGGGGAAACCTCGTTTCAGGCCCATCCGGAAGGGTTGGTGCATGCCGGCGATCTGGTGGCGTTGGTGAAGTCCATGCATCCGGATGTGTGCTGCGGGGTGGCGGGATATCCGGAAAAGCACCCGGAGGCGGAGTCGCTGGATCGGGACGTGGAACACCTGAAGGAGAAGGTCGACGCGGGGGCTTCATTTATTACCACGCAGATGTTTTTTGATAATGCGCATTACTTTCGCTTTGTGGAAAAGTGTCGGGCATTGGGGATCACGCAGCCGATTATTCCGGGACTGATGCCGGTGATTTCCAGGCAACAGATCGACCGGATTACCTCGTTGAGCGATGCGGAGTTTCCGGAGGAACTGGCCCGGAGTATAGACGAGGCGGGCGGGTCTGGACCACGAGCCGAAGCACTGGGGATGGAGTGGACGGTACATCAGGTGGAGAACCTGCTCTCGGCGGGCGCTCCGGGCGTGCATCTCTATATTCTTAACCGGGCGCCTACGGCAACATCGCCAATTTTGACTCACAGCCTTTCCGCGTGGCGGCGCTGAAGGCGGGATAGCGGAAAGAACCGGTAACTATCGGTTGAAAAAAACTCGCGTTCCCTCTATTATTGACCCACGCGAAAGGGTCGGATGGAGAGGGCCTCCGCAGGAGTATGATCTGTTATGATGGAAAGAAGTCGCAGGCCTGATCAGGATGATGGCGAAGCTCAAATCCCTCACGGGATGAGTATCACGGACCATGAATTCGACCGCATACGCGAGTTGGTATACAGCCGTTTTGGTATCAATCTGACGGAACAAAAGCGTTCCCTGGTGGTGGGGCGTCTGCAAAAAGTGCTTAAACAGAAGAACTTTGCCACCTTTTCGGATTTTATCCGTTACGTGGAGGCGGACAAGACCGGAGAGGCTCTTGATACGCTGGTTAACCGCATCTCCACCAATCACACTTTTTTCTTCAGGGAAAAGGAGCATTTTACCTATCTGACGGAGCAGGCTCTGCCGGAGGTGGTTGGCCGGATGTCGGATCGGGATATGCGTTTGTGGTGCGCCGCCTGTTCCTCTGGAGAGGAATCGTATGGTCTGGCCATGCTGTTGATGGATTACTTCGGGGAGGATTACCGCAACTGGAATGCAGGTTTGCTGGCCACGGATATCTCCGCCCATGTGCTGGGCATTGCCCGCCGGGGAGTCTATCCGTCCGACCGCGTGCGCGAGGTGCCGCCCATGATGAAAAACCGCTATTTTACCAAGGTGGACAAGGAGAATTACCAGGTTACCGAAGCGGTGCGCCGGGAGGTAACCTATCGCCGGTTTAATCTGATGAACACCGATTTTCCCTTCAAGAAACCATTCCACATTGTGTTTTGTCGGAATGTAATGATTTATTTTGATGTGGAAACGCGGGATGCGTTGGCTCGGCGGTTTTTTGATCACATGATGCCGGGTGGTTATCTGTTTATTGGTCATTCAGAAACGCTGCGCCGGGATATTTGTCCGTTTGAATATGTTCGGCCTGCGGTCTATCGTAAGCCATTGAAATGACAACAGGGGAATGCGGAATATGAAGAGGTCGGTTCGAGTGATGGTGGTGGATGATATGGCGTTGGTACGCGATATTCTTGCCCAGGGACTGGCTCAGGATCCGGGTATTGAGGTGGTGGGTACAGCCTCGGATCCCTATGTGGCCGCCAAACAGATCCCCCAGCTTAAGCCCGACGTGTTGACGCTGGATGTGGAAATGCCGCGGATGGACGGGGTGGATTTTCTGCGGCGGCTGATGCCGCAGTATCCGCTGCCGGTGGTGATGGTCAGTGCTCTGACTGAGCGCGGAAAACGAATTACCCTGGATGCGTTGGAGGCGGGCGCGGTGGATTTTGTGACCAAACCCAGCGCCGACGTGGCGCGCGGCCTTTCGGCCATGATGATGGAGTTGCGCACCAAGGTGAAAATCGCCTCCACGGCCAACGTCTCGCACTGGAAGAACAAGCGCCCGGTCCGTCCCGTAGCGGCTTCCACTGCTTCGGCGGGCAGTCAGGCGCTGGCGGAATCGACCGACAAGGTGATCGCCATCGGGGCCTCCACGGGAGGCACGGAGGCTATCAAGGATGTCATCACCCGGTTTCCGGTGAATACGCCCGGCGTGGTGATTGTTCAGCACATGCCGGCCGGGTTTACGCGTATGTTCGCCGACCGCCTGAATTCCTTGTGCGCCATGCAGGTAAAGGAGGCGGAGGATGGCGATCGCATTCTGACCGGGCGGGTCCTGGTTGCGCCGGGCGGCTTTCAGTTGCGTGTGGTGCGTTCCGGGGGGATTTATCAGGTCGAGGTCAAGCCGGGTGAGTTGGTCTGTGGGCACTGTCCCTCGGTGGAGGTGATGATGCAGTCGGTGGCTCGGCAGGTGGGCGCCAACGCGGTGGGCGTGATGCTGACCGGAATGGGGCATGACGGTGCTGATGGTATGAAGGCTATGCGGGATGCCGGCGCACGCTGCGTGGCCCAGAACGAGGAAACGAGTGTGGTTTTCGGCATGCCCATGGAGGCGCACAAGCGGGGAGGGGCTGAAAAACTGCTTCCACTGGATAGAATCGCAGCGGAGGTCATGCTTCTGCTGAAATCGGGGACGACCACTTCATGAGCACGAATATCCTGGGCATAGGCGAATTTGGTGCATCACGAACACCGGGGGACGTGGTGAAAACCCTGGGTCTGGGCTCCTGTGTGGCAGTGGTTCTGCTGGATCCGGCGACGCGTACGGTGGGTATGGTGCATGTGGCGCTTCCGGATTCGTCCATTGCCACTCCCGATGATATCAAACGCCTGCCCGGACGCTTTGCCGACACGGCGATTCCCGCCCTCCTGAATTGTATGGCCCGGCATGGCGCCGTGAAGTGTGAGAGCATGATTGTAAAACTCGCGGGCGGAGCAGTCATCATGGATCCGAAGAACACCTTTAACATTGGCAAGCGCAATGTGCTGGCCATAAAAAAATTGCTTTGGGAGCGGGGTATGGGAGCGCGGTCCGAGGATGTGGGAGCCAATTATAGCCGGAGCGTTTCCGTTTCCGTGGATAGCGGTCTGGTGGAGCTCTATTCGCCGGGGCGTGGGCAATGGACCATATAGACAGTTAGAAAGGGTGGTTGACGCAATGAAAATTCTGCTCGTGGAAGATGATGTGGTAACCCAGAAGCTGGGAGTGGCCATTCTGGAGAAGGCCGGGCATACGGCCTTTGTTTCGCCCAACGGCCGTCATGCTCTGGAATCGCTGCAGGTGAATCAGTTTGATCTCTTGATTACGGATGTTATGATGCCCGAAATAGATGGGCGGACGCTGATCAGCGCTTTGCGGAAATATCCGCGTCTGGTGGATATGCCGGTCATTATTATTTCGGCGGTGATCAAGGCCAGTGATGTGATGGAATTGTTGGAGCACGGCGCGACGTATTTTGTGCCGAAACCGTTTAGTCGCAAGGGTCTGCTGGAATATGTGGATCTATCCGAGGAAGATATCAAACGCCGTCAGGCCGGAAAATAATGGAGAACCCCATGTCTATTGTGGATACCATACTGGCGGAGGTAAAAAGAATGCCGCCGCTTTCCACCGCCGGCGCCAAGCTGATGGGTCTGGTGGAGAGGGACAGTGTTTCGGCAACGGTCGTGGCGGAAATCATTGCGCAGGATGCCACCCTTGCCGCCCAGATTTTACGTGTGGCCAATTCCGCCGCGTATCGACGCAAAGAGGATATTGGTTCCATTCAATTGGCGATTTCACTGTTGGGCAACAAGACGGTCATGGGCGTGGTGATGGGATACTGCATGAGCACCTTGTACAACCGTCCGCTGGAGGGCTATGAGGCTCCGTCGGGAGCGCTGTGGCACAACAGTGTGGCGGCCGCCATTGCGGCGCAGTTGCTTGTCCGCTATGTGAAGAAACCGCTCTCTCCTGAGTTGGCCTATACGGCAGGATTGCTTCATGGAATAGGGAAAACCGTTCTTTCCGAATATATGAAAGGGTCCGTTCAGAAGGCGATCAGCCAATTGGATCAGGCGGAACGGAAGGATTTTCTGACGGTTGAGGAAGAGCTGCTGGGAACGAATCACTGTGAGGTGGGCGCTGCGCTGGCCCGCCATTGGCATCTGCCCGCCGCCCTTTGCGAGGCGATTGCCTATCATCATCGGCCGCAGGAAGCGTCGGACGCCAACAAGCCGTTGGTTTACGTTGTGCATGTGGCGGCCTTCACGGCCATGCTGCAGGGCATTGATACGGGTGCCGACGGCCTGATGTATGAACTGGATCCCTCGTATGACAAGTATATTCACTTGCCGGATGCGCGGGAACTGGAGAAGATTGTGATGCAGGTAGAGAAAGAATACAGAAAGCTGACGGAAAGTTTCAACCCCTGAGGCTGGAAGAGGTGAATGAGGATGAATAGAATACTGGTAGCGGATGATTCCGGGACGGCCCGAATGTTTACGCGGCGCTGTCTGGAGGTGCTGGGCTACAAAGAGGTCGAGGTGGTTGAGGTGGCCAATGGCGTGGATGCGCTCTCGGAACTGAACAGGCAGCCGTTTGACCTGCTCATTACGGACATAACCATGCCGCTGATGGACGGCATGGAGCTGGTTAAAACCGTGGCCGGCGAAGCGCAGTTTAAAGAATTGAAAATGATTGTGGTTTCCAGCGCCGGGAATCCAGCCCGCGAACATGAGCTGGCGGAATACGGCGTACAGATCATTGCCAAGCCGATTTCTCCGGCCAAGCTTTCAAAGGCTTTGCAGGCCAATCAACAAACCGATGGATGGGGTGGCTGATTATGGAAAAAAAAGCGAATATACTCTCCAATGCTGTAACGAAGGCCGTGGTGGAAAGCCTCGAAAATATGGTTTTTATGGCTGTCGTTCCGATGCGTTTAATTTGGGGCAAGGTGCAGATTCTTACTCCTTATCGGGGGGCGATCACCGTGGCCTTCCCGGAAAAATTGGTATACAGCATCACCGGTGATCTGCACTCGCAGGATGTGAACAGTGAAACCAACAAGGCTTTGTTTATGGATACGGTGGCCGAGATGACCAACACCATCGCCGGGCGCGTGATGAGTATGATTGTCCCCGAGGATGAGGAATACGAAATCAGCTTGCCGAAAACGGGGATGGGCGACATCGAATACGAGCAAGGCAGTTGCTACATTCAGCATTTCGAAATTGAAGGGTCGATGTATGCCGTCATGGTGGAAGGCAGTGACTTGCTCGCCTTTCGGCATAAAAACGTTCCGGAGCCCCCGCCTCCACCTGCCGATGCATGGGGCGCATAGCCGCATCAGTAAAGCCCTCAGGGTGTTGGAAGTCGACCCAATGCCCATCACCGTATTTGTCATCATCGGTGTTTGCATTTCCTTGTTCGCGCAGCCGAATCTTTCCGTCTATTCCGCCGAGGGCGTCTGCACCCTTACGGGTTGCTTTCATTCAACTGGTTGAGTGGCCGATGACGTTGATGTCTTTCCATCGGCCTTGGAAAAAACGCACACTGAACCCGAAAGCCAGCAGTGCCACGTAAAGACCCGTCCAGCACCAGGCGGTGACGATGCCGGCATTCAGCCATTCAATAATCACGAGTTGTCCGGGTACCAACATGAGCCACGCCGCAGCGATGGAAAAGATCATGACGAATCGCGTGTCCCCGGCACCTTTCAGTGCGCTGGCGTAGATCAGATTGCCCGCATCCGCGAGGCCCCACAGGGTTAGAATGATCAGGAGAATCCGGCCGACGGGCAGAATCTCGCCTGCGAGAATTGCCGAATCGGGACGCAGAAAGAGGCCAATGAAAAAGTCCGGGATGGAGATAAAGAAGACCCCGGTGGTGATCATGTAGAGCAGGGCCACCTGAAAGGCGGCGTGCGCGGCCTGTCGCGCCCGTTCGGATTCGCGGCGACCCTGATACTGCCCCACGATGATCGAGGTGGCAATACCGAAGCCGATCAGCGGCATGAAAGCGAGCGTGTTGATGCTCAGAGCAATGTTGCTGGAGGCCAGGGCCACGGCGCCCATGCGGCCCGTCAGCAGGACAAACGCGGAAAAAGAGGCCAGATCCAGCGCAAGGTGAATGCCGGCAGGCACGGAAAAACGAATCATTCGCCAGAACAGTCGGTGATCGTATCCGAAGGTCGTGCGGGTTTGAAACAGGCGCTGCTCCCGCTTGGAGAAGTAGAGGAGGAACAGGATGGCCGGGCTGATGAAGCCGGCGATAACGGTGCCGATGGCCGCCCCCCGTATGCCCATTTCCGGGAAGCCGAGGCGTCCGAAAATCAGCGCGTAATCCAAGGTCAGGTTGACCACATTGCTGAGCATGGTGGTCACCATGGTGATTTTGGTGCGCCCCTGCCCGGTGAAGTAGCTGCTGATTGCCGCATTCAGTGGGATGGCTACGCATCCCAGCATCAGAATGGTGAAATAGGGGAGTTCGGATGCAAGAACTTCCGGCGCGTGTCCAGCGTGCATCAGTAACCAGCGTCCGGGGAAGATCAGCAGCAACAGAATAGGTGCCGTGAACAGAGTGAAAAGAACACCCTGTGCGGTTGAACGGCTGCATGCCGCCCGGTTTTTCGCGCCGAAAAACTGCGCGACAAAGGTGCTGGTATAGCCTGCCACCGACATAAATCCGCAGCAAAACGTAAAGGAAAGAATCCCCCCCGGCAGGGCCGCCTGAATGGCCACCTCGCTGTAGCGCGCCAGCAGCAGACGATCGAAGAACAGCATCAGGGTGAAAGAAGCCTGAGTCGCAATGAGCGGCCAGGCGAGGTGCAGAACTTCCTTGTATAGTGCGGCTGGATAGAGAATACGCATGGCCATTTCCGATTAAAAAGTGTTCCTCCATAGCATCGGTCCGCGTCCCAGGCAATGCATTACACTGTTTTTGTTTCTTTTTTCTGTCGCGGCGAGTGCGGCGTGCTATGCTGCGCGCCATGCCTGAATATACGATTGAGATAACAGGAATGGCGTACCGGGGAAGGGGTGTCGGGCGGCGGGATGGCAAGGTGGTGTTTGTTTCCGGCGTGATCCCGGGTGAGTGCGTTCGTGTGCGCACGGTGCGTTCATGTAAAAGCTATGATGAAGCCGATCTGGTGGCGGTGGAGCGGTCGGCGCCGTCGCGCCGCGTGCCGGAGTGCCCCTATGTCGGATCCTGTCAGGGTTGCTGCTATCAGCACCTGGATTATGCGGAGGAGATGCGTCTCAAGGATAGTCAGTTGCAGGATTTTCTGCGTCGCATTCCGGAGGTGCCGCCGGAGGCTCGGCAGGCGCCCGTGCCTTCGCCGGAGCCGTTGTATTACCGCAACAAAATAGTGCTGCATACGGTGGGCACAAAGGACGGGTTGCGCCTGGGATATGTCGGGGCGGACAACCGAACGGTGGTTCCGATTGATTGCTGTGCGCTGGCTCTTCCTGAGATCAATGCGGCGCTCGCACGATGGCCGGAGTTTTCCGCATCCTTCAAGCCGGGAGATCGCATCACGTTTAGGCACACCCCGGATCGCGGCGTGCTTTGGTGGAATGCGAAACACCCGCCGGAAGAGATGCTCACCGAATATATTCTGCCGGGTGCTGTTCAACTTCCCGCCGCCGGATTTTTTCAGGTGAATCGTCCGGTGGCCGATCTTCTGATGAGGGAGGTGATACAACTCGTGCGTTCGCTCCGGATCGATTCCATGCTCGACCTGTTCTGCGGGAGCGGGATGTTTGCGCTGGCCGCCGCGGACGCCGGCGTGGAGCGGGTGGCGGGCGTGGATGTGGATGGGGCGGCGATTCGGCTTGCGGGTCGGAATGCCGCCGCGTTGAATGTGCCCTTTATCCGTTTTTCCGCCGTACCGGTGGAACGTATGCTTCGAGGTCTGCCGAGTTCCCCGCCGGGAGAAAATAATTTGTGGTTGGTGGATCCTCCGCGCCAGGGATTGGATGCACGCACGTTGGAGGGGCTGCTGAAACATCATCCCGCGCACCTGCTGTATATTTCCTGTGCGCCGGACACTCTCGCACGCGATTTGGCCAAACTCTGCGCCTCCGTCTACCGTGTCGAACGTGTGCGGCTTTTCGATATGTTTCCGCGAACGTACGGCTTCGAATCGCTGGTTCTTCTTTCGGCTCGTCATTCGCGTTGACACGTTTGGCTTCATCCCCGTATCGTCTGCCCAGCAGTGAAAGGAAAAGAGACATGGATGCGGCACTTTATCTCGTGGGTACACCGATCGGCAATCTGGCCGATATGACGTACCGTGCCGTGACGACGCTTCGGGAAGCCGATGTTATCCTGGCCGAAGATACCCGGCACTCGCGCACCCTGCTCAATCACTACGAAATTTCCACCCCCATGATCAGTTGCCATAAATTCAATGAGGCCCGTCGCCTCGACCTGATTCTGGAGCGTTTGGCGCAGGGGCAGGCCGTGGCCATGGTGACGGATGCGGGCATGCCGTGCATTTCCGATCCCGGCGCCCGCGTGGTGAGCGCCTGCCGGGAAGCCGGATTTCAGGTCACGGTGATTCCCGGCCCCTCGGCCGCGCTTTCCGCCTTCGCCCTCGCCGGATTTCCGGATGCCCGCTTTTATTTTGAAGGCTTTCTGCCGCACAAGAGCGGCAAGAGGAACAAGCGCCTCGAGTGGACGGCGGCGCTGGGTTGTCCCGTGATATTTTTCGAATCGCCATACCGCCTGCTCAAGCTCATGGGCGAGTTGGATTCCACCTGGGGGCCGGATTGTGAGGTGGTGGTGTGCCGCGAGCTGACCAAAAAATTTGAGCAGACGGTGGCCGGAAATCCCGGTGCGGTGACGGCGTATTACGCGGGCCGCGCCATTAAGGGAGAACTGGTCGTGGTGGCCTATTGCCCGGAAGGAGTCCAAGCGCATGACGCCGAAGGAGTTTAATTTAGGAGAACAGCCGCTGGATGGCATTTTGCGGGAGCGCCATATTCAGAATCACGATCTGGTGAACAGCTCCACCGAACAGATCACGCATAAAATGGTCCAGAAAGCGCGCAAGGGGCGTCGGCCCACCACCCGTGTACAACTCAAAATCCGGCACGCCCTGCACGCCCTGCTCCCCGAAGAA
>JAQVYB010000091.1 GCA_028708815.1 Kiritimatiellia bacterium | reverse complement strand
TGGGATTCGGCTGTTGGTGGATGTGTGCCATGGGCAGAAGACGGGTTTCTTTCTGGATCAACGGGCAAACCGTGAAACGATCGCATCGTGGTGTGCCGGCCGCCGGGTGTTGAATGGGTATTCCTACACGTGCTCGGTGGGGGTTTGTGCGCGTCGTGCGGGTGCGATGCAGGTATGCAATGTGGATGTGTCGGCGCCGGCGTTGGAGAGGGGAAGGCGGAATTACGCGCTGAATGGGTTGGAACCTTCGGGGGATGAGTTCGTGGAAACGGACATGAAGGAGTATCTGGGGACGATGCCTTATGGTGCGTTCGATTTGATTGTGCTGGATCCACCGAAGTTTGCGGCTTCGAAACGGACGCTGGATGCGGCGATCAAGGGATACAAGCACATCAATATGCTGGCGATGAAGCGGATTGCCCCGGGCGGGCTGTTGTTTACGTTTTCGTGTTCGGGGCTGGTGGACCTGGAGCTGTTTCAGAAGATCGCGTTTTATGCGGCGAAGGACAGCGGGCGCGAGGTGCGTGTACTGCAGCGCCTGGCGGCGGATGTGGATCATGGGCTGTCCATCTATCACCGGGAGAATGAATATCTGAAGGGCCTGGTTCTGCACATCGTCTAGCAGCCTGTCGGGCTTTGGCCCGCCATCCTGCTAGCTAACAACAGCGGATACGCTGTTGTGGCTTGGCACGAACGAGTTCAGTCGATAGTGTAAACGCATAGCTTTTTAACAAAGGATTTGAGGAGGTCTCGCGGCAGTTCAGGGGGAATGGGACCTTGTTGCCCTGAGCTACAACATGAAACGACTGTTCAACCTGAAATTCGCAGGAATTTGACAACTCTCACCCGCACATGCGGCGTGCATCCGTTTTTGGTGTGTCTTTTGTTTAACGCGTCCTGCGCAAACTATTGTTTGCATTAAGCAATCCGTCATGATGTCCCGGATAGTATCGAAATCACTACTGTTGAGCAGCGTGGTCGGGTATAAGAGTACCTGAAGTCCGACGGATTGCCAGCCATCGGCCCAAGGTACGCAGAATTGTTGACGGTACGCCGGGATTTCGGTGGCGTTGCCTTGTGGTGAGGCCGGAAATTATCTCCTATCGCGGATTGCTTCCCGATTGCGGGTTTTATACAATCCCACTCAGCGGCGTGACGATGCGTCGATGGCAAGGGAAGGTCACGGGATGCGGCACTGGTATAAGACTTCGCGTTTGAGCTGGAAGATTGCGCTGCTGGGCGTTGGCGGAGTGCTTTTTACGGCACTGGCCCTCGTGTTGCTTGCCGTATGGCAGAGCGGGCAGTATAACCGGCTTGCTCAGAATGAGGTGGATCAGTTGATTGCCGAGGGTCTGGACCATATCACCCAGGGAGTCAATAATCTCGTACGCACGGAGGATGAGGCCGTTCAAGCGCAGTTGGAATCCAATCTGAATGTGGCCAGACACGTTCTGCTCAATCACGGGCCGGTTGGGTTTTTCGATGAAGCGGTGGAATGGCATGCCGTCAACCAGTATTCCGGGGCGGTCACCAATATATGGCTGCCCAAAATGGCGGTCGGCGATGAATGGTTCGGGCAGAGCGATGACTTTCAGGAGCAAGCGCCGGTGGTGGATGAGGTCGCTGAATGGGTCGGGGAAACGGCCACAATATTTCAGCGGATGAACGAGGCGGGTGATATGCTTCGCGTGGCGACGACTGTTCAGGACGCGCGCGGTCAGCGTGCGCTGGGGACGTATATTCCCGCCGTGGAGCCGGACGGAACAAGCAACCGGGTGGTTGCAGCCATGATGCATGATGCCGGCTATCGGGGGCGTGCATTCGTGGTGGATGCCTGGTATCTGACGGCTTACGACCCGCTGTACGATGACGTGGGGCATCTGGTCGGCATGCTGTATGTTGGGATCAGGCAGCAGGCTGTCGAGGCGCGGATACGTCAGGCGATTCTTCAGACGCATGTAAGCCGTTCGGGTTATGTTTATGTTTTGGAAGGCAGCGGATTGCGGAGAGGGTGCTATATCATTTCGCAGCAGGGGTTGCGGGACGGAGAAAACATCTGGGATTCGCGGGATAGTGACGGGCGGTATGTCATACAAACCATTATCGATACGGCCCTGCGGCTTGCTCCCGGCGAAATGGCCACCGTGCGTTATCGCTGGCAGAATCCCGGCGAGACGGAGCCGCGTTGGAAGCAGGCCCGGTTGGCTTATTACGCTCCCTGGGATTGGGTGATTGGGACCAGCGTGTATGAGGATGAGTTGGAAGCTTATAAAATGCCGCTTGTGTCGGGGCGTGTTCGTATGATTTTGATGATGGCGTTGGGCGCCGGCGTGATTGGTCTTTTCATTGGTCTGATCGGTTTTGTCGTGGCGTGGCGCATGACGCGGGGCATACGGCAGTTACAGGAGACGGCGGAAGGCATTACCCGTGGGGATTTGAGTCGGGAAGCGTCCATTGCCTCCGGCGATGAGATTGGGGTGCTTGCGTCCACCTTCAACTATATGATGTGCCAGTTGCGGGAAACGCTGGATGGATTGGCCAAAAGCGAGCAGTTCCTCTCGGAGATCGTGGAGAATATTCCAAACATGATTTTTGTGAAGGATGCGCAGACGCTTCAGTTTCTCCGTTTTAACCGTGCCGGAGAAAAGCTGCTGGGTTTGACTCGGGAGGAGTTGCTTGGACGGACGGACCGCGACTTGTTCCCGCCGGATGAGGCGGAATATTTTTTGGAGAAGGACCGGCAGGTGGTTGAGAGCGGAGGTCCAGTGGACATTCCGGCCGAGGCCATTCAGACGCGCTATAAAGGCCTGCGCATCCTGCATACCCGCAAAATTCTCCTGGCGGATCCGGATGGAGCGCCCCGGTATCTGCTGGGCATTTCTGAAGATATCACCGAGCAGCGGGCCGCCGAAAAGGCGCGAAGAGACAGCGAGAGAAAATACCGGGCGATATTCGAACACACCGGTTCCGCCTCGATTCTCATCGACGAAGATTCGGTCATTCAGTTGTGCAACACCGAATGGGTTTATCTGTCCGGATTCAGCCGGGAGGAAACGGAGGGATGCTTGAGCTGGACGAGGTTCGTGGCGGCCGAAGATCTCCAGCGCATGAAAGAATATCACGCCACCCGAAGAGACAACCCGTTTTCCGCTCCCCGCAAGTACGAGTTTCGTTTCGTCCGAAGAAACGGAGAGGTGCGTCAGATGATGAACTGCGTGGGAGTGGTGGCGGGAACCAGTCTGATTGTGAGTTCGATGGTGGATATCACTGAGCTGAAGCAGACTGAGCTGGAGTTGATTCGCCATCGAGACAATCTCGAATATCTGGTGAGGGAACGTACCGGCGAGCTGCAGGTGGCCAAAGAGCGTGCGGAGGCGGCCAATCACTCCAAGAGCACGTTTCTCACCAAGATGAGTCATGAACTCCGTACACCCCTGAATGCGATTCTGGGGTATGCCCAGATTTTTCTGCGGCGTCCGCTGGATGAGGAGGTGCTTCGGGGCCTGGCCATCATCCAGCAGAGTGGGGAGCACCTTTTGACACTGATCAATGACATTCTCTGTCTTTCCAAAATCGAAGCGAAGAAAATGGAACTTTTCCCTGCGCCGGTCGTATTCGGTTCGTTTTTGGCGGGGATCATCGGCATCATTCGTACGCGTGCGGAAGCGAAGGGGCTGGTTCTGCGTTTCGAGGCGCCTGAACGCTTGCCGACAACGGTGACGGTGGATGAAACGCGCCTGCGGCAGGTGTTGCTGAATCTGTTGGCCAATGCGGTGAAGTTTACGGAGGCCGGAACCATTGACTTCCGCGTGATACGATCTGCCGGGGAAAACGGGGATGCGCCGGACAGCATCGCACTGCGATTCGAGGTGGCGGACACCGGCGCGGGGATTCCCGCTGAACAGCAGTCGCGCCTGTTTAGGCCGTTTGAGCAGGTGGGGGATGGGTCGCGTTGGGCGGAGGGCTCGGGGCTTGGGCTGGCCATCAGCCGTCAGTTGGTACACTTGATGGGTGGAGATATTCATGTGTGCAGCGAACCGGGGAAGGGGAGCCTCTTCAGCTTCCGGATTTGCGTTCCTTTCGAAGAGACGATGGGCGAGGGGGTGGAACCCGGAGAACGGTCGGACCAGGTCATTACGGGGTACGAGGGGCCGAGGCGCAAGGTGCTGGTGGTGGATGATGTGCCGTCCAACCGCGAGGTGTTGGTGGGGATGTTACGTCCCTTGGGGTTTGAGATTGTAGAGGCGGAAAATGGGCACGCGGCGGTGTTGCAGTCGGAACGGGAGAGGCCGGATTTAATTCTGCTTGATCATTACATGCCGGTCTTGAATGGTTTTGCCGCCGCGCTGCGCATACGCGAAATGCCTGCCCTGAAGAATGCCGTTGTCATTGCCGTGTCGGCCAGTGTTTCTGAAGCGGAACAGGCGAACAGTAAGAATGTGGGATTTGATGATTTTCTTCCGAAGCCGGTCAGTTGGCCGAAGCTGGCAGAGTTGATTGCCCGCCATATGAAGCTGCACTGGATCTACAGTGAGCCGACCGAAGAGGCTGCACAACCGCCGGCACCTCCGCAGGAGTTCACCTATCCTTCCCGGGGTGAACTGGAGCAACTGGATGATCTGCTGCGGCGCGGGGCCCTGTTGGAAATTGAAGAATGGGCGGAACGGTTGAAGAAGGAAAAACCGACGTGCGGTCTCTTTGCGGATGAAATCGCGAATTTGGCCCGGCGGTTTGAAGACCGGAGGATCCATGAATTGATTCAACGGGGACTGGAACAGAGCCCGGAAAAGCGGAACGAGGACGATGGAAGCGGGGGAGACCCGGCGTAGGAGGTGATGTGTTATGAACAAGTCGGCGATACCCACAGACGGCGCGGACGGGGATTTGTCCGTCGCGACAATTCTGGTGGTGGATGACGATCCCGCCAATTTGAGCGTGATGTCGGATTATCTGAAGGACTTCGATTACCGCGTCATTGTGGCCCGGGACGGCGAAAGCGCGCTGGCCCGTGCCGAGTACGGCAAGCCGGACCTGATCCTGCTCGACGTGCTGATGCCGAAAATGGACGGCTATGAAACATGCCGCCTGCTGAAAGCTCGGGAGGGTATTTGCGACATACCTGTTATTTTTATGACGGCCCTCGCGGAGACCTCCGACAAGGTCGCCGCCTTTCAAGCCGGCGGGGTGGATTATGTGACCAAGCCTTTCCAGCAGGAGGAGGTTCTTGCACGGGTGCAGGTTCAGCTGAAGCTGCGTCGGCAGAAGCGTGAGTTGGAGCGGAGCTATGCGGCGCTGAAGCGGCTGGAGGAACTGAGAGATCGCCTGGTGCATATGGTGATTCACGACATGAGAACACCCCTGTGGGCTGTTCGTGAATTGATGAAAATGCTGATTGAGGGGGAGCCGTTGCTTTCGCCGGCTTCGCGCGAATCTCTGGATCAGGCTGTGGCCACTGCCAACGGCCTCCTCGAAATGATCAGTGCCATTCTTGATGTCAGCAAAATGGAGGCGGCTGAACTGAAGCTGTGCCTGGGTGATTTCGATGTGGAGCAGGTGGTTCGGCGGATCTTTGCGGGCTTCAAGGCGTTGAGTCGGTCGCGCGCGATGATTTTCGAGCGTGACGCTTCCGCGCCTGCCGTGATTCGGGCCGATGTTTCTTTGTTGACCCGGGTGCTTGAAAACCTGGTGATGAACGCGATCAAGTTTACGTCCGAAACGAAAGGGATCATTCGAGTGAGCGTTTCCATGCCTGGGGAGCGGGTGCGGATTGATGTGGAGGATAACGGCTACGGTGTGCCGCCCGAACACCGCGCGCGCATTTTCGATAAATACGGCCAGGTGGAGGAAATGGTGAACCACAAAAAATATTGCACCGGGCTTGGTCTTCCTTTTTGCCGGATGGCCGTGGAGACCCATGGGGGTACCATCGAGTTGAAAGAGAAGGGGAAAGGCAGTCTGTTTCGTATTGAGCTTCCGCCCCCGCCTGCGGTGTAAACGGGGTGATCAGGGCCTATTCCCATCCTCATGGGATACAGGGGGAGTTTTTCACCCGCGTTGCCGGCCTCCTGCTTTGTTCAGATGGCGTTATGTTCGGTGATGAGTTCGAGGCGCTGATTTCGGCGTTGCAGGAAGAGGCAGGGGCTGCGCCGCTGGTCGAAGCGCCAGTTGATGAAGAGGTGTCCGCCTTCCGTAAGCGAGCAGGCGAGATGCGTGAGAAGTTGCTGTTGATCGGAACGGGTGAGGTGACGGTGCACATTGGCGAGCAGGATGATGTGGTAGCGTCGGGGGAGAGGATGCAGAAGGGTGTTGGCCTGATAGAGCAGGTTGCGGTGTTCGCGGAGCATGGCGGATTGCAGTGCGGGACTGGGGGAGACAATGTCGATGCCGTGCAGCGGTCCGCAGTATTCCGGGCGCAGGACGCGGGCGGCCAGGATGGTGTTTTTTGCTCCGGTGGCCACGGAACAGCCTACATCGGCATACGCAGCCGAAGAATTTTGGGGGAGAATGGTTTTGATCCAGGCCAGTACGGGTTCGATGCGGATGGTATCGGCGGTGGTGTTGTAATCCAGGGCGTCCGCCATGATGCGGTACAGTTGTTTGAGATAGGGCCTTCTCAGTTTCAGCGTGGTGCGCGCCAGGCGATCGAGCAGGATGAGCTCGGCGGTGGCGAGTTGTTCGAGCAGTTCGGAGATGCGTGCATCTGGAGAAAAGGCGCGTGGGATGAGTTGGTCTTTGACCAGCAGAGGTGTCAGCCGATCAAGCAGGCGCACGTCGGAGGGGGTGGGATTTGCCGGAAGATGTTCCAACAACAGCCGGAGCTGATTCCATAAAACGACCTTTGGCGCCGAGGCCAACCAAAGGGATTCGGCCTGCGCCTGAAGAAGCAGGGAGCGCTGGCGTTCGTAGAGTTTTTGGAGTCCGGCAAGGGCCTTTTCGGGGGTGTCGTCGCCGGTGCTTGGCATGCGGCGGAGACGGCGAAGATGGGTATCCACGTGTTCCGCCGTCAGGCCGTGAAGGGGCTCTGAATAGTCAGGAGGGGCGCTGAACAGTTCATGATTCCACAGCGTTTCAGAGATTCTGCAAAGATTTTTTGGGGGGATACTCATGGCTGATCGCGTGCAAAGAGGGGCAAAAGTTGCCGTTTTTTTGGGGGCCTGCCTCCCGTGCGGGGGGCGGGGCGCAATCTGCGGCGAATGAACACGGAATCCTGGTTTCCTAATTGACACGTTTGTGTCATAAGCCTCACGGGCCCAATGGGATGGTGTTGGATTCGACAGCATCCGCCGCAGATTGCAGACCCAAATTTCAGGTTTTGTAAAAGAGCACGCAGCTTTCATAGCATGGGCGATGCCACGGCGAGAGAAAGGATGTGTCGCGGGCTTTTCGGTGGCATGGGTATTGCTGGAAAAGTCCGCTGATGAAAGGATGTGGCAATTCGTTTAATGAAACAGGCCAAAGACCCGAACTATATATGTAGAAGGAACTGTTTAATTTTGAGGCAATCGGTGGGTATACTCAGTCATCAGGCATCGTTGGGGAACAGCGGTTGGATGGGTGGGTGGTATCTGCTGTTTTTTTGCATTAGTGGATGCGTGGATGGCGCTGCATTTTCGGGCGCTTACGGGGCGTATATTGACAGAACGTAAAAATAACGCACGGAGAAAAGACGCTGAGGGGAAACATGTTTTCCGCTGCGGCGTGGTTTTTCTGTGCGCGGTTTATTTTCTGCTTTCTGCGAGGCTTGTTTGGGCCGATGGCGGAGATGTCAACAATCCTGATTTACAGGTGAATGGGTTCGCTGTTTTTGGAACGAATGCGGCGGGCGCCACGTCGGTCACGTCCGGATGGGGCAACGTCTATATCGAGCATGGTGCGGAGATTGGATCTAATCTGGTGATTCACGGCCCGGTTCGCAGCATGGACATGCTCCGAATGAACACGTATCGACTGGATCAAACCACGCAGATTCTCACCGGGCTGACGGCCATTCAGCCCACCAGCTCCTACATCCGCGTGCAAGGGAGCGCCGGCAATGTGAGCATGCTGGCCGATCCGCAGATTGCCGCCGGTGATCCGGGCCAGATTTTGACGCTCCAGGGAACCGCCAATGACCGGATGGTGCGTATCCAGGATGGGGCCGGTGTGCAAACCCAGTTTGACCTGCCCTTCAGCCTGGGCCTCTATGACATCCTGCAACTGATTTACGACGATTCTTCGGGCAACTGGGTGGAAATCAACCGCAGCAACAACCGGAGTACCAATTGAAATGAGTAATCCAATCACGGCAACGAAAGGAGATCAGTGCTTCCGCAGGTGCGGGGGCCTCGCGAACGAACAAGGAAACAGATGGCCGGAGAAGAAACATTGTTCCGGCAGAAAAAAAGACATCAATGAGACAAGGAGCAATCCAAATGAGACGCAAAATTATACAATGGTCGCTGGCGGCAACGCTTGCGACAGCCGCGAGCGCATTCGCGGTGGAAGACGGACTGGGTACCAACCACGTCCGTAACCTTCGGGCAACCGAAGGAATCGTGCTGGGAGATGAACGAATCACCAGTTGGGATCAGGTTGCATCCAGCACCTTAACCAACAATTCCGTCTCGACGGCTATGATACAGGATGGCGCTGTGACGGCGGATAAGGTCGCCGCTGCGGTAGCGGGCGATGGTTTGACCGGTGGCGCAGGTACGGCCGTGGCCGTCGGCCAGGGCGATGGTATCAGCGTGACGGCCGATGCCGTTGCGGTGGATGCCTCCGTGGTGCGCACCAATGATGCGCAGGCAATCCGGGGCGTCAAGACGTTCGTGGATTCCCCGATTGTGCCGACGCCGACCACGGATTACCAGGCCGCGACGAAACTCTACGTGGACGACAAGCTGAGCAGTTCCGTGGCAGATGGTTCGGCCGACAATCAGACCCTGCGTTGGGACGGTAATGCCTGGACGAATTCGGGCGGTCTGATGAGTGATGCCTCCGGCAACACCACCGTGGGTGGTACGTTGAAAGTCACCGGCGTCCAGACCAATGTCTCGGACCTGGTGGTGGAAGGAAACACTACGCTTGGTAATGCGGGAACGGACACCATTACCTTTACCGCAAAAGCCGGCAGTGACCTGGATATGGACAGCACCTACCAGATCGTGAATTTGGCTGCCCCCAGCGCCAACGGCGATGCAGCGACCAAGCTGTATGTGGATAACCTGGTCAACGGGCTTTCCTGGAAAGACAGCGTGCGCGTGGCCTCGACAGCCAATGGGCTGATTGCCTCCGCGTTTGCCAACGGGCAGACCGTGGATGGCATTGTGTTGGCCACCGGCGATCGCATTCTGTTGAAAAATCAGACCACGCAGAATCAGAACGGGATCTACGAGGTTCAGGCTTCCGGCGCACCGGCGCGTGTGGCCGATCTGGACGCGACGGCTGAATTGGGCGGCGCGGCTGTTTTTGTGAGTGAAGGCACAGCCAATGAGGGGACGGCCTGGGTCTGCACCTCGCCCGAAGCCAACGTGGGCGTGGACGCTATTTCTTTTGCGCAGTTCGCCTCCCCGGGCACTTATCTGGCCGGCGACGGCCTGGATCTGACCGGACTGACCTTTTCCGCGAAGCCCTCGGACTTCACCGGAACGGGTTTGGAAGTGGACAGCGGTGACATCCGGATCGCCTCCAGTGCGGCCGGCGATGGTCTCACAGGCGGCAGCGGCAGTGCGCTGGCTGTGGATGCTTCCGTGGTCCGCACCAATGGCGCGCAGGCCATACGCGGCGTGAAAACATTTGTGGATGCCCCGATTATTCCGACACCAACCGGTGATTATGAGGCTGCCACGAAACTCTATGTGGATGGCAAGGTTGGCGCCAGCATCGCCAACGGTTCCTCCGCCAGCCAATTGCTGCGGTGGGATGGCAATGCATGGACGAACATCGGCGGCCTGCTGATCGATGCTTCCGGCAATGCCACGGTGGTTGGTACGTCCGTCTTTTCCAACACGGCGGCCTTCCGCGCGGGCGTCACCATCGGCGATGCCGCATCGGATGTTCTGTTGATTGAGGCCACCATGACGAACAAGGCGGCGGCCGTCTTTGAAGGCAACGTGACCCTGGGCGATGCCTCAGGCGACTCCATCACCTTCAATGGTACGTCCGCGAGCGACCTGGCCATGGGGACCCACAAGGTCTCCGGGTTGGGCGCCCCCACGGCCAACACGGATGCGGCGACCAAGCTCTATGTGGACAATCTGGTGAACGGTCTCTCCTGGAAAGATTCCGCGAAAGTGGCCACGGCCAGTGCGCGTACGCTCGCTTCCGACTTTGAGAACGGCGACACGGTGGATGGCGTGGTGTTGGCCACCGGCGACCGGATTCTCATCAAGAATCAGGCGAGCGCCGTGCAGAACGGCATCTACACCGTCAACGCCTCCGGTGCGCCGACGCGCACGGATGATATGAACGCGGATGGGGAGCTGGCCGGGGCGGCGGTATTTGTCAGTCACGGTACGGCCAATGCGGGTACGGCCTGGGTCTGCACCTCGCCGGACGTGACGCTGGACAGCGGCGAAGTCACCTTTGCGCAGTTTGCCTCGCCGGGCACCTACACGGCGGGTCATGCGTTGACTCTGACGGGGCTGGAATTCGCCGTGGACCCCACGGCCCTGGCCGGATCCGACATGGAAGTGAACAGCGGGACCCTCCGCCTGGCCGCCACAGCGGCGGGTGATGGTTTGACCGGCGGCGCGGGCACGGCTCTGGCCGTTGGCGCAGGCGATGGTATCAGCGTGGCTGCCAATGCCGTGGCCGTGGATGCCTCCGTGGTTCGCACCAATGGCGCACAGGCCATACGCGGCGTGAAAACGTTCGTGGATGCCCCGATCGTTCCGACCCCCACCGCTGACTACGAAGCCGCCACGAAACTGTACGTGGACGGCAAGGTCGGCGCCAGCATTGCCAACGGCACCGCCGCCAACCAGACGCTGCGTTGGGACGGTAATGCGTGGACGAATGAGGCCGGGCTGATGGTGGATGCTTCCGGCAACGCGGGCATCGAAGGCACGCTGGCCGTTACCGGCGCGGTCACGCTGGCCGCGACCACCACCTCGACGACCAAAGATACCGGCGCACTGGTGGTGGAAGGCGGCGTGGGTATCGAAGAGAACCTGAACGTGGGCGGCACGGCGGATATCGCCGGCGCAGTAACGTTGGCCGACACCACCGGTTCGACCGACAAGGATACCGGCGCGCTGATTGTGGATGGCGGCGTGGGCGTTGAGGAGAACGTGAACATCGGCGGCAATGCCGACGTCACCGGCAGCCTGACGATTGACGGCAGCACCACGCTGGGCGATGCCGGCTCCGATGCGGTCACCGTGAACGCGGCGGCCACGCTCAACAGCAAGCTGATCACGGCGCCCTCGGGCTCCACGGTGGAAATTCTGGCGGCGGCGGGTATCACCGATATTTCCCGCGCCTACATGCAGATCCGCGGCAACGGCGGCTCGGTGGACATCTCCGCCAATCCGCAGATTGTGGCCGGAACCGCTGGTCAGATTCTGACCATTCAGGGGATGTCCGATGCCAACTGGGTGAAATTCGACGACGGCAATGGGCTGAAGCTCGAGAGCGGCGTCTCCTTCACCCTGAAGAACGGCTATCTGATTCAGTTCATCTTTGATGGCACCGACTGGCGCGAAACGTACCGCCAGGTACTGAATCCGTAACAGATGAGAGAATGATGAATCATTATTGATGTCTTTTCGGTTAGGGAAAGCCCCGCATGCGCGCGGGGCTTTCCCGCCGTTTCCGAAAAGAGATCGGGAGTATGGGATGAAGAAGAAAAACAGAAGAGTGCTACTCCTGATGGCGGCGGCCTGTTTGATCGGGTCGGGCGTTTCCAGCTACGCAGCCGATGATGGGTGCGGAACCAACTATGTGAATCTGCTGAGCGCGTCCTCCATTCGTTTGGGGGGGGAAACCCGGTCGCAGTGGCCGACGGCCTATGGCAGCATTGGCGGTACGGAGCGAAGCATTTCCGGCCCGAGCGATGAGGTGATCTGGGGTCCGGTCATGGCGTGGAGCGGAGAGCTGCAATCTGCGCAGATGCAGGTGAATGCGGGCACGGCGGATGTGCTGGTGGTGCGGGCGCTGTGGAATGACGCCTGGGGCAGTTGTGCCACGGTCAACACCTTGCGCGTGACGGCATCGGGTGTTGAGGATACCTCCTGGAGTTCTTCCTGGGTCAGCAATGATTACCGCATCGGCATCGTCATTACCAACACGGAATCGGCGGGCGAACTATGGTGGTCCGTCACCTATACCAAAGAGTGAATATGAACGAAACCCAGCATAAGCAGATGGGAATGCCCGGATCCGAAAACGCTTTTTCGGCACGCGGATGCCACCTCCCGATCCTGGGAAACCCGTCACACGGATCTTCCAATCATTGGAACTTTTTTTCACGGTTTTTCCAATCGTTGGAAACTTTTTTGGCGGTTTTTCCAATCATTGGAACTTTTTTTCGGCGTGTTCCGAAAAAGTTCCAATGATTGGAAAAAGTCGGCGAAGCGCCGGTTGGAGCGGACGGAGCGGTATGCGGTCATGCGGATTCATGGCAATGCTGATACTGGCTGTAAGTTTGACCGCTTACGGCGCGGACCGTTACGTCTCGCCCTGGGGAAGCAGCACCCCGCCGTATGACACCTGGGATTCCGCTGCGACCAATCTTTCCGATGCCGTACAGGCGGCCCTGCCCGGCGAAGCGGTATGGGTGACCAACGGGGTGTATCAGACCGGCAGCGCCTCCGGGCTGGGGCTGGCCAGCCGCCTCGCTCTGACCAACGAGATCGCCGTGCGCAGTGTGAATGGATACCGTTTTACGGTGATTGAAGGTGCGCCGCATGATCCCGAAACGCCGCTTGGCATCGCCGCTGTGCGCGCGGCCTATATGACCGCGGGCACGCTCGATGGCTTCACGTTGCGCCGGGGTTGCACGTCCGACTCGGGTGTGCCGGGCGAAAACGAAGGAGGTGGCATCTATGCCTCGGGTGGGACGCAATCCAACTGTCGCGTGGCGGGCAACACCGGGCAGACGGCGGGGGGCGCTTATCTCACGACCTGTCTGGTTTCCAACGGACTGTTTGAAATGAATGATTCGCAGACGGGGCCCCGCGTGAAAGTGTTTCAGCGGGTGACGCTGAATCATTGCCGCATCAACAATACCGATTCACAATTTCCGGCCATAGGCATTCTGGGTGAAGATGGTACGCTCATCACCAACGCCTCCATTCATTCCTTCACCAACAACGGGACCGACTTCAGTATGGTGGATGTTTCTTCGGGTGAAAGCACGCACACGTTCACCATCACCAATGAAGGGGCGCGCACGCTGTATCTCACCGGTTGGAGCACCAACGGCGGCCAGGCCGCCGACTTCATCATTACTCCGCCGCTTGCCACCCAGTTGATTTCGGCGGCATCCACGACGTTTCAGGTCACCTTTCAGCCCAGCGCCATTGGGATACGCAAGACGATGGTCTTTCTTTCCAACAATGATCCCGATGACGATCCCTACGTGCTCTGGCTGGCGGGCGAGGGGGTTGAGCCGCTGATGCTCGTGCTGGCCACGAATTACAGTGTGATTACCAATGGTTCGTTTACACCGTTGGTCGGGCTCAACACCGATTTCGGCGAGGTGGATGTGACGGCGGGGTCTGTGACCAACAGCTTCGTCATCACCAATGCGGGCAGCGCGACGCTGAACATCAGTGATGTTGCTCTGGTTGGATGGGATGCGGCTGATTTTGCGGTAGTGGATTATCCATCCGCTTCGGTGGCCACCGGGGAAACCACCTGGTTCAGCATTGCGTTTGATCCGAGTGTGACCGGGGCGCGCACCACCCTGGTGGAAGTGGCCAGCGATACTCCCGATTCGCCCTACACGTATCTCATTCTCGGCACCGGCATTGAGCCGGAAATTCAGGTGCTCGGCACCAATCTTGCGCTTATCCCGAATGGCGACCTCACGCCGCAGTCCGCTGACGGCACCGACTTCGGCATCTGCTCCGTGAGTCCCCTGCTGCACACCTTCAGCATCACCAACGCGGGGCGCGGCGAGTTGGAACTGACGAATACCCCGTATGTCGTCATTGCCGGGGCCCACACCAACGATTTCCGGGTCACCGCGCAGCCGGTCAGCCCGGTGGCCGGCGGCGGCGTCACCACCTTTACCGTCGAGTTCTTCCCGCTCGTGACTTCCGTCCGTACCGCCGAGGTGCAGATTGTGAATAACGATACCTATCACACCAACGAGCTCTACTCGTTCCGCGTCATCGGATCCGGAAGCAGCAGCAATCCCTTTGTGAATGTGAATGCAGGCCTGCATAATGTGGGCGCCGCCGCCCTCGCCTGGGGTGATTACGATAACGACGGTCAGCTCGATCTGGCGCTCTCCGGATATGACGGCACCAATCGCTTTACCGACATCTACCGCAACAGTGCCGGAACCTTCACAAATATAAACGCCGGATTCACCGCGGTCGAATCCGGACGTCTGGCCTGGGGTGATTACGATAACGACGGCTGGCTCGATATCGTTATTTGCGGTTTTGCGGGCACCCAGACCGTCACGGAAATTTACCGCAACGACCATGGCGTCTTCAGCAATGTTCACGCCGGGCTTATCGGGGTGTATAACGGTGGTTTGGCCTGGGGCGATATCGATAACGATGGTGATCTTGATCTGGTTGCCGCCGGCTATACCCGCTCCAACAGTGTCAGCCGTATCTACCGCAATGACGGCGGCATCTTTACGGACATCGGCGCCGATCTTCTGCCGGTGCGTGATGCGCGCGCCGGCTGGGTGGATTTCGACCAGGACGGCTGGCTGGATCTCATGATCGCCGGCGATGGCGGGCACGCCCCGAGTGCGCGGCTGTATAAGAATTATGCCGGTTCCTTCACCAACTACAGCCCGGCCACGGCGGCCTTTACAGCCGCCTCCTATCCGGGCATGAGCTGGGGTGATGTGGACGCCGACGGGGATTTGGATCTGGCCCTGTGCGGATACGGAACCACCGGCATGATCACGTATGTCTACCGCTATAACGGCGGCGCGGTGCCTTTCGTACGCACGACCAATCAACTCGAAGGCGTTTGGCTGGGCAATTGCGAATGGGCCGATTACGACAACGATGGTCTGCTTGATTTGCTCGTGGTGGGCGGCGGTTCCAACAATGCCCGGGTCGCGAAGCTGTATCAGAATGCAGGTGGCGGCGTGCTCACCAATGTGCCCAGTGGACTGGAAGGGATGCGCGTGGCCTCGTTTGACTGGGGCGACTATGACAACGATGGCGACCTTGACCTGGCGATGGCCGGTCAGACCACCAATGGCTATCGTTCCTTCATTTATCGCAATCTGACCCCTGTGCCCAACACGCCGCCGACGGCGCCCTCCGGCCTTTCCGCCGTCATCACCAACGGCAATGAAGTCATTTTGAGTTGGAATGCCGCCACGGATGCGCAGACGCCTTCTGCGAGTCTGGCCTACAACCTGTATGTCGGCCCGGCCACGAATACCTCTGGAATTATGAGTCCCGAGGCCGATGGTTCGAGCGGTTGGCGTCGGGTGGTTGCTCTCGGCAATACGCAGCTGCGCCGAACCTGGCACTTGAAGAATCTTCCTGGCGGCGAAGAGCTCACCTGGGGCGTGCAGGCCATTGATGGCGCGTATGCGGGAGGGGCCTTTGCATCCGGCTCGAATATCACGCCGGAAGAAATGCCGGACTTTGTGATTGCCGGCATCACGATTGAAACGGTGCCGTTCAGCGCGTCCGTTACCGTCAGAAATCAGGGCGCC
>JAQVYB010000242.1 GCA_028708815.1 Kiritimatiellia bacterium | reverse complement strand
CATCGATTATATTCTATGTTTGGGTTTTCTGTTAGGTATTCGCCTGTCTATTCGGATTTTTCGCGAAGAATGGAAGAAAACACGTTCTACCTTTTTGGTTCGGCAGAAAAGAATATTGATCGTTGGTGCGGGGGATGTCGGAGAGACGGCCACTAGGATGCTGGAGCGGGATGTCGAAACGGTATACAGCATTGTTGGTTTTCTGGATGATAATAAGTCAAAACAGAGCATGATGATCCGGGGGTATCCGATCCTCGGTGGTATGGATGACGCCGCGAAGTTGGTGCGGGAGCATCAAGTCACCGACGTCCTTTTCGCCATATCCAATGTACCTAAACAACTGGTTCGACAAGTCATTGATTCCTGCGAGGGGGAAAAGCTTAGCTTCCGGATATTGCCGGTGTTTCACGACATCCTGACTGGCGATACAGCCATGGATAATATTCGTGGCATTCAGTTGGAAGACTTGCTTGGACGCGAGCCCGCGCATTTAGATACCTTCATTGTGAAAAACGATGTGACGGGGCGATGTGTGATGGTCACCGGCGCAGGAGGTTCTATTGGCTCGGAGTTGTGTCGGCAAGTCATGTCCTTTTCCCCGTCCCGGATCGTTCTCCTTGATGCGGCGGAGACTCCTCTTTTTGAAATCGAGCGGGAGCTGATTGCTCTTAAACGAAATGATCTGGAAATTATTCCTGCTCTATGTTCCGTGACCGATGAAGAGGGGCTGGATTGTCTGATGCGGAAGTGGACCCCGGATATTATCTATCATGCGGCGGCTTATAAGCATGTGCCCATGTTGGAGGGGCATCCCCTCAGGGCTATTCTGAACAATGTGTATGGCACCATGAATCTGCTCAATATCGCAGTTCGTTGCGGCGTAAAAAGGTTGGTGATGATTTCGACGGATAAAGCCGTGCGTCCCGCCAATGTGATGGGTGCCACCAAGCGGCTTGCTGAAATGCTTGTGAGTTCAGTGAAGGCAGAGAAAACCGTGACGACTGTCGTTCGCTTTGGGAATGTGCTGGGCAGTAACGGGAGCGTGGTGCCGATATTTAAGAAGCAACTCGAAGCAGGAGGTCCCATCACGGTTACTCACCCCGAAATGACTCGTTTTTTTATGACCATCCCGGAAGCTGTGGAATTGGTCCTGCATGCCGGATCGATGGGGCATGGTGGTGAGGTATATATCCTGGATATGGGCGAGCCGGTAAAAATAGTAGAGTTAGCCCGGAAGATGATCAAGCTTTCCGGAAAAATGGAAGAGGTGGATATTGCGATTGAGTTTACCGGTATGCGTCCCGGGGAGAAAATGTATGAAGAGCTTGTGGCCCATGGGGAGGAGGTGTTGTTGACAACCGTGGAGAAAATCAAAATGCACGTATCTAGCGCCGTGGATCGCGTGGCATTACTTGGGGAGGTTGAAGGATTGATTTCGTTAGCAAGACGGCAGGATGAACTTGCCGCTTTAAATAAACTGTGGGCGCTTATTCAGCGATATGATCATCATAGCAGGACCGTCGATTTACTTGTAGATAGTCATCCGTCCAGTGCTATGGAGAAACCTGGAGCTGGCTTATGAATCGAACAGAACGGATATTCCTGTCTACGCCGCATATGTCCGGGCAAGAGCAGGTTATGGTTGAGGAAGCCTTTCTCACAAACTATCTCGCAGGGGTTGGCCCGATGCTGGAGCGGTTTGAACGGGATGTTTGCGAGTATACGGGGTTCCGGCATGCGGTGGCCGTAGCCAGCGGTACGGCTGCCATGCATCTGGCGCTGCGTCATCTGGGCATTGGCCCCGGAGATGTGATTTTGGCGTCTTCGCTGACCTTTATCGGCAGCATCAGCCCGGCGACCTTTCAGGGCGCGGAATTGGTGTTCCTCGATTCGGATGAGGCGTCTTGGAATATGGACGTGAATCTGTTGGCGGAGGAGCTGGAAAGGATGGCCAAGCACGGCGTCCGCCCCAAGGCGATTGTGCCCACGGATATTTATGGTCAGTGTTGCGATATGCCGTCCATCCTTGCGTTGGGCCAACGGTACGACGTGCCGGTGCTTTGTGATTCCGCCGAGGCGATGGGGGCGAGATATCGGGGGAAGAAGGCAGAAGCCGGAAGGCCAGAGACAGGAGACCATAGACAGGAGACCGGAGACTCGAGACCTGAGGCTGGAAACCTGAATCCTGAAACGGGAAACGTGAAATGTGAGTCGGTTGAATATGAGGTGCCTGACCCTGGTTGGTTTCATGCAGGATATGGTTCTTATGCGGCGGTGTATTCCTTTAACGGCAATAAAATCATCACGACGGGTGGGGGAGGAATACTGGCCAGTGATGACGAGGAGCTGATTCGTCATGCGCGCAAACTGGCGACTCAGGCACGCGATCCATTCCCGTACTATGAACATACGGAAATAGGATATAATTATCGGCTGAGTAATCTGGCGGCGGCGGTGGGCGTTGGGCAGATGACGGTGTTGGAGCAGCGGGTGGAGCGCCGCAGGCAGATTTTTGATATCTATCGGCAGGGGCTGAGGGAGCTCCCCGGCATTACGTTTATGTCGGAGCCGGATTGGTCGCGAGGGACGCATTGGTTGACGGTTATTCAGATTGATTCGTCTGTTTATGGTGCCACCCCGCTTGAGGTGGTGCAACGGCTGGAGGCGGAGAACATCGAGTCGCGTCCGGTTTGGAAGCCGATGCACATGCAGCCGGTGTTTCGGGAAAATCGCATGGTGGGCGGGGCGGTTAGTGAGCGGGTCTTCAGCAAGGGGCTTTGCCTTCCTTCGGGGTCGTCGCTTTCCGATGAAGACGTACTCGGCGTCTGCGCGGTGATACGGGATATGGTGCGCGGATAGGGATTGAAATGCGGATCGAGGTTGGCTTACATGCATGGGTGGTTTGTTTGTTCTGGAAAACAGAAGAGTCGGTTGTGGATTAGGAATGCAGAAGGAGTTGAAATGAGAGTGTTGGTAATACGCATGGTGATGGTCTTGGTCGTCTCGTGTCTCTTTGTGGGAAGTCTCGAGGCCGGCGAGTCGGGGTATGTGGCGGCTCAGTATACGGCAGATGAAGCGACTCAATACGTTGATATGGCCAACAGACCAATCAAGTTTTTTACGAAATACGGGATGTTGGAATACCCCTTATCTGCGTTGATCGAGATCCGACGTGACGCGGGCGCGGATGTCTGCCTGGTTGAGACAATTCATGGGGATCGTATTTTCGGGAAGTTGATCACGCAGAGTTTAATGTATTATTATTTTAACATCGAGAAATGGCTGAATATTCCGGAAGAGCAGCCTTTTGTCGTTGAGGTTAAGGCGGAGCCATCACCCTTCGATCAGCGGGGTTACGCCAGGATTACGGCTACGGATGGCGGGGTTTTATATATAGACCCCGGGAAGGCCGTGATGCGGGTTACGTTGGATGACCAGCGATATGACATTCCGCTTTCTTCTCTCACAAGTGCCGCCTTTGAAAAAAAACAAATGGATGAGGACGGCGGGGAGTGGATTGAAGTCGGCATGGATTTTTTTGGAGGGGGTGAGATAAAGGCCCGGCTGGTTACGGCGTCTTTTTCGTTTCGAGACAGCTTTGGGGCCGCGATCGAATGTTTGGCGGGCGACCTATTGCGCTTTGAGGGGATTTGCCGGGATCTGACTCGGAGTTCCGGCGCCCCGGCAATCAGCGGCGTCTGGGAGGAGGTGGAGCTGGAGATGCTTGATGGTCGCAAAGAAAGAGCCCAACTCCCGTTTTCCGTGATACAGCTTTCCCGGCGTTCAGACGGGAACTAT
>JAQVYB010000006.1 GCA_028708815.1 Kiritimatiellia bacterium | reverse complement strand
CACGCGCGTACGCAGCGTGAAACGGGAGACCGAGGGAATCGCGGCGAGGGCTTCGCCGCGAAAGCCCATGGAGGTGACGCTTTCCACATCGTGCATGTCGCGCACCTTGCTGGTGGCATGGCGTTCCACGGAAAGCAGCGCATCATCGCGCGTCATGCCGCAGCCGTTATCCTCCACACGCATCAGGCGCCGCCCACCTTCCACCACGCTCACCTCGATGCGCGTCGCGCCGGCATCGAGTGCATTTTCCATGAGCTCCTTGATGACCGAGGCCGGACGTTCCACCACCTCGCCTGCGGCAATTTTGTTGATTACCGTATCATCAAGCAATCGAATGGGTTTGCGTTCGGCCATGCCGCAGAATGCTCCGGGTTATGAAACAGCAATGTTGACGAGGCGGCCAGGCACCACAATGACTTTGCGGATGGTCTTGCCTTCGGTCCAGCGCTGCACATCGGGATCATTCAGGGCTTCGCGTTCGAGCGTTTCGCGGTCGGCCTCGGCACTGACCATGACGTGCCCGCGCACCTTGCCGTTCACCTGCAGCACGAGTTCCACCCGATCGCGCTTGAGCGCAGCCTCGTTCACTTCAGGCCACGCGGCATTCAGGATGCTGGGCGGATGGCCCAGCTCCATCCAGAGTTCCTCGGCCATGTGCGGGGCGAACGGAGAGAGAAGCAACACCACACTTTCAACCGTTTCACGGAAGACGGCACGTGCCGCCGCGCTGCTCTCCGCATTCACGGTGACAGCTTCCACGGCGTTCATCAGCTTCATGATCTGCGCAATGGCTGTATTAAAATGAAAATCGCCTTCGAGATCACTGGTGATCTGGCGGATGGATTCATGGGTTTGGCGGTAGAGATCGCGCAGAGCCGGCTCCAGGTCGGCCACCTCCGGGCGGGTCTTCGGGGCCGCAAGCAGAAGCTCACGGTGATCGTGCACGCAGCGCCAGATGCGCCGCAGAAAGCGAAAGGCGCCTTCGACGCTTTGATCATTCCATTCCGCATCCTTTTCGGGCGGACCGATGAAGAGGGTATAAACGCGCACGGTGTCGGCGCCGTATTCGCGGATCAGTTCGGTGGGGCTGACCACGTTGCCTTTGGATTTCGACATTTTGTAGAGCTGGCCGTCCTTTTCGCTGCGCTTGCAGATCATCCCCTGGGTAAAGAGATGCGCGAAGGGTTCATCAAAATGAATCAGACCGATGTCACTCAGCGCCTTGGTGAAGAAACGGGCGTAGAGCAGATGAAGAATCGCGTGTTCGATGCCGCCGATGTATTGATCCACGGGGAGCCAGTTGTCGCAGGCCTCGCTATCGAGCGCCTTCGTTTCATCACGCGCGTTCAGATAGCGGAAGAAGTACCAACTGGAATCCACGAAGGTATCCATGGTATCGCTCTCGCGCCTCGCGGGTTTTCCGCAGACCGGGCAGGGCACATTCATGAAGGCTTCATGGGCACGCAACGGCGATTCACCGGTGGGCTTGAAGGCCACATCGTCGGGCAGCAGCACAGGCAGATCCTTTTCGGGTACGGGGACCAGGCCGCAGGCATCGCAGTAGATCATGGGGATCGGCGCGCCCCAGTAGCGCTGACGGCTGATCAGCCAGTCGCGCAAACGGAAGTGAACGGTGCCCTTGCCAAACCCCTGCTCTTCGGCATGGCGGATCATGGCGGGGATCGCCTCGCGGTTGGGCCGACCGGTGAAGGGGCCCGAATCCACGCACACGCCATCGCCGGTGTACGCATCCGCCATCTCTTCAAGCTTCAGGGTCTGCTCCGGATTCTGAATGGAAATTTCGATGGGCAGGTCGTACTTCTTCGCGAACGCCCAGTCACGGGTATCGTGCGCGGGTACGGCCATAACGGCGCCGGTACCGTATTCCATCAGCACATAATCCGCCACCCAGAGCGGGATGCGGCGTCCGTTGTAGGGATTGATCACAAAGCGCCCGGTGAAGACCCCGTTTTTTTCGAGCGTATCCGAGGCGCGGTCGATATTGGTCAGGCCTTTAACGGACTCCTGATAGGCCTTGATGGCGGCCTCTTCGGGAAGCCCGGCCACCATCTCGGCAAGCTGCGGATATTCGGGTGCGAGGACCATGTAGGTGCAGCCGTAAATCGTATCGGTCCGGGTGGTGAAGCAGGGGACCGAGGCGGCGGAGTCTGCGCGCTCGTCCGTACGCGGCTCGAGACCGAATTCGATGCGGGCGCCCTCGCTGCGTCCAATCCAGTTGCGCTGCATGATTTTCACGCGCTCGGGCCAGCCGGGGAGCAGGTCCAGATCATCCAGCAGGCGCTGGGCGTAATCGGTGATTTTGAAAAACCACTGTTCGAGGGCTTTTTGCTCGACGGTTGAGGAGCAGCGGTCGCACTGCCCATCCACCACTTGTTCGTTGGCCAACACCGTCGCGCACGAGGGACACCAGTTCACATTGCCCTTCGATTTGTAGGCCAACCCTTTTTCGTAGAGCTTCAGGAAAAGCCACTGCGTCCACTTGTAATAGTCGGGCAGGCAGGAGGTGACCTCGCGATCCCAGTCATAGCAGCAGCCCCAGTCCGCAAGTTGTTTTTTGATGACGGCAATATTATTGAGCGTACTCACGCGCGGGTGTGTGCCGGTTTTAATCGCGGCATTTTCGGCCGGAAGGCCGAAGGCATCCCAACCCATGGGAGCCAATACTCGCTTGCCGCGCATTTTTTTGTAGCGAACCACGGCATCGCCAATGATGTAGTTGCGCCCGTGCCCCACATGCAGGGTGCCCGAAGGGTACGGAAACATCATCATGCAGTAATATTTGTCCGTGGCGTCCTGCGTATCCACGCTGAACAGCCGGTTTTCAGACCAATACTGCTGCCATTTGGGTTCAATTTCCGAAAAGGGATATTTCTCATTCATCGTCGCACCTTTGCTGTCGTTGGTTTATTTCAGAATCGGGCGAAGATATAGGAATCAGACGGGAAATGCAATAACGCACACCGGCAGGATGACGGGCTTTGATCTGCCCTCCTGAAGGAAGGAATTCATAAAAAGAGGGGCCGCGGCGTCCACCCGTCTGCCAATCGAGACACTTGACTTTCATGGTGTGTTGGCGCACCCTGTAACTGTAAGCGTTTGGTTTTTTTAAGAACGGAAGCACCAGTTGTAACGAAGGAGCAGCGCATGAAAATTACGAAGCATTGTTGGCCGATTATGATCGTTTCCGGACAGTTTGAGGCCCGCAACGACGAGGGGTTCCGTTTGCGCGAGCTCAAAGAGGAACTCGAAAACGTGGAGGAATGCTCCGTCCTCCCTTCATTCAGCTACGAAGACGCCGTTGAAATTTTCCGCTCGCGCTCCGATATCGGCGCCGTGGTGATCGACTGGGATATCCAGCAGGAAGGCCAGCAGGAAGAAATGGATCCCGAAGCGCTGCTGGAAGAAGTGCGCAAACGAAACAAAAAAATACCCGTCGTCCTCCTCACCGACCGCCTGGCCACGGCGGATATTCCCACGCGCGTACTCCAGAAAATTCAGGACTGTCTCTGGAAAACCGCCGACACCACCGAGTTTCTGGCCGGACGCATTGAAACGCATCTCGTGGAATATGTGCTGGGTGTATATCCGCGTTTTTTCGGCGAAATGGTGAAGTATTCGCTGGAATATAAATACGCCTGGCATACGCCCGGCCACATGGGCGGGGAAGGCTTCCTGCACAGCCCGGCGGGTGTCGCCATGCACAAGTTTTTCGGCGAAAATGTCTTTCGCGCCGACCTTTCCATCTCCGTACCGGAGCTGGGATCCCTGCTGGATCACAACGGCGTAGTAGGCGATGCCGAGAAAAACTCCGCCCGCGTCTTCGGCGCCGACATGACCTATTACGTGCTGAATGGAACTTCCAATGTGAACCAAATCATCTGGCGCAGTCAGTTGGTGCGCGATGACATCGCTTTCGTGGACCGCAACTGCCACAAGTCGCTGAATTACGCCATGGTGATTACCGATGCCTTCCCGGTCTACATGGTTCCGCGACGAAACAAACGCGGCATCATCGGGCCGTGCCGCTTGTCGGAATTCACCGAGGAGACCATCCAGCGGAAAATCCGCGAGAGCAAACTGATCCCCGACTCGGAAAAAGGAAACCCGGTCAAAATGTCGGCGCTGACCAACTCCACCTACGACGGGCTCTGCTACAATGTGATCAACATCAAGAGTCAGTTGCGCAAGAGCGTGGAGAACCTGCACTTTGACGAAGCGTGGTACGCCTACGCGCGATTCCATCCGATTTACAAGGGGCACTTCGGCATGGCGGACGACGATGTCAACGATGAGCACCCGCCGATTTTCTGTTCGCATTCCACACACAAACTGCTGACAGCGTTTTCGCAGGCTTCGATGCTGCATGTCCGCCACGGCAGTCATGTCAGAGTCGAACACGATGAATTCAATGAGTCCTACATGATGCACGGGTCCACCTCGCCGCAGTACAGCATGATCGCCTCGCTGGATG
This sequence comes from Kiritimatiellia bacterium, assembly GCA_028708815.1. Taxonomy (GTDB): domain Bacteria; phylum Verrucomicrobiota; class Kiritimatiellia; order RZYC01; family RZYC01; genus JAQVYB01. Next base: position 54,060 of record JAQVYB010000006.1, on the reverse strand, counting down.
TCGCCACTAAAATGATGGATGACAACGGCCAGATCATGATGGACGACATCATTCATCAAGCCATTGATCTGCGCAAGAAGGTCGCCTGTATCCACAAGGAAATGCAGGCTGAAAACGACTGGTTCTTCGAAATGTGGCAGCCGCGCCGCGTGGAACAGGACGGCGTCGAAAAGAAATTCGAGGACGTTCCGACGGACTATCTCGCCGGCCATCAACACCCCTGGGTATTCAAAGCCTCCGACAATTGGCACGGCTTTGACGACATCGAAGACGATTACGTGATGCTTGATCCGATCAAGCTGACCTTCACCACGCCGGGCCTCAGCGATCAGGGCGTGATGCAGCCCATCGGCATCCCCGCCACGGTCGTGACGAATTACCTGATCAATCACGGCATCGTCTGCGAAAAAACGGATTATTATTCCTTCCTGCTGCTGAACTCGCTGGGCACCACCAAAGCCAAACAGGGATCGTTGCTCGCGGCACTGCTGCAGTTCAAGGAACGCTACGACCGCAACGAACCGCTGCGAAGCGTATTCCCCGAAATGGCCAAGAGCTGGCCGGAAGCCTACGCAGAGGTCGGACTGAAAGATCACTGTCAGGGAATTCACGATTACTTCAAAACCAGCCACATTCTCGACAAAATGCAGGCCGCATTCCAGGTGATTCCCGATCAGGCCATGAAGCCCTCGGAGGCCTACCATGCCGTCGTTCGCAAAAACGTGGAATACGTGGAACTGACCGACATGATGGGGCGCATCCCCGCCGTCATGATTGTCCCCTATCCCCCCGGCATTCCGGTCATCATGGGTGGCGAGATCCTGAATGAAAAGGCTGCCGCCATCTTTGAATATCTGCAAACGCGACAGGACTTTGAAAACACCTTCCCGGGCTATGAGAGCGACATTCACGGAGTCGAACGCATCGAGCGGGACGGCAAAAAGTTCTTTAAATCCATGTGCGTAAAACAAGGGTGATTCCGCGGAATCGAGATCGAAAAACGCGGCCCACAGATGATACCGATTGACCCCGATTTTGGAGAACTCTGAAATCTCTCCGAATCGTGCAAAAATAAAGGAGCAGGCATGAGCAACGAAGGAAAGAAACTCGGATTGATCGGCGCGGTTTTTCTGATTGTATCGAGTCTGGCGGGAAGCGGCGTGATTGCATTGCCGCAGCAACTGGCGGCCACGGGAGCCATCACGGCAGTCTCCTTTCTGCTGGTGACCCTCGGCGCTCTTTTTCTCACCCTTGTTTATGTGCGGGCGGGCACTCGCTTCGAAGATCCGAGTCCGACCGCGCTGGCAGCCTATGTAAATCCGCTGCTGGGCGCGAAGAGCGGTTTCTTTTATGTGTATGGCAATCTGATTTCCAACGTATCCATTCTGATTGCGGGGCTGGGCTATTTGAACATGTTCGTCCCGGCCCTGAATCATTCCGTGGTGCTTGGATTGACGGTCATCATCCTGATCTGGGTGTTTATTGCAATGTCGCTGAGGGGCGTGGGCATCATCACCAAAGTGGTATCCATCACGGTCACCATGCTGCTGATTTCCGTTATTCTGACCGGTCTCGCCGGCTGGATTGACTTCAGCCCCACCCAATTCAAGGCGAACTGGAATGTGAGCGGCCTATCCAACGGAAAGGCGGTAATGTCAGGCTTTGCGGTACTGATCTTTGCGTTTGTGGGCGTGGAAAGCGTCGCCACCAACAGCGCACTGATTCGGAATCCAAAGAAAATTGTTCCGCTCGCCACCATCGTGGGCTTCATTATCGTGGCGATTATCTACATCGCCTCGACCACGGTGATTGAAGGCATGTTCCCGGCTAAAGCCATTCAGGATGCGCCGGCCTCCTTCGCGATGTCGATGCAGAAAATTTTCCACTCCACCATTGTGGGTGATGCGGTTTCTCTGGTGATGTCCATCGCCTGCATCGCCAGCTTCCTGGTCTGGAACCTGTCCTCCGCCAGCGCCGCCAAAACCAGTGCCGATCATGGCTACCTTCCCAAGGCGTACGCCTACACCAACAAGCATGGCATCAACAGCAAAGGGCTGGTCATCAACGGCGTGATTATGACCGTGATCGAATTGATCCTGATGATGCTGGGAAGCAATATCGCGGCGGCCTTCAACATCACCGTGACGATTTCCGTGCTCCTGCTGCTTTTCCCTTACTTCTGGTCCGGCATTGCTCTGTTGAAGAAAAACCAGATGGATGGGAAAAAATCCATTGCCGACCTGTTGATCGTTCTGCTCTCCTCGATCTTTATCATTTCCGCCTTTGTCTCGGCCACGCTGGATGAAATGTGGCTGGTCGTGGTCCTGGTGCTGGTGGTCATGGGCGCATACTCGCTGATCTTCGCAGGACGCGAAAAGACGGTCTGAGCATTATAAGGCAAACCGAATATGAAAAAACCCGGTGGCCCGCGCAAGCTGAGCGTATTCACGCTGATGATGATCAATGTGGCGGCGGTTTTCTCCCTGCGCACCCTGCCGGGACTGGCGGAATACGGTTACGCCCTCATTGCCTATATCACGCTGGCGGCCCTGTGTTTCTTCATCCCTTCGGCGCTGGTTTCCGCCGAGTTGGCCTCGGGTTGGCAGGGTGAAGGAGGCGTCTACCTCTGGGTGAAAGAGGCCTTTGGACCAAAATGGGGGTTTCTGGCCATTTTCATGCAATGGGTGGAGAACCTGCCCTGGTTTCCGAGCGTACTCGCCTTTGCAGCCTCGGCCTTAGCCTACACTTTCAAGCCCGAGCTGGCAGAAAACAAGGTCTTCGTACTCGGGGTGATCTGGGCCGCCCTCTGGCTCGGTACCTGGCTGAACTTTCGGGGCATGATGTGGTCGGCCTTTCTGAGTTCATCGGGCGTGTTGGTCGGCACCATCATTCCCGGCGCCGTGATTATTGCGCTGGGAGCCGATCGCATGGCCTCCGGCGATATTCCGGCCATCCCGTTCACCGCCAAATCCCTGCTCCCGGATCTGCACAATCTGGACCAACTCATGCTCCTGGCCGCGATGCTGATCTCGTTTGTCGGCATGGAAATGTCGGCCTCGCACGTCAATGATGTCAAAAATCCGGCCCGCACCTATCCACGTGCGATTTTCGGAGCCTGTGCCCTGATTATCATTCTGTCCGTCTTCGGTTCGCTTGCGATTGCGCTGGTCATTCCGCCGGAGCATCTAAGTCTGAGCGCAGGCGTATGCCAGGCGTTTGATGCACTCTTCCACCTGCACAACGAATCCTGGATGACCGCGCCGGTTTGCCTCCTGATGGCCTATGGCGCGCTCACCATGGTCATCACCTGGATGGCCGGGCCGGCCAAGGGCATGCTGGCCGTTGCACAGGAAGGCTACTTGCCTCCGCGCTGGGAACGGATCGACCGCAACGGGATGCCCTCCGGCATTATGATCACACAGGCCGTCCTTTCCTCGGCACTTTCCTGCGTGATCCTGATCATGCCATCGGTCAGCAGTGCTTTTATGCTCATGAGCGCGCTGGCGGTTCAGCTGTATCTGGTCACCTATATCCTGCTGTTTGCCGCCGTCATACGCCTACGCTATACGCACCCCAATGTGGATCGGAAATACAGGATTCCCGGCGGAAAGACAGGCGTCTGGCTGGTGGGCGGCATCGCCCTGCTGACCAGTCTTTTCGTTATCATCGTAGGCTTCATTCCGCCGATCTCTGTGCGCCGGGAAGGACCCTTTGCGGCCGCCCACTATGTCCTGTTTCTACTTGCAGGCCTCATCGTGTTCACCGCCCTGCCCCTGCTCTTCTACGCGCGAGCCGTGCGCGCGAAAGGCCGGGGGGCGCTGCGGCGGGAATAATCGGTATGAAAGAGTAAACAGAGAAGAACCACCGGGGTACGCTTCCCTTTGTGTGCAACCGATTACATCTTTTTTCTTTTCTCCTGTTCTTTCTGCTGTGTGTCTGGTCGCGGGCCACGGACTGGCAGGCGGGAGACTGGCGCATTGACATCTCCGGCACGGGTACGCCCGGCACCGGAAACTGTCCCATCTATTATCCGGGCGGAATGAAATACGGCAATGCGCTGATGGTTTATCATCAGGTGTCGCCGGGTCATTTTCCACAAATGTGGGTTTTTCTCACCGACGGCTTTTTCCGGCAGGTGAGTCCGTCCAATACCTTCGGCACCTCCTACCGGATGTTTCGCTATTGGAGCAGCACGGGGCAGGCCTGCGAGAATTCGCGCGCGGTCTCGTTCACGGTGGACGGGGTGAATGAGCAGAACGAGTTGGAGGTGCGTCTTTCCTATACGAACAACGCCCTCTGCGGTGATCGGTTTAATATAACGGCGACGGCTTTTCTGGAACCAGCGGTGGGCTCGCAGTCGGCGATGCGTATGGATGTGATGGTGACCAATGCGAGTGGACGTGCCGTGACCCCTTCGGTGGCGATGCACCCGGCGCTGGCCAATCAGTGGAGCGTACTGGGCATCTCGTCCATGTATGTGGCGGATAACCTGTCGGGAGGATTGCCGGACTGGTACGACGACATGGATGCCTCGCACCGTTATGTCGGATCGCTGTATGACGGCAATTTTTTCAACGATGGATTCTCGCAGAACGGCCAATTTGAAGTATCCACGCATGATATTCGGGACATTACGTTTAATAACAAAACGATCCAGCTCTCGCATGACACGGGAATCTGCCCGCCTATATCGATCCCGGATTACAGTTGGTACGGCGATCTGGTGGCTATGTATGAAACCTCCACCTTCGTCCGCGTGGAGCATGCCTATGATTCCGCCAAAACCCACGAGCTTACGCTGAGCGCGTGTAACGGACTGATCAGCAATCTGCCGGACATGAACTGGGTCGCCACGTTTTATCGATATGACGGCAACATGGTGGACGGGGACAATGTTCAGGTAAAGCTGAGTCTGGATTCGGCGATCAACGCCTGGCCGTCCGGCGGCGTACAATCGGTGTCGCTTCGGCTGACCGCCGGCACGACCAATCCCATCGTGCTCAAATATCCCTGCGCGGTCCGGATACTGCCTGATGTCACCAATTTGACAGACTACGCGGAGTGGAAGGCCAACGATTCCGAAGGGTACCGATCCGCAGAAGTCGTGCCCCTGACGGCGGGTGTGTATACGGTCACCGTGAATGAGGTGGATGGCTGGGTCAAACCGCGCCAGTCCTCCAGCGTATCGCTTCCCGCGTCATCCCTTTGGGGGTCCACCATGCAATATGTGGTCTTCCCCGATCAGCCGCAGCCCGTGAGTCTTTCCGCCGTGGCCCTGACCGACGCCATCGCCCTGCGCTGGCCGGACCCGAACACGTGCGGCTACACCAACAAGGCCGTGCTGGTCCGCGCCTCTACGGCGTCTTATCCCACCACGCTGGACGACGGGCGAGAGGTCTATCAGGGCGAGGGGTTGTCCTGCATCGATACGGGCCTGGTATCCGGCGTTACGGTGTATTACACGCTATGGGTCAGCGATGACGGGGAAGCGTTCTACCAGCCTGCTGAATAAGCCCGGAATCTATCGGGTAGGCCTGCATTCAACGCCCAACGGTCAGGCTCGGAAAGAACCGGCTCGCGAGGATATCCACCATCAAAAAACCGAAATCAGGGAGTGATTTCGTCTGCCCGACCAATCTCTTCATCCGGCGAATCCGGCGTATGCAGCAGGTCCCATTCCGGCCCCATGGAGGCCAGAAAGGCCAGGCTGAAATAACGCAGAAAGACGTGGTAGGGCAGCAGCACGACGGTGCCGATATAGGGAATGGCCAGCAGTACGCCTCCCACACAGAACAAACAGCACGTCCGGAAAAATACCGTAAGAAAGGCCACGCCGAAAAGCAGCACCAGACCCGTCTTGACAAAACAGTAGGCCACGAACACCCAAACGCGCGAATAAAAAAGCCGCAGCAGCGTATGCCAGGCCCGCACCGCCGTTTCGTCGCGCAGGAGCATGATCGGAATCACGAAATCATTCAGAAAAGTGGAAACCACCGCCATCAGAAGAAGCACCAGTAACACCACAAAACCAAGCAGCACCAGCAACAGCAGGGGCGTCGGCAGCAGCGCCCCCTCCAGGAAGCAGGGAAGCACGAGAAACACACCGGCACCGAACAAACACATCAACAGCAGCGATACGATGGTCAGGTAGGCAATCCGCCACAAAAAGACCGAGTACCCGTGCGCACGCTGATTGCCCCAGGCCTCCTGAACGGTTGGATTTTCCGAGACCACCTGCTCCACAAACAGGCACTTCCCCCGCGAACTCAGCCACAGCATCACCGTGGTCACCAGCGCCAGAATCAGCAGGGCCGCACTCACCGTAACGGTCACCAGCAGGACGTGATCCACAATAAATTGCAGTACGCGCTCGGTCATCTCCCTGGGATCCATATTCTGATCGGAAGAAAAGGGCCAATTAAAACCAAAAGAGCCCCCCTGCTCGCCGAGTGCCGCCAGCCAGGCGCCAAACCCCACCACCATCCAGATGGTCAGATTAAACGGACGAAAAAGGAGCTGCCTGGTTCGGCCCCAAGCCTCTGAACAAATCGCACGATATGAGACGGCCTGCATAAGGGATCCATGATAAATCACCACCACCCAAAAGACAAGGCACAACCTTTTTCATGTTTTTTAATGACGAATCCAAAGGGGGGTATTATGATGTAGCCCATCAGTTGAGGATAAAGAACAAAGGCCTTTCAAGGGGCGTCATTACGAAGCAGAAGGGAAGAGTATCCATGTTTGAAGGTTCATATACCGCGATTGTCACTCCATTTGATCGAAACGGGGACGTGGATTACGGACGATACAAAGAATTGATCGAGCGCCAAATTGAGGGCGGCGTGGACGGCATCGTGCCCGTCGGCACCACGGGCGAATCACCCACTCTGGACACCAAGGAGCATATCCGCGTAATAGAACTCACCGTGGAGGCCTGCGAAGGACGCGTTAAAGTCGTTGCGGGCACCGGCGCCAACAGCACGTCCGAAGCAATTGATCTGACCCTGCGCGCCAAAGATGCCGGCGTCGATGGGACGCTGCAGGTTACACCGTACTATAACAAACCAAGTCAGGAAGGGCTCTATCGCCATTTCAGCACCATCGCGGATCTCGGTCTGCCCGTCGTGCTCTATAATGTGCCGGGCCGTTCCGGCCTCGAGATCGGCATTGATACGGTCGAGCGCCTGGCCAAACACACCTCCGTCGTCGCCATCAAAGAGGCGGGGGGCAGCGTGGACCGCGTATCGCAAATTCTGAATGTCTGTGACATCGTTGTGTTATGCGGTGACGACTCCCTGACACTGCCGATGATGTGCGTAGGGGCCACAGGTGTTATCAGCGTGGCAGGTAATGTGGTGCCCCAGCCGGTCAGCGATTTGGTGCACAGCATTCTCGAAGGCCAGATGGCCGAGGCCGTCGCCCTGCATAGAAAATATTATCCGCTCTTCTGCGACCTCTTTATTGAAACCAATCCGGTACCCGTAAAAGCCGCACTGGCCATGATGGGGCTCATCGAGGAAGAATACCGCCTGCCCTTGTGTGCCATGGATAAAGCAAAAAAGGAAAAGCTCGCGGCCACGCTGCGTGCGCTGGATTTGCTGCCGGAAAAATAACAGAAGCGCCGGACGTGCCGATTTAAAGCCCCGCCCGCCGTAACCGGGCCATCGGGGAGAAATGAATATGTTGAGCCTATTCAGAAAACAGGCGGAGCAGGAAGAAGGCGACCCGGTAGACCCGGAGGCCGCCGAACATGAGGTTTTTGCCCAATGGCTGGAACGCCAGCCCGATGACCGAAAAACAATATATCTGAACCTCGCCATGGCCTACGGCTTTCGTATGCACGGCGTCTCAAACAATCCCGACGGGGAGGAACCACATGATTAATGCACTGAGATCCGGCTATGAAGGGCTCATGATTCACCTGCAAACCAACACCGGAGAAATCCTCTTATGGATGCTGCTCTTCCTCCTGATTCTGACCCTGTTTGTCATCCACCTGATGCGCCGAATCTCTCTCGAATCCTCCAAACGCGCCATCGAAATGGCTGAAAAAAGCCAACGGAAATCCGAAGAAATCGGACGCCGTATAGACGACCTCAACCGCTACCTGCGCGATGTCTTCCGCAAAGAGTTCGGCGGCGCCATGGACTCCTTCGACGCCAACGTCAACGCCGTCCTCACGGAAATGAAAAACGAGCTGACCCAAAGCGTCAACAACATCGAACGCATTGAATCAGCCGTGCGCAGCCGGAAGAAAATCAACCTGCAGGTCGAAGAGGGGCGCGACAAAGCCCAGGCCATGCTGAACCAGCCGGACGCCAAAAAACGGAACCCCGAGCCACCGATTCTATGAATCACTCCTTCTCCGACCTGACCCCCGACCTCGTGCTGGATTTGACCGAGCAGGCCCTGGGCCGCCGCTGTGCCAATCATTGCCGCCCGCTCAACTCCTACATCAACCGCGTCTACGAAGTGCAAACGGACGAACGCGAGGCCTTTATCATCAAGGTATACCGTCCCGGACGCTGGAGCCGGGACGCGCTTCAGGATGAACACGACTTCATGCTGGAACTACAGGCTGACGACATCCCTGTCATCGCCCCGCTCTCCGATCCGACAGGAAACACACTGATTGAGTCCGAGGGACTGTTTTACGCCGTTTATCCTCGAAAAGGGGGGCGGGTCTGTGATGAACCTTCCTCCGAACAGTGGCAACAACTCGGACGCCTCATCGCACGCACGCACCAAGTGGGTGCAAAGCACATGCCCCGCGACCGCATCACCATGCATCCGGAAATATCCACCACGCAACAACTGGAAGACATCCTCCAATCCGGCTGCGTCTCAACCGACCTGCGCACCGCGTATGAAGATATCGTGCAACACATGATCGGCGAAACCGCGCCGCTCTTCGATGATGTCGCCATGCAGCGTATTCATGCCGATTGTCATGCCCAGAACCTGATTGACCGCCGGGACGGTACCTTCTACATCATTGATTTCGACGACCTGGCCATCGGTCCCCCCGTACAAGACCTCTGGATGCTTCTACCCGGACGCATTCAGGATGCCCGCTCCGAACTCGACGCCTTCCTCGATGGCTATGAAACCTTTCTGGAATTTGACTATGCCTCCCTCCGTCTGATCGAGGCCCTGCGTGCCATGCGGTATGTGCATTACACCGCCTGGTGCGCCCGACAGGCTGCCGATGGCGGATTCGCACGCCTCGCACCCGACTGGGGCTCACATAACTTCTGGCGACAGGAAGTTCATGAAATGGAAAAACAACTCATGGAAATTCAGGATGCTCAGGAGACCCCGTGGTGAATCCCGACCCATCGCAATGGAGCGTGGCCGAAGCCTGGGCGCGCCCCTGGCCCGCACCCCTGCAAACGAAGGTCAATCACCTCTTGCGCCTGCTCCAAGACGCCGCGCCCCTGACCATCGCCTTCAGCGGCGGACAGGATAGCGCTTTTTTACTGACGGCATCCGTTCTTGCTCATGCCTCCAAAAAACTCTCCACGCCTCTCGCCCTGACGATCAGTTCCCCCTTGCTCCCATCCGAAGACCTGATCTTTGCACGCCGTCTTTGCAAACGCCTCTCTGCGGAACACCGCGAACGGCCCGTCAACCCCCTCGACCTGCCCAACGTGCGTCACAACGCCGCCGATCGTTGCTATCACTGCAAACGCCACCTCTTTTCCATCCTGCTCGAAGAAGCGCGAAAGGCCGGCGCGCGCCTGGCCGACGGCACGCACGCCGGCGACCGCCCGGAGGAGCGCCCCGGCATGAGGGCCCTCGAAGAATTACATGTTTTTTCACCGCTGCGCGAGGCCGGCTTATTTGAAGCAGAAATCAAGGAGGGGCTTCGGCATCTCGGCCTGACGGACTGGGCACGGCCCCCGTCCTCCTGCCTGGCCACCCGCTTCCCTTATAACGAGGAACTCACCCCCGAGCGTCTGCACACCGCGGACCTCGCCGAAAAGAGCTTGCATGCCATGGGCTTTCCCGTGTGCCGCGTACGCATGACGGGCCCGACCGCCCGCATTGAAGTGCCGCCCGAAGACATTAACCGCCTGACACAGCCCGAGCAGTGGCTCCGCATCAAGGAGCTGTTTAACGGCTTTGGACTGTCGTTGTCCTGATCAACACCGCTTCGGTGAAGTCAACGTCCGACAGCTTGCTCCACCTTAAGGCGTTCCCGCTTTGACTCGGAAATATCCGTTCAATGAATTGGTTTGCATCAACGTCAATCCGTCGCCACTTCCGATCCGGTTCGAAACAAGATCAATCCACTGAGAATCGGACAGCTTCATTTTGTATTCAACAGAATAGACCCGCTGGGTGGAACTGATCGGCACCATTACGATCAGGTCACTTCCATTCACCGATACGTCAACACATAACCGCGAAGCGCCATTGGTCGGATCAGTATCCGCATAGTACTCCTGCACATTGCTCATTAAATCATGGTCCCGGTCATCGGCGGGCAACAAGTCGCCCCCGCAGGCAATTTCCCAATGATCATCCATATCATCGGCGTCATAATCCACATAACCTGATTCGCTAAGTTGAAATTCGACACTGCTTATGTTCACGCCACCTTTGGGAAAACGGCACTCCAGAACATGCGTTCCGGCGGAAAGGGCAATCTCCGTGGTGGCATTCAGATCCGTATAGACGCTCCACCCGCCTGAATCGGGCACATCGAGTATCGGAGTGATGGGTGCACCATCCAGCAAGAGTTGAAGCTGGGCCGTATCCACGTCACTGGCTACGCGCACATTGATATCGAAAATGCCTGGATGTTTGAGGTCGAGAGTATATTTCAGCCATTCATTATCCGCCACATATTCCACCACATAGCCGCATCCTTCAGACGACGTGAAGATGTCTACTCCATCGTTACGGTAAACCTTGCCTTCATTGTAATCGGTGGGATTCCAAAAGGAATCCGATTTATATTCGGTGTCGTAATAGGCATTGCTCCAGTTTCCCACATCATAATCCACGAAGTGAATCAAGCCCGGGATCACATGCGATCGAAACGGCCGTGTTTCCGTACTAAACCACGGCTCGAACAGGGCGGCAAAATAGCCCGCCTGCTCTTCGCACTGCTCGGTGTTCAGCGCGGCAGCCGTATCGAACAAACCGGCTTCGAACAAACGATCATCCACGGCTGCGTTCCACAGATTATTGATGCAGTATTCAAAACTGGACGGCAGTTCACCTATGAAACCTCCGTATGTGCCACCCATTCTTTTCCAAGTCCACCACGTATAACCGATGTTGTGTTCTTCCAAAAGTTCCCACAACTCACGGCACCACGGATTGGAGTTCTCCCCCGACTCACTCAGCCATAGGGGAACCTGCTCGGTATCACGCAGTTCAATATAATCATTCAGACAATCCGTCGCATTCGTCTTCCAGTACCGATGAAAGGCCACGGCCATGTTATCATCCCAACGCGGCATCAAATTATCACACCACTCAGCAAACATATCTCCCTCCACAAAGAACAGGTGTCGATCGTCCACCTCGCGCAGGGCATCCGAAACTTTCACGAAGGCATCACGAATCACCTGCCCCTCAAAATTGGTAGAGTTAATGTGATACGTCGGACCCACTTGATCATCCGAACCATCCAGAAACGGCTCGTTGATCAACTCATAGCCCAAAATTTGAGTTTCGTTGCGATACCGTTCCGCAATGAACCGCCAAATGGCCGCCGTGCGCTCGACATTGGATTCCGGGGTACGGCCGGTCATGTCATTGTAGTCATCATCAAACCGCCACAGACAAGCCTTCATGGCCTCCTTGCCCCAGTCCGAATTATAATAGACATACTCGCTGTCCCCCGAATTCACCGGCGCGTTTCCTCCCGGGCAGGAGTGCATATCAAGAATGACGTAGACCCCCTGATTTTTGCACCATTCAATGACGCGATCCAGCTGTTCAAAGCCTTTCATTCGATACGCGCCTTCATTGTTTTCAGGACTTAGTTCGCGAAAATTGAACGGAAGGCGAACGGTGTTCACCCCCTTGGAAGCAACCAAAGCCACATCGGCTTCGGTCAGGAAATTCGTTGTGTAGGCATCCCAGAATAGCTCCGATTGCTCCTCCGACCCCAGAATTTCTTCAAAACGGTTGCGGATCTGCGTGTAGCTGTTGATATGCCCGCCGTTTCCCTGATCAATGCCGAACATATATGCTTCAGGAAAAAACCACCCACTCAAAGCCAAACCGCGAATCATGAATGGATTTCCGGCCAAATCCAGTATGTTGGTCGTGCTTCGATGGAAGAAGTTCGCGGGTTCTCGGAAAAACATATCATCCACAAAGTATGCTGCACTTCCTGCCGAGGCAGAACTCTCCATAAAGATCTCCGCCGCCACCGCTCCCGCAGGAGCAGTCAATCCACCCAGCATCACGCGCTGCCAGTCGGATCCTTCGGCGGGGCATCCAATATCCGAGTCATCATTCGATATCACTGCCCCCCCCTCAAGGGCCGTCAACCACAGCACCTGCACACGGTTGGTCCGATTCATGGGGCCGGCGTCCCGCACATGTTGAAAGACCAGTTCATAGGTATTTCCTTCGACAACACCCACCACCTGACGAACCGATCCGACCGAGCTGGAGAATTGCAGTGCAGCATCACCATGAAGAACCACTCTTGTTCCCCGTTCACAGGTTCCAGCCACTACCCAGTTGCCCAGAGAACTCCCGTTAAAGGGCCTCTCAAAACTGTTATTCTTCAACTCGCGACAGTTGCTTGAAACCTCGGTCAGCACGGTGTTGGACACGAGCAGATTGGAGGCATCATTCAGATTCAAGGAAATCACCCGCACCTGCAGGGTCGTTGCTCCCGCAGGCGCAAACAGAAAATAGCACCCGGATGAGTGCAGGATTCCCGCATTACCAACCTGGTTTATGGAGTAGGTTTCTTTTCCAAGTTCACCCGTTTCACCTGACCAAATCAGTTCAAGCTGACTGGCCGTGGCACTGAAATCACTCAACCAGGCATAATCAAAATCAAAGGCATAATCCCCGGCGCCTGTTACAGAAAAATCCTCGTCATAACAAACAACGACCGAATCTGAAAAATCCACATCATCCACATAGAATGTGCCATACGTACTAATACCGCTCCATTCAAACCGAATCTCTGCTCGTACAGAACCCGCCGGAGCCTTCAGCGCAAAATCAGTACATTTGTGCCAGCCTCCAAACGCCCACCCCACACCTGGATCGCCTATATCCATTTCATGACGTAGGCTCTCCAGCACCTGATCGGAATCGTCCAGCCACTCAACGACCACATCGTGCTGTAAAGAGGTGAAGCCGTTATCCCAGTAATAATAGAAATTCAGGCCGTATTCACTCCCGGCAACAACCGAAACCTTCTGTTCAAAACCACCAGACGCCGGCGTACCGCCCCAGGTTCCTCTCACAAGCAGTGCCTGACTTCCCGAGTGCTGCTGCCAATTACTGGCCTGCGTGGAATCAGGCTGCTCCGTATACCAATTGCTCTGATCATCTGCCGCATTGGTTGAAACCGGTCCCTCAAACCCCGGATTGTCCAGCAGATTCCCATGCGCTCCAAAAACGCATATTAACCCCATTATATATATGCAATATCTAACTACTTCCTTCATATTCATCCTTTTGATTAATAGTGGACCGGTCCCATTTTATAATGATTCATTCTGTACCATGCGGGACCGGAGTTGTTAAGGCCCTTTTTGCAGAAAAAAGCGGTATGCGTTCGCACTGCCGATGATCCGAGACTGAAAATACACCGTTATGTCTCGGCGATATCGCACTGGAGTTCATGCGTCTTCCGGCAGAATATCTTCATATTCTCTTGGATGAGAACAGGATATATAATTTACCCGCGATTCATGAGGTTGACGAAGCGTGGAGCACCGTTCTATGAATTCTTCAGTGATTCCGCCTTACGAATAATCTGCGATTTCATCGTTATACGGAATGCTCCAACCGGAATAACCACAAAGAAGGCGACCAGCGCAACATGCGCCCAGGGAGAAGGCAGCAGGAAACAAAGAGCAAGAAATCCGAAGGCCAGCAACCAGAGCACAAGGTACCCCATCGCAAGATAGGTACGCTCCCCTTTCCCCGGTGCAGAAAATATGACCGAGAGCGTGCCGATCAAACTTCCAAGCAAGGCCACCGCAGAAATGGCAATTCCCAAAAAGGCTCCCGGTGATAAGGTTGTCATTAGAAGCCTCCCTCGCTACGGTAATTCAACTCTTGTTTTGAAATCATCCGCAAAAGTCACCTCGTGGTCCATCCTGTTTATCACATGTTCTATTTTAGATAATCAAAAAACCGACCCCGTCCGACGAATCCCACCAGTAGGCCGACCACTTGTCCTACGTTGCCTTGGCAAAGTACGATTCCCGGCTGACTTTTCGTCATGTCATGCTGCATGCGCACAGTGCGAAGTCAGGCAGAAATCGCCCTCCCTATTTCTCTTCTACGGCACCACATTCTCCAAAAATTGATCTTCCTCAATCCAGCGAATCAGCCCATGGTACACTGGCCAGCTGTTACTGCTCATCAGATACGGCTGACGTCCTCCGCTGTATTGCTGGTTATAGTAATCATAACCGGCCGATCCCGCCAAGGCCATATTACTCCAGGCCGAAAGCAAACTTGCCGCCGACAGGTCGTCGATGCCGAAACCTTCATTCATGCTGAAGCGGTCATTCCACAGGGCCGGACCGGTTTTTCCGGCATAACTATTCGGTAGGTTGTAAGAGTATTCTCTAATCGGTTCCAGCGTCTTACGATCGAAGGTCATTACCGTAAAACCTGAGTTGTTGCCGTGATTGGCCAGCATCCCGTTCATCACCTGTATCCCCACGGTAACGTTCGATGTGGCCGGATCATTGGCCATTTGCCAACTGCGTTCATGGTAGTGGCCGCAGATAATCGTTTTTACCGTGTCACGATAATCAGCTATAATTTGGTTAAACTGCCTCACCAACGGCTCTTTCCAGTCGGACACCACGGTGTTGGTATTTCCGTTTCGCCATTCCCGCCAGGTGGCAAATCCATCCACGCCCGGCGGGATATGCATCAGAATCCATGCCGGTTTGCTTTGTGCGGTACAATCGGACAAGCGTGCGTCAAGATACGCCAGTTGATTGCTTGCTTCGGCCATTCCGCCCGGATATTTGCTGCTGAAGAAGGATGTTTCCAACACCACCAGTTCACCGCCGATAAACGGAGCGGAATAATTTCCGCCGTTGGTATAGGTGGCCGCAAACGAGGTGTAGTCCGTCACGTTGCTCAAGCCCATCCTGTGGAACAGGGGGGCGGTTTCCGCCAGAAAGGCATCCCCCACGTCAATGTCGTAATCGGCCAGAAACGTGTCATCATTCCCCAATGCAAAATAAACGGGTACGCCCGGGTAGGTCTGGTTCACTTTCAGCAGGGCATATTCATACATCTTGAGAAGCAGGATTTTCCAGTTGTTGGTATTGGGATCCCCGGTAATCTGGTTGTAGAAATTCTCGAAATAGTAATAGACGAAGTCACCGGGCATAATCACCGCATCCGGACGCGGACAGGCCGCATACGCATTGGTCAGCGCGGACGCATACATCATGGGCGTCGTGGGTGGATACCCGGCCTGTGTGGCGTCCTCCGTGTAGTATCCATTCGTGGCCGACTGCAAGACCAGATCCCATTCCGTCACATCCGACACCAGCAACTGCCCCACAATAAATGAAGACGCAAACGGACTCATATGCATATCGGAAATCAAAACGATCCGGCCATAGCGATTGGAATAGTTATCCGCTTCTTCAATCACACGATAGAACCTGCTTTTATCGGGTCCGATGTCATTCGTAATCGAGTTCAACGGTCCAACCGGGACGATATTTGTGATGTCCGGCAGAAACGCATTGGTCACATCCAGACGCAGCGCCGATTCGAGCGTAAACGTCGTATTGGTTTCCCCCTGCCATACCAGCGAGACCTTACCGTTATTCATCGACAAATCACGAAGCAGCACCGGGCAATCAAAGGTCAGCACATACTGTCCGGTCTGCACGCCGTCCGGCAGTGGCTGCACGTAAAGATAGTGCGTTCCGCCGCCGCTTTGCAGATAAAGCAGCCCATCGCCGGTCCGTTCATCCTGCAACCGGGCCCCGTCACTTCCATAAATCCGCAGCACGAAGTTCGTCGGTGCGCCGGACAGTGTCACTTCATAGACCACATCCGTCACCCCGCCCGCCACGCCGGCATCAGGCAATTGCACTTCGTAACGTCCTGAGTTCCCGGCCGCATCGATCGATCCGGTCACGCTGCCCGTCTCCATCTGCGCCACGCGACTGAAGATGTAACCGGCATAAAGCAGTGCTTCGTTCCCGTTATTCGTCAGCACCTGCACACACGAATCCACCCGGTTATGCAGCCCGTAAGCCCAGGCCTGTGAATCATTGGTGGCCACCAGCACCTTTACGCCCGTCAACCCGCCCGCCATCATCAACACCCCATCCGAAATGGACAACTGAATCTGCGGCGTCGTTCCCGAGAGGGGCATATAACTGTAGACATCCTCATTCTGCACATACCACAACTCATTCGTGCGTGCCGTCCACGCGGGATGGATCGCCGGCGGATCATATAAATCACCGCGCATCGAATGAGACGTAATCGTACCGTCCTCCACCAACTGGTGCGTCAGCATGACCTGCCGACCCGCCACATTCGTGAATGAAACGGCGGAGTTTGCAGAACCGCTGACGAACCAGCCGTTTGTTCTCAGCGTAATATTGGTGACCTCCGGACCGTCAAAACCTACCAGCATCTGCATGTCGAGATATCCCTCACGTGCAACCACCTTATCGTATCCACCGCCACCGACATAAATACCCTCCAGTGCATCCAGCTCCGCCTGACTCACGGTCTGCGTGGCCATCGGCAGGGTGATGATGTTCGTCGGCCACATTACGCCTTCCTTATCCAGCAACGCGTACCGCAGCATTTCAATGGCACCCTCCGACGGAATGCCCGACGGTGTACTCGAACAAAGCGCCGCGCCCAGTCCATGCTCATTCAACAGGTGAATCATCGCTGTTTCCGTGAGGGTTCCACCGCTCTTGGAACAGTTGCGACCGGCATAATCCAGTTGCGCACACGACACCGAATCCCAACCCAGCCCCGGCACATAATCCCAGTAATCAAAGAACACGGCATTCGTTCCCTGCGGCGATGTCATTTCGCGCACCGTATTCGGCTCCAGGATATGCCCGCCGTTCGCAAAAATCATCGCCATGAACCTGGCCAGTTCTGTCGGGCGGCTATACATGCTTCCCGTGCCATAAATATTAATATACTCCGGCGGCATCCGTTCGCCGCTTTCAGAGTAGGCCACCGTCAGATTGTTACTGATCTCCGCTTCATCGCACAGATACGATGTGGCCTCCATACCCAGTGGCTCCAACAGCTCATCATCCGCAATATCCGCGAAACTGCGAACGATCGCACCGGTATTCGCGACGGCTTCAATAATCCCTTCCATCAACACAAAGCCCGCATTGCAGTAATCCCACATGTAATCCACCGGATAAATCGGCCAGGTGTTCGCCAGGTCGTTCGTCACATTCGCATAACCGATGTCGCGCGGCACCGTGGTAAAACCACCGCGCAGCAGATCACCCGGAAGCCCCGAATACATATCCAGCAGATGGCGCACCGTGACCACATTCGTCGCACCGTACCGTTCACGCCAACGGAGTGTCGGCACAATATTGGTCACCGCGTCATCCAGTGCAAAGGCTCCGCGATCCAAATAGCGTAACGCCGTAGCCGCCGTGAATGCTTTCGAAACCGACCCGATATGAAACACCGAATTCGTCGACATCATTTTGCCGACTGCCGGGTCTTCATAGCCGAATCCTTCCGCCCAGACGATCTCCTGATCATCCAGCAGCGCCACCGAAACACCCATCACGCCTTCATTCGTCATCGCCTCTTCAATCCAACTCCGTATGTGCGCAATGGTGTTGGTGTAGTTATAGAACTGCACGGTGACTTCCGCAGGCGCATCTTCCGGAAAATTCACACCCGCGTAATACACGCCCGAGGAGGGACACGTCCAGCGCAGGACGGTTTCCTGTGAACCATCACCCAGATAACGCCCGTCTGCATCCACCAGCAGGAACAAACCCGTCACGCTGCCGCCCAGATTCAGGAAGTACTCCGTGCCCGCCACGGCATCAAACGCAAACCAATCCGTCACCAGCGGATACGGCGCATAGTTGGTCGGGGCGCCCATGGCGATGTGTGGGATCGCCGCCACATTCTGCCAGTAATAGCTGTCCGCCACCAGGGTCTCATTATCCCCGCGCACACAGCACGGCATCTTTCCGCCGGCTCCCTGCACAAACGCCATGTCATCATCAAAAGGCTCGATGACAAAATCATTCATCCCGTAATCTCCAAACGAGTAATCATCCAGCAGAATGGAGGGCACCGTGAACATCAGCATGCCGTTGGTCATCCAGGTGCGTGCAATCAGACTGCCCGGGTGCGTACGCATGTAGGAAACACTCGGCAGGCTCTGAATCAGCCATGACTGATCAATCCGATTGGTCCAGGCATTGGTCATCACCGGCGGATCATACCGCTCACCGGTTACCGCCGATTCAATATAACCCTCATACTCCATCCGCAATTTAGTAAACAGGTGCCCCTGCACATTGGTGAACCCAATCAGGAAGTCCGCATTCGTTGCAGCACCATACCATCCATCCGCCCGCAAGTACTGCGGGGCACCGCCATACAGCAAACAGTTTGTCCCTGCTTTCAGGCGCACCGCGCCGGCATTGTTTACATAATACCCCGCCAGCGCATCCACATTCGTCTGCGTATCACCAACAAACGGTGAGGGCGGAATAACGGCCTCATTGGTTTTTGCCAAACCGCTTTTTTCCTCAATGGCCGCCTCCAGAATGTATTTCGCCAGCTCGGTAATATTGCGGGCCTCCGGTGAGTTTTTCACGACGAACACGCCGAGATGCTGATTGGTCGCCAATGCAATATACGCCGCAAACGTCGTGGTCTCTCCGTTCTTTTCACAGCCCCCTCCCGCATACTCAAAGCTGGGCAGCAGCGCCGAATCCCAGCCCAGGCCCGTGGCAAAATATTTATTACCCACCTGCAGCACCATGCCCGTGGTTTGATCCGACATCATTTCCAGCACGGTATTGGTCAGAAGCACCGGCCCATAGTCCGACGCCCCGCGATTCAGCAGCATACTGATAAAAGCGCCCATGTCATGGGCCGAACTCAACGCGCCGCCCGATCCCAGGCAGTTCACATACTCCTTCGGCATCGGATTCAGTTCCCGATCAAACGACTCCGCCAGCGTATTCGTAATCGCCGCCGCATCCATATCAAAACCTGTCCGATTCATTCCAAGCGCCATGAACAGATTCGTCTGCGCATAGGTTTCCAGCGAATCATCCGTTACCTGCGAAATCAGATATTCCGCAAATTGAAATCCATTGTTGTTATAAGACGCAAAGAAATCAACCGGCGCACAGGCAAAATCCGTGTAGACCCCCAGCATCATTTCCATCAGATAGGTTGGGAAAAAACCATCCAGCGTGGGCGAGGTGGTCATCGCATGGCGCATGTAGGTGCTGGGCATACCGGACAAATGATTCAGCAGCGACCGCACCGTAATCGGATTGTTGGTGTAATTGATCGGCGGCAGATTGGTGTCCGGACGGACATTCAGTTCAAAGCCATCAATATAATTGGACACCGCCGCATCCAGCGTCAGATGGCCCCGATCATACTCCCGCAGCGTCGCCACCGTGGTGAATAATTTAGACAGTGATCCAATGCGATACACCGTGTCCGCCGTCGCCGGGGTCGTCTCCTCGTGATTCGCCCAACCGTATCCCCCCGACCACACGATGCCATTCTCATCCACCAGCACCCAGCTTCCCCCCTTAAACTCATTCATGTCATACGCGAACTCAATGGCGGCCTGCGCCTGGGCCATGGTATTGGTATAGCCCAGCGCCACCGATAACACCCGTGTATTGGTGGTGATACCATACGCATTTTCAGCCACCAGAGTCAGGGGGAAATCCCCTGATGCCGCACAGACTCCTGTAATCGCTCCGCTGGCGGCATCATAGCCCAAAGGTTCCGGCAATCCGCTGATCACCCAGTTCGTCACAAAATTCAACCGTACCGGCATGATATTCACCGAATCACCCTGACGCACCAACGGCTGACGCACATTGACCATGGGTTCGGTCTGACCAAACAGGTCGGCAGGATAACCCAACAGATTCTTTGCCACGCCCATCGCGCTCTGCATCGTATAGGAGCAGTTCGCGAACTTATCCGGATCATTCTCATCATACATAAAATTCATCATCGAAGACGCAACCACCCCGGTATTCGTATCCACGTTACACCGACTCAGCGCACCCCACATCGCCCCGTTATGACCCCACCCAAAATCAAAATCATTTTCACATCCGCGCCCGTAATCCGAAAAACCAAGGGATGTCACATTGCTCATCATTTGCTCCCGCGATGCATCGCGCAGCAAATTGGTGGTGCAAAAGAGCTGATACATAAACGAATTCAAATCGCTCAACGTAGACTGAATACTGCCGCAGCCGAATTCCACCGATGGACAATAATCCGTGCGATCCTGGTACACTCCGTCATGCACCTCGTAGGCATGCACCGCCGGCGCCGGGACATTCGACTCACTGTTTAGCGGAACAAACGTATTCATCAATCCCAGCGGGGCCAGAATTTCATTGCGGATAAACGCCTGATAATTCGTGCCACTCACATTTTCAATGATGCGCGCCAGAATGTTGAAGCCGGTATCGGTGTAAGAAAAATCACTCCCCGGCTCAAACATCAGGTTCGGATACATGTTCGACGCCACCGCCACAATTTCCTCCACTGAAAATTCTAAAAAGGGATCCTCGATCAGTTTACCATCAATCCACGGCGTATTGTTCCCATCCGGCAAGCCACTGCGATGCTCCAGCAAGAGCGACAAGGAGATCTCATCTCCGCGCGGCACCATCAATTCCGGCGCCAGCTCCGCCGCCGTATTGGTCATGTTCAGAAGACCGCGATCCTGCAGCAGGAAAATGCCGGCAGCCGTGTAGGTTTTAGAAATACTGGCGATATGAAAGTGATCATCCACCCCCAATGCCACATTACCGCCACTCGTCGGCGGGTCCACTTGTGCATACCCCTCCGCGACCAGTAACGGCCCAAAACCCGGCTCCTGCACACTCACACTGAACCCCGGCACCTGCGGATACTGCTGCAGCGTCTGCTGCATGCATTGGCGCAGGTACGTGGTATCCACCGCCTTCACATCGACCGTCACGGCATCCGGCGAACTCAAACTGATAATGGCCGGCATGGAATCACACACCCATTCCACACTGCCCGTACCCACCGCCACCACCGATGCGGATTCCAGACTCACCACATGCACCACCACATCCCGCGCATTCGACCCCAGCACCACCGACATCCGAGAACCCACACCAGACGCAGGGCAAACCAGCATCGCATTCGTATGCATTACGAGTGAGACACTCTCCGTGCCGCCATTCGTGATCGCCGGAAGATCCTCCAGACGCATACAGCGATAGCCGCCGAACCACAGAACTTCATTGCCCGCCGCATTCGTTTCCATTCGCACACAGCTATCCCCGCGCGTGGAATAGCCCTGCACAAACGCCAGCGAATCATTCGAAGGAACCAACACCCCATATCCATTTCCTTCAATCGTCAGAAAACCATTTTCCGTACTGAGCAACCAGCCATTAGGCTGGCCTTCCGCCATGAAGAAATCGTTATACATCAAGTTATCCGCCAGCCAGAATGTATCGCAACGATTCGACCAGGCTTCCGAAATCACCGGCGGCTCATAGCGCGTGCCATACAGGGCTTCCACATAGCCCCCCGCACGTACCTCATCTTTGTAACTGCCGCTGCTGCCATACCGAACAATCACATCCTCGCCCCCCTTATTCGTGAACAACAACTGCTGCGCGCTCGCCCCCGGCACATAGAAGCGCCCATTCACATGCGGGCGATAATTGGTCGTCACCACCGGACTGCTGCTTTGCGCATTTTCGTACAATGTCAACGAGCCATCCGCTTCCGCCACAAACCGGTTCACGCCACTCCCTGTCACATAATGCCCCTCAATCGCCTGCAACTCAGCCAACGACCAGTTTGTTTCTGCAACATCCGGCAGCGGCGTCACCACGGGACGCACCAAACCGCTTTTCTCGAAGATCGCATTCGTCAGCACAATATTCAGGATTTCAAACGTGGTGTCATTCGCACAATTGATATTCACAAAGGCGCCCAGTTGCTGATCCGGCAGCACTTCAAACAGCGCCTCGGCTTTTCCTGTTGACCCGTTCTTCAACCAGCAGCGTCCCGCATAACTCATCACCGGACTATCCACCGAGTCTAAGCCCAGCCCCGGCTTAAAGAAATTATCCACATCCAGCGCACCCGGCGTGAAGGTGCCGAACTGCGCCAAGGCATTCGTCGACAAATATTCACTGCCCCCGAACATGCCATCCGCCAGAAGCATCTTAATCACATTTGCCATGTCCAGCGGACGCGAAAAGGCGCCGCCCGTCGCCGGCATATTGATGGTCATCGGAATCGCCGGCGATCCATCATGATTGTAAGTCGTTGTCATGTTCGCGGCAATCAGCGGATCCGTCGGCAGAAACGAAGAATACGGCATATCCAGCGGCAAAAACAAATTCGTCACCGCCAGCACCGTATAATCCACCCCGTAATGACGTCCCAACGCCTCACCCACCACATTGAACCCGCTATTGCAATAACTGGAGATCGTTTCCGGCGGATACAGCGGATAGTCCTCATGAAACAAATCAATCAACCACTGCGTATAGCCCGACCAGTAATTCGTGCCCGCACCCGTCGCCCCGTTATACATATCCCCCGGCAAGCCCGCATGATGATCCAGCATCGTCCGAATCGTCCAACCATTCGTCTGCCCCGCAAAACGGCCCAGCATCGAAAAATCATCCACATAATTGGTAATGCACGCATCCAGATCAAACGCACCCTCATCCACTACCTGCAACGCCATCAGAGCCGTCAGCATTTTCGACACCGACCCGATCGGCATCACCGTATTCGTCGTCACCGGTGTTTGCGCAGCCACATCCGCAAATCCGAACCCTTCCGCCCACACCACGCGCTGACTTTCCACCAGCACCACCGTGCAACCCGGGATATTATTCTCCGCCATCAACGTCGCAATGCCCGCACGCGCCTGCGCAATCGTATTCGTATACTGCAACGGACCATCATAGTCCCTGCGCGGATACACGCTCTCAAAGAAATCCACTTCCGTTTCGTTCCAGTTCGTCACCGTGGAATACGACGCATTCGTTTCCACCACCAAGGCCGTCTCATTCGACCCGAACTGCGGCCACGCATCCAGTCCGGCCCCATTCGGATCTCCCGTCGTTGCAAAATTCACCCAGTAATCTGAAATCTGATCCGCCAGAATGTAATCACGATTGGTAAACGTCGGTTCCAACAGCATGTTATTAAACACATAAGGCAACTCCACGGAATGATACGCCCCATACAACTCACATTCCACTGTCGGCTGCAGATAATCCCAATGATAAAAATAAACCGGCTGCCCCGCATCACGCAGTGCACGCGCCATGAACCGGTGCGGCTCCGCAAAAACCGCCAGCGTCCCCACATACGCCTGCAGCGCCACCGCCTCCTCATCCGTCGTCGCCGGGTACGCCGCATAGACCGCCGCAGCATTCGACTTGAAGCAATCCGCCACCCACGCCGCATACGTCGCCACATTCGACACCGGCAACCCCGCCCCCAGACCATCATTCCCCGTCACGCCCGTCAAAAGGGGCACCGGACTCATCAGGTAATCATCCCCCTCGAACAGCGACCGAAAATCACTGCGCACCACCTCCCCATCCATCATTGGACCATAATGCAGCCAGAATGTATTCAGCAGATACTCCGCCGCCTCCACCACATTACTCGACGGAACCATACGCAATTCATCCAGGGATGACACACCCAGTGCCACCATCAGGGCCTCCCCCTTCAACATCGCATTCGTCCACGAACCACTGTCGCATTCAAACGGGTTCGACGGCACCGAACCGCTCTGACAAATCGCCTTGTCAAACAAGCCCTTCGCTTGCGGCGCCACCAGCATATGACTCACGCTTGCCGCTCCCGCCGAATGACCAAACAGCGTTACATTGTCCGGATCCCCACCAAACGCCGCGATATTATCCCGCACCCATTCCAATGCCAGAATCTGATCCAGCAACCCCGCATTGCCCACGCTGGCTCCTTCACGTGCGAACAACTCATCGGTCATCAGAAAGCCCAGCACCCCCAACCGGTAATTAAACGAAACCACCACCACATCCTTCAGCGCCAGGAATGTCCCGTCATAACTCGGCAGCGAACTGCCCCCCGCAGAAAAACCACCGCCATACAACCACACCATCACCGGACGATTTGTCGCCCCCACCTTCGACCACACATTCAAATACAGGCAGTCCTCATCCGTGCCATTCGTCGGACTCACATACTCCATGTAAACTTGCGGACACCCCGCCGAATAATTCGTACACACCACCGTATTCGTCCACCCCTCCGGCACCTGCGGCGCCGCCCAGCGCAATTCACCCACCGGTGGTTTCGCAAATGGGATCCCCTTGAAATTCTGAACCCCGTATTCCTCCACCCCGCGCACCGGCCCATACACCGTATCCGCATCCACCGGATCCCCATCCGCCCCGAAAGACGACGATGCCGCCAAAAAACAAAGCAAAGTAAAAGTTCCAATGATTGGAAAAATCGCCAAAAAAGTTTCCAATGGTTGGAAAAGTTGCTGAAAAAGTTTCCAACGATTGGAAAAATCGCCAAAAAAGTTTCCAACGATTGGAAAATTCGAAAATGCCATTAATTTTTTAGTCACAACCCGCCCCTCCTGCCCGCCAATCCCGACGAACCAGTGTAATTAAACGCTCAGCCCAAAGTGCCGTGTAGTTTACTGTTCCAGCCGCTCTCTGTCACGTCGCAAGCGAAGCCTTTTTCGTAGGCGCCAAGTCATCGAACGGGTCCTGTCGCGCCGGGTTTCAGTTCCGTGCGCGATCGGGTAATTTGCAACACATGGATATGAATCAAGCCAACCGCACATCAATCATCGCGCCTTGCAGCGTTGGCTCTGCGAGCCAATCTTAAACTCCCGGCACCCGCCGCCCCAATCATCTTGCGCCAAGAGGGTTGTTTCTGTATAAGCAAGGCGTGGAAGGCAAACGGCAATCAACCGGAAAGGAACTTTGTTTTGAGCACTGTTTTTGAGAATACTGTGGCGGTTGTTACGGGGGCGGCATCGGGCATTGGGCTTGGCATCACGGAACATTTGCTTCGCCGGGGGGCTCGGGGTGTTTTCATGGGGGATTTTTCGGAGGGGCCGCTGATGCGGGAAGCGGAGCGCCTCAGGCAGACCTATCCGGAACGGGTGTTTCCCGTGCTGACGAATGTGACGGAAGAAAAACAGGTCAAGACGCTGATTCAATCAGCCGAAGCGTTGGAGGGGCATCTTGATTTTGTGTTTAACAATGCCGGAGCAGGGGCCACCATACCCGTCGAGCAAACTACGTTTGAGATTTGGAAGAAGGTGCTGGACCTTAACCTCATGGGGGTGGTGTACGGCACGTATACGGCAATACCCATTATGCGCAAGCAGGGGTTTGGCCATATTGTAAACACCGCCTCTCTCGCCGGGCTCCTCCCCATTCCCTATCAGCCCATCTACGGCGCGAGCAAAAGCGCGATCATCTCCATGACCGAAAGCCTGCAGTATGAACTGGAATGCGAGGGACTGCACTTCAGCGTTTTTTGTCCAAGCGATATTAAGACGCCCATTTACGGCGATTTGCCGCCGCCACCCCAGGCCATCAGCGTGGATGAGGCCATTACGGAACTGCTTGACGCCGTAGAAAAGCGGACGCTGCTGATCGTTCTTCCGGAATCGGCCCGGGCACTGGATCAGCTCTACCGAACCAACCGGCCTGCGTACGATCAAATGATTCGCGACATGGCCGCGCAACGCCGTGAAAACTACAAAACCAAGGGAACATACTACTGACATGTCCCTGCTGAAAAAGAAAGAACTCCCGTTGCAGGTGGTTCTTCTGCTTCTGGCCGGAGTGGCCATGCTGTTGGTCGGAATGTTGTCTTTTTTCATTTCGGCGGGCCGACTCCCCTTTTACGAAAAGGGCCTCTATGGGGTGCTTCTTTTTATGGTGGCACTCCAGATGGTTGTTCTTGGCGAAACGCCGTTTGGATGCGTGGGTAAATCAAAGCCCCTGCTCACGGCGGGAACCGCTCTGGCCGCCATCGGCATCATCACGTGTTTTATTCCAAACCTTTTGGGGGAATTTCCGCGGCTGCTGCTCGTGGTATGCCTGATGCCCGGCGGAGCTTTTCTTCTGCTGGAAATGATGCTGGCCAAAGAGAAATATCGAACCTGGCGGCGCTACGGGGGTATTTTTCGGCATCTGATTTGGGCATGTGGACTGGTGTATGCGCTGTCGTTTTTCACGGGGGTTGCCCTGCTGCGACCCCGCTTTCTTTCGATATCGCCATTCGGCGCGGTCTCACTGTTTTACGGAGTGGCCCTACTGTATTTGGCCTGGGTACTGCATACACTTTATATCGCCCACCCCGAGTCGCAGTTGGCCCACGAAGCCAAGGGAGCTCTTGCACCGGCTCACGCCGTACTGCTGATTACCGGTGTTTTCATGATTCTACTCGGCGTTCTGCTGGTTCCGGTGAGCCTGGGGTTGCTTCCCTTTTCGGGAAGTGCGCAACTGGGCCTTTTAATGGTGCTCTTTGCCGTTCAAATGCTTGCGTTTGGCGAAACCCCGCTGGGCCCCTTTCCCCGTACAGGGCTGACGCTGGGTTGCGGGCTGCTTTTCGGGGGTCTGGGCATCATCTCCTGCGTGGTCCCGAATGTGCTGGTTCCAGTGCTAACCGTACTGATCGCCGCATTAAATATCTTCGGCGGCGGTCTCATGCTTGGAAAGACGACATGGACGCTGTACGCATCTAAAAAGGAGCACGCCCCCGCCCTTCCCGGATTGCTGAAAAAACTCTATGCCACGCAACTTTTTATGAGCCTTCTTTCCGTGCTTTTCGGCGTTTCCATGCTGATCTCTCACTTGTTTCCAGGATATGTTATCGGGGTCATCCTGGGGGCAAACGGAGCGGTGCTTATCTATCTGCTGCACCTCCTGCTTGGCCTCGAAATAAACCAGGCGGCAGCATCCGGAAGACCTGCGGCCTGATCACCAGGCGAATCCTTCAGCAGATCATGACGAATACCGTTTGACGGTTTTCGCTTGAATCCTTATTATATTGGGCTCACGCGTCTGACAGCAATGTTGTGTCACGCAGTTGTTCATCTGTGCCGGGGAAACAGTAAAAAACAAGAATAAGGAGTCGGGTATGCGTATTGGCAAGAAAATCACACTCACCACAGTGGCGCTGGTTGTGCTCTCCATTGCGATACTGAGCTTTATCGCCCTCTGGGGAATCAATCGCTACAGTGCACAAACAGCAGAAACCACCACCTCGGCACTGACCGACCAGATCAATGAATTGCTGGGCAAAGGGGCCGCAGCCGAAGCCCTTGCGGCACAAACCGTGCTGGACGGAACCAGCGAAGCGGTTCTCCAATTGGCGGCCTCTCCCGCGATTGAAGACTATGTTTCCGCCTTGGCAGGTGAAAACAAGCTGTGGAACGGGGTGGTCGAACGGGATGTGACCCGGCTGATCGATGGCCTGGTTAACACCTGTGAAACCCAGCAGAAACTGCTCGAACAAACCATGCAGAGCAGCCTGAATGTGGCGCAGGATCTGCTTAAAAAAGCAGGGGGCGCGTCCCTGTCCGCCACCTCCACAGAAAAATGGGAGGCCGTAAATCAGTTCACCAAAAAGAAAGACAAAATCGCCCTGCCCACGCTGCTGGTAGGCGGAACGCCCGTCAAAAAGAACAGCTCCTTCGACAAGCCTTCGGCCCTGGTGGATGAAGTAACGGCCTTGGTGGGTGGCACCTGCACCATCTTCCAACGGATGAACGAGCAGGGCGACATGCTGCGCATCGCCACCAACGTGAAAAAACTCGATGGAGAACGCGCGGTGGGCACCTATATTCCCGCGAAAAACGACGGCAAGGAAAATGCCGTCGTGAAAACCGTTCTGGCCGGCGAAACCTTTCTCGGGCGGGCCTTTGTGGTCAACGCCTGGTATGTAACGGCCTATGCCCCCCTCTACAACGCTGCGAAGGAAGTCATCGGCGTCTTGTATGTCGGCATTCCCGAGCAGGATAATGAAGTGCTCAAAAAAGCTCTGCTGGGCTCCAAGATCGGCGATACGGGCTATGTGTTTGTCATGGATTCCAAAGGGGATTACCTGGTACATCCGCGCGCCGACTTGGTAGGTAAGAACACGATCGAGGACCTCCATATCAAGGAATTCCAGGAGGCGCTCAACAACCTGAATACCGAGGGCGTTTCCGAAGTCAGCTACCTCCTTGAAGGCCGAAAGAAATTCATTTTCTACACCTATTTCAAATCCTGGGACTGGCTGGTGTGTGCGAGCGGCTATTGGGATGAAATGAACAAAGAAGCGGCCGCCAACAGCATGCAGATTCTGGAAAAAGATCTGGAGATGCGCTATCAGACCTCCATCATCGAGGTGGACGGCAAGCCGGTTCATATCTATCCGCAGATACGCCTGATTGGAAAGGATGGCCTGGAAATCATCAAACTAAAGAACGGCGTGCTGAACAAAAACCTGATTTCGCGCAAGGATACCGCCTGGTTTCAGGAGGGGCTGAAGGCCAAAGAAGGAGAGATTGTCTTCTCGCCGCTGGAAATTGCCGTCAACACCGGCAAACCGGAGATTCGTGCCGTCACCCCGTTTTTTGTGAACGGCAAGATCGAAGGCATCGTGGCCGTGAACCTGGATTGGGGAATCATGTATGCCCTCTTCAAAGATATTGTGTATGGCAAGACGGGCTATCCTGCCCTCCTGAATTCCGACGGGGTGCTCGTGACCCACCCGAAATACTCTTTAGCGGATAATGTGAATGTCAGTGTCCCGAAATACGGTGCGCTGGCGGACCTGTTGAACGCACATATTCTGAAAGGGGAAGCAGGTGTGGCAGAATACGAGTTTGAAGGGGTATACAAAAGAGTGGCCTACGCACCGGTCCGGGCTGGGAAACAACAGTTTGAGGTCATGGTGACCTGTCCCCTCGACG
The DNA here is from genome assembly GCA_028708815.1 of Kiritimatiellia bacterium. Lineage (GTDB taxonomy): Bacteria > Verrucomicrobiota > Kiritimatiellia > RZYC01 > RZYC01 > JAQVYB01. The sequence goes on along the minus strand of JAQVYB010000006.1, from coordinate 24,629 downwards.
AGGTAATGGCACCGGTTTATGCCATGGAGGCGCAATCTGCCACGCTGAAACGCGGGGTGGTGGTACAGATTTTAATCGCTGCGATCATTCAGCTAATAGGCGCCACCTTGATCGGGCTGTGGGTCAGCAGCCGCATCGCCAAGGGGGCCCGTAAACTCGTGGACGGCGCCAACAAGGTGAAGGATGGCCAGTTCGATGTACAGCTCGCGCTGGATTCCAAGGATGAACTCGCCGAGGTGGGGGCGGCCTTCATGGCCATTCTGGAAGTCTTCTCCCGCCTGCGCGCCGAAATCACGGGCATGGCCTCCTCCGCCCAGCGCGGAGCCCTCTCCGAGCGCGGACAGGCCGCCCAATTCCAAGGCGCCTATGCCGCCATGCTGACCGATGTGAACAAGGTGACGGATACCCTCGTGGGCTTTATTGATCAGATTCCGCTGCCGGTGCTGACCATGAACAAGGAGTTTAGCATTGAATTCATGAACAAGGCCGGTGCGGGCCTGCTCCAATCCACCCCGGAAGCATTGGTCGGCAAACACTGTTACGATTGCTTCAAAACCTCCGACTGCCAGTCGAAACAATGCGCCTGTGCGCAGGCGATGGAAAAACAAACCGTCGTTCGCAGTGAAACAGACGCCCATCCGTCGGGGCTGGATCTGGATATTGATTACTCCGGCGTACCGCTGAAGGATAATCAGGGACAAGTCGTGGGCGTACTGGAAATTGTTCAGGATATGACCGTCGTGAAAAAGGCGGCCCGCCTGACCGAAAAAATCGGGGACTACCAGCAGGAGGAAGTCGGCAAACTGGTCGGCCACATGGAAGCCATGGCGCTGGGGGATGTTGCCTCCCACTATGAGGTACAGAAGGGCGACGAGGATACCCGCCAGACGCAGGGCATCTTCAACCGTATCCACGAAGCCGTGAAGCAACTGCAAGACGGGCTGGCCGAAAAAGCGACCCTCGCCACGGCCATTGCCAGGGGCGACTTCACCAACGAAGTGAAAATTGCTTCCGACAAGGATACACTCGGCCAGGCGCTGCAACAAATGGTGACGTCCATCCGCAGCGTAGTGCAGGATGTGGCCCAGCTCTCCGAGAGCGCCGTCGAGGGCAATCTCAACGAACGGGTCGACTCCGCCAAGCATCAGGGTGAGTTCCAAAAACTGGTGGAAGGCATCAACTTCATGCTCGAAAACGTGGTGATGCCGCTGAATGAGGCCGCCGACGTGCTCGAGGCCGCCGCAAAAGGCGACCTGACCCACGCCATCCAGGGAAGCTATCAGGGACAACTCGGCGAGTTCAAAGACAGCGTGAACCAAACCATACGCAGCCTCGATGAAGCCCTCCAACAGGTGGCACAGGCCGTCCTCCAGGTCACTTCCGCAGCAGAACAAATCAGCGATGGCAGCCAGAACCTGTCGCAGGGCGCCACCGAGCAGGCCTCCTCCCTGGAGGAAATCACCAGCTCCATGGCCGAAATCGGCTCACAAACCAAACAGAACGCCGAAAATGCCCAGCAGGCCAATGCCCTCACGCTCAATGTGCGTGAATCGGCCACCGTTGGAAACAAACACATGACCGAGATGAACAAATCCATGGCGGAGATCAACTCGTCCAGCGAGCAGATTGCCAAGATCATCAAGGTCATTGATGACATTGCCTTCCAGACCAACCTGCTCGCACTGAATGCCGCCGTTGAGGCGGCCCGCGCCGGACGCCACGGCAAGGGCTTTGCCGTAGTGGCCGACGAAGTGCGCAATCTGGCCGGACGCAGCGCCAAGGCCGCCAAAGAAACGGCGGACCTGATCGAACACTCCGGCGGCGTGGTGGAAACCGGCATGAAGGTGGCCGAAACAGCGGCTGCTTCCTTCAAGGAAATTGAGGACGGTATTGTCAAAACGTCAGACCTGGTGGGAGAGATTGCCGCCGCCTCGAATGAGCAGGCTCAGGGAGTCGCCCAGATCAGCCAGGGTCTCTCACAGATCGACACCGTGACGCAGCAAAACACCGCCACCGCCGAAGAGACCGCATCCGCCGCAACGGAAATGGCCTCGCAGGCCGGCGAACTTCAGAGCCTTGTGCAGCAGTTCAAACTCTCGCAAAAACAGCAGGCAAGACTGGGCGGCGCAACGTCCTCGAAAAAGCCGGCCGAAAACGCTCCCGCAAAGCCCCCGAAAAAAGCGAAGGACGGCTGGGGCGGCACGCCTGCTTCCAAGCCGGTGAATCAGCAGGACATCATCAACCTGGATGACCAGGAATTCGGCAAATACTGATCCCTGCATAAAAAACAACTCGGGGGACGGGCGAATTCGCCCGTCCCCCCTTTTTTCCAATGGTTGGAAAAATCGTGCGGAAAGTTTCCAATGGTTGGAAAAACCGCACAAGGACGCAACATGCGGGCGGGAGATCGGCCTCCACGGCCTCTTTTCAATCATTCATACCGCACCGGCGCACGCCCTGTTATTGACGAAGCGGGACGGCAGGCGAAAACCCGTCCGACTTCCAGCCCGGGAGACAGATGTCCAGAACATCCTCAAAGTACTCCACGTAATGTACCTGAAGGCCCTTGCGCACGTGAGCGGGAAGCTCTTCAAAATCCTGTTGATTGTTTTTCGGAAGAATCAGTTTTTTGATCTTGGCGCGACGGGTCGCGAGTGTTTTTTCCTTCACGCCGCCGATCGGCATGACAAGCCCGGTGAGGGTCAATTCTCCGGTCATGGCAAATCCTGATTTGATTGGACGGTTCACCACCAGAGAATACAGCGCGAGGGCCATGGTGATGCCCGCCGACGGGCCATCCTTGGGCGTGGCGCCCGCCGGCACATGCAGGTGAATGTAGTTCCGGCGGAAAAACGTTCGCGCTTCTTCCGAGGCGCTCAGCAGAGAGCGGACATAGGTGTGGGCAATTTCGGAGGATTCCACCATCACATCGCCGAGTTGTCCGGTCTGTTTGAAGCCGGGGCGTCCCGTTTCGACGCGCGCGGCCTCGATAAAGAGCGTATCGCCGCCCATACTGGTCCAGGCCAGGCCCGTCACGACGCCGGGATTCGGCTTTTTGAAATATTGTTCATCCGTAAACAGGCGCTTGCCCAGCAGGTCGGGCAGGTCTTTTTCGTCGATTCGTACGGTTTGCCCCTTTCCTTCCATAATGCGTTTGACGGATTTGCGCATGAGCTTGCGGATATGATTTTCGAGGCCGCGCACCCCGGGCTCCCGGGCATATCCATCGATCATGCTGCGCAGCGCCTTCGGGGTAATGGAAAATTCCGCCTTGGTCAATCCATGTTCCTTGAGTTGTTTTGGAATCAGAAAGCGTCGGGCAATCTGGAGTTTTTCCTGGAGGATATAGCCCGCCAGCTTGATGACTTCCATACGGTCAAGGAGGGGGCGCGGGATGGTATCAAGCTGATTGGCGGTGCAGATGAAGAAGATGTTGGAAAGATCGAAACGGACATCCAGATAGTGATCCAGGAATTCGCAGTTCTGTTCGGGGTCCAGCACCTCGAGCAGCGCGGAAGCGGGGTCGCCCTGATAGCTCGCTCCGATTTTGTCGATTTCATCAATCATGATCACCGGGTTTTGGCTTTTGCAGGTCTTGATCGCCTGAACGAATTTTCCGGGCAACGCGCCGATGTAGGTGCGCCGGTGACCTTTGATTTCGGCTTCATCCCGGATTCCTCCAACGGAAAAGCGGTAGAAATTCCGTCCGATGCTGTGGGCGATCGATTTGCCGATGGACGTTTTACCCACCCCCGGCGGACCCACAAAACACAGAATCGTGCCGGAAATACTTCCTTTCATCATGCCCACGGAAAGAAATTCAAGAATACGCTCCTTCACATCGTCGAGCCCGTAGTGATCGCGGTTCAGTGTCCGGGCGGCCTTGGTCACATCGCAGCGGTCTTTCGTATGAATCCCCCAGGGCAGGCCGGTCAGCCATTCCAGATAATTGCGCGTACCCGTAAATTCGGGCGAATGCTGTTCCAGGAGTTTGAATTTCTCCATTTCTTCGTCGATGCGCTCCCGGGCCTCATCCGTCAACTTCAATTCCTGCATGCGTTTTTCGAACCGCTCGACTTCCGTCTCCTTGCCTTCCTTGGAAATGCCCAGTTCTTTTTTGATTTCCTCGAGCTGCTTGCGCAGAAAAAATTCGCGTTGCTGCTTGGTGAGGTTTTCCTCGATGCTTCGGTTGATTTTGGCCTGAATGCGGGAGATATCGATCTCTTTTTTCAGCAACTCGAGAACCTTTTTAATGCGCAGGCGTATGCTGAACGTATCGAGAATTTCCTGCAGGTCTTTTCCATCCGCCGTGGTCAGGGCGGCGGCAAAATCGGCGAGGCGTCCGGGATCGTTCAACGAGGAAATGGAAAGAAAGATGCTCAATTCTTCTTTGTGGAGCGGATTCAACTGCACAAGATCCTTGATGCTCCGGATGATGGCCAGCGAATAGGCCTTCAGTTCATCGTTCACGGTCATGTTGCTTTCCAGCTCATATTCCACGGTGGTCACGATATAGGGCTTTTCCTGTATCACGTCCGTAATCCGGAATCGTTCGAGCACCGACAGCATGAGATGCATCGGCAGGGCCGGCGCGGGATGGACCACTTCCAGAACCTCCGCCAACACCCCGGTGGAATATAAGTCCGATCCGGCAACGAGACTGCCTTCGGGTTCGGACTGCTCCTTAACCAACACCACCCCGATCAGGCGGGATTCGCCCTTCAGCCGCTCGGTAACCATCGCTTTCAGATGATCGTCGCCGATCAGCATGGGAATCTGCATCTTCGGAAATAATGGGCGATGATAAACCGGCACAATGGGCAAATACGACGGATAGGCCTGACGAGCCAATACCAGATTGGATTCCGCCTGCTCCCCGTTGGACGGCTGAATCACATCCACAGGTTCTGTGTTGTCGTTCTCGTTGTCTTCTCTTTCCATAGGGCCTTCCCGGTAAATAGGTCTGTCCGTATCGTAAGCATCATACGCCTGCCGGTCAAGCAGGGCGAACAGCGTTTTTGCGTGGCGCTCAATCGGTACTTGCGGCTTGTTTTCCCGCAACCCCCTCATTATACTTTGAGAGTTGAAAGGAGGTGGAGCTATGCAGGTAAACCCCGGGCACAAGCGGTTGGACGGCGCGAAAATCGCGTTGGTGGACGACGACGAGTCCGTCCGCAAAGCCCTGGAACGCCTGCTGAAGACATCGGGTTATAACGTGGCGGCCTTTTCCTCCGCGGCCGCCTTTATTGAATCTCATGCGATTCACGAAACGAAATGTCTGATTCTGGATATGCGGATGGATGGGATGAGTGGGGCTGATCTGCAAACCTACCTGGCCTATCAAGGCGCGCAAATACCCATTATCTTCATTACCGGATATGCCGATGAAGCCGCGCAACGACTGGTCACACGCCTGGGAGCCTACGCCTTTTTACACAAGCCGATGAATGACACGCTTCTTCTGGATACGCTGAAAGAGGCCGTCGCAGCATATGATCAGAACGGCATGGAAGAATGAAGCAGACCATCAGGAATTCATAAATGAATAGAAAATCAGTCCGTCGACTCTGTTTGGTTCCGTTGTGCTGTTTCATCAGTTTGGGTTGTACCGTCTTACGGGGCGGGGATCCGGATGCGGGGCCGCGACGGCAGGCGCGTGCAGCAAAAGCCTGGCTTTGCTACTACGGCAATGACCGGGACGTACTGACGGCAAACCCCTTGATTGAGCTGCTTGTTCTGGATGCGGATGAATTGGGCCCACTGACCAAAGAGGAAAAAAACAAACGGCTCTGCCTGGCCTATCTCAGCGTGGGTGAGGCAGAAGATTTCCGCATGTATTGGCAGGGCATTCGCAATAAATCGTGGGTGCTTGGAAGCAATCCGGATTGGGCCGGCGATCATTTGGTGGATGTGCGCAGTAAGGAATGGCGCCGCTTGGTGACCGATGAGGTCGCCCCGCGCCTGATGGCCGCCGGCTATGATGGATTTATGCTCGATACCCTGGATACGGCGGAAACGCTGTTGCAATCCGACCCCGTCTCATTCGCCGGCGTGAAAGAGGCCATGGCCGAACTCGTTTTAACGCTGCGCAACCGCTGGCCGGATGCGGTGATTCTGGTGAACCGCGGCTTTGATATTCTTCCCTTGATAACCCCGCAAATTGACGGGGTTCTGGTGGAAGGGGTTCGTTCGACCATGGATTTCAAGCACGGGCAATCGCGTATGCTCACCACCGATGAGTGCATTTGGATCGAAAAAAAACTGGAGGCGGTTCAACATGCCGGGCTGCCTGTTTTTGCGCTGGATTATGTGGTCCCGCCGGATCCGGAACAAGCCACCGCCGTATATCACCGGCTCCAACGCCTTGGATACCGCCCATTGATCAGTACGCCGGACCTGGCGCATTACGACTTTCCGTATGTGCATACCGGCCCCTAGCAATCCGTCGGACTTCAGGCGCTCTGATACCCGACCACCATGCTCAACAATGTGGATTGTGATACTATCCTGGACATCATGACGGATTGCTTAATGCAAACAATAGTTTGCGCTGTTGTTAACTGGCAGCCCGGCTTCTTGAACGAGCAGGTAAACGGTTCGACCAACCAGGCATTCCTTCCTGCGCTCTTCAGCGCCTGAGAGAACCTATTGTTCGGTTCTTCCGGATCTTTCGTGAGCACTCGGTATTTTCTTCAAGGCAAACTCTTGCTCTTCTGGACGGCGCGCAGCTTGTCATACGAAGCCTTGCGCGAAGTATGGGCTCACGCGCCTTTTAGGCGGCAGAGGCCTGCCGCCCTCCAAAATATCCGGTTAAAGGCGTCTTGCTTCTCTCAATCGGCATGATTTTGTCGGAGATGTTATTCGTTGCTTTCTTCATTCATTGGGATAATTCCCCTACATGCCAGGTGCCCGCGGGCCGCGGGCGCTCCCGCTTGCTCTCTGCTCCGTGTTCTCTGAGATCTCCAGTGACTGAAAGGAACGGGTGGTTAATATGAATAAATTTCCACCACCCGCTCTTCCTTCGTGGCTTCGCGTGAGAATCTCTCTTGCATTCCCTGCGTTCTTTCGCGGCTTTTTTTCACACCCTTTCTGGCATGGAGGCCCATGCCGCTCCCGAATTAGTGAAAAACAGGGCAGATGAGTGGTTTTCCCCTCGTTTTGACCATTTTTTGATGGTTTTTGCCCGTTTTTCCCTTTTTTTGTCCAAAATTCGTCTTTTTTCCGTTCAACCGGGCCGTCTGTTTTTCCGTATTCTCCGTGCCCTCCAGTGCGTCCGCATTGCGGGTGAACGCACGATAAATTATTTTCCGCTTCGTTTTTGCAGCGGGTCCATTTTTTGTGTAGGTTCGCCGCATTTGAACACCGGGAAAAAGAGGAGATGAACCATGGAACTACAGAAATTATTCGCGCAACGGATCGGCGGAGAACAGTTCGGCCTTTCCAATGAAATTTACAAATTTGAGAAAATCAAACGCGCCAAGTCGGCTGCACGCAAGGCACGGCCCGAGGTGGAAATGCTCGATTTCGGCGTGGGTGAGCCCGACCAAATGGCGCCGGCCCCCATCCGCGAAGCCCTGAAACGCGAGGTGGATGCTCCCACCAACCGAGGCTATGCGGATAACGGCATTGCCGAATTTCAGCAGGCGGCCGCCGACTACATGCGGGGATTTTTCGGCGTAACCGATCTGGACCCCGCCACGGAGATCAATCACAGCATCGGCTCGAAACCGGCGCTGGCCATGCTGCCCCTCGCCTTCATCAACCCGGGAGATGTCCAATTCACCACCGTGCCCGGCTACCCGGTGATGGCCACACACACCACCTACCTCGGCGGCCGCGTGGTCAAACTCCCCCTCCTTGAAAAAAACGGCTTCTTCCCCGACCTGAAAAGCATCGACCCAAAGGACGCCGCGCAGGCCAAACTGATCTATGTGAACTATCCAAACAATCCCACCGGCACCGCCCCGAACGAGGCGTTTTTCGATGAGTTGATCGCCTTTGCGCAGCAGCACAACATCCTGATTGCCCAGGATGCCGCCTACGCCACACTCATCTACGACCGACCGCGCATGTCCATCCTGTCGCGTCCCGGCGGCAAGGAATGCTCCATCGAACTGCATTCCATGAGCAAGAGCTACAACATGACCGGCTGGCGGCTCGGGTTCGTGGCCGGAAGTGCCAAGGCGGTGCAGGCCTTCGCCGCCGTGAAAGATAATATCGACTCCGGCCAATTCAAAGCCATCCAGAAGGCCGCCTGCGCGGGCATTGCCGATCAGGCCCTTTCCGAATCCATCCGTGACCACTACGAACAACGCCTGCGCAAGCTGACAGCCTGCCTGAAAGAGGTCGGATTCAACGTCCACATGCCCGGCGGCTCGTTTTATCTGTATGTCCGGGCGCCCAAAGGCGCAGAGGGCGCGACCTTCGAAAACGCCGAGGCCGCCTCGCAGTATTTAATTCGCGAGCAGTCCATCTCCACCGTACCGTGGGATGATGCCGGCCCCTACCTCCGCTTCTCCGCCACCTTTGAATCCGCCGGCCAGGACGATGACGAACGCGTCATCAACGAACTCAAAACGCGCCTGCAACGCGCCAAATTGACCTTCTAAACCCCCTAAAACAGGCGAACGCGACCACCCCGTCACCCCGGTCCGGGGCGGTGCCGTACAAAAAGACCCGGGGAAAAGGTTGACACACCCGGGTTTCTCTCGTATTTTCCCCGGCGCTTTTGTTGAGATGAAAGAGATAACCTCCGCCGTTATGGCATGGTGATGGAAAGCAGGATTATTATGGAAGCATATGCGGTAATAGAAACCGGTGGAAAGCAGTACCGGGTGGAAAAAGACAGCATTCTGGACATTGAACTGATGGACGATGCCGAGCCCGGCGCTTCGGTGGAGTTTTCGAATGTTCTCGCGGTTTCCGATGGGACCTCGCTGACGGTTGGCGCTCCGCTCGTAAGTGGTGCGGTAGTCAAGGCAACCGTACTTGATGAATTCCGCGGCAAAAAAGTGATCGCGTTCAAAAAGAAACGGCGCAAAGGCTACAAACGCAAGGTCGGGCATCGTCAGGATCTGTTGAAAGTTCAAATCGCGGAGATCTGCGGCGCCTGAGCATCGCAATCGACGGCTTGAAGGGAGTTTTGATATGGCACATAAAAAGGGACAAGGCAGTTGCAGAAACGGACGCGACAGCAATGGGCAGCGGCGCGGTGTTAAACGCTTCGGCGGCCAGACCGTGACCACCGGAAGCATTCTGGTGCGCCAGGTCGGCACCAAGTTTCATGCAGGTAAAAACGTGGGCACCGGACGCGACTATTCGCTCTTCGCGCTGAAAGACGGCGTGGTGGAGTTTGATCGCGACGGACGGCGGGTGAATGTGCGTGAAGCCGTTACGGCATAACACGCGGCAACGAAACAACACGGTTTAACTGTTTTTGAAGCGGGCCCTAATCGGCCCGCTTTTTTTGCATGGGGAGAGTGGTATGAAGGGCAAGGCATTCAAGGATCGGGCGAAGATCTACGTTTCCTCCGGACGCGGGGGCAATGGCGCGGCCACTTTCCGACGTGAAAAATTCATCCCCTACGGCGGGCCAAACGGCGGCGACGGCGGGCGCGGCGGGCACGTATTTATTCTCGCGGATGAAAATCTCGACTCCCTGCTCCACCTTGTCTACGTGCCGCATCAACGCGCCAGGAACGGCGAAGCGGGCATGAACAGGGAATGCCACGGGAAAAATGCCGACGACCTCTACGTCAAGGTTCCACCCGGGACCATGGTGTACGATGACGAGGGCGGCTTCGTCGGCGAGGTACTGCATTCGGGCGATCAGTTTATGCTGGCCAAAGGCGGGCGCGGCGGCCTGGGCAACTGCCACTTCAAAACATCCACCCATCAAGCTCCGAGAGAATGTACGCCCGGCGAAGAAGGGGAACAAAAAACCCTCCAGCTCGAACTCAAACTCGTGGCGGATGTCGGCCTCGTGGGCTATCCCAATGCCGGAAAATCCACTCTCATCAGCAAACTCAGCAACGCACACCCCAAGATTGCGCCCTATCCCTTCACCACCCTTAATCCCATTATCGGCACCGTGATGTATGACGATTTCACCTCCCTGCGCATTGCCGATATTCCCGGCCTCATCGATGGCGCCCACGAAGGCATCGGACTCGGACACGCCTTTCTGCGGCATATTGAACGCACCCGCTTTCTCATTTTCATTCTGGATATGGCCGGGGTGGACGGGCGCGACCCGGCGGAAGATTACATCAACCTGCGCAAGGAACTGCGCCTCTATCGGCACGAACTCGATGCGCGGCCCTACCTCCTTGTGGCCAATAAAATGGATCTCCCCGAAGCCTGGGACAACTACAAAGCCTTTATCGAAGCCACCGGTGAAACCCCTGTTTCCATCTCCGCCGAAGCCGGCGAAGGCGTCGATCTCCTCAAACAGCAGCTCAAACTCCTCGTTCCCCCCTCCGAGAGTCTCCACGAATCCGAACCGGAACCCGAACCCTGGTAATAGGGCGCACCCGCGCCGGAGAGTCGTTGCCGAACAGGCACAATCCACGTGTTTTTTTCCACCAAATGCAGAGAGCGACCAATGGAAGGCCGTCCGGTTTTTTATGCGTGGAAAACCGCATCCGACGGGATGGCTCCTTCGCGCAGCAGGCGAATCGAGTCGTCGGGCATCACCTGGACGACGGTACTCGGGATCGTTCCAAGCGAGGGCCCGGCATCGAGATAGACCTCAATCAGAGGGCCGAAGAGGTCCCTGGCGTCCTGCGCCGTGAGGATTTCCTTTTCTCCGCTTCGGTTGGCACTGGTGACGGCCATGGGTCCGAATCGGCGGACGAGTTCAAGCGCAGGGGCGTAATCCGGCATACGGAAGCCGAGGAAGCCCTCTCCGGTTTCGGCGGGAAGCACGAGCGTCAAGGGTCCGGGCCAAAAGGCATCGGCCAACCGCGCGGCGGCGCGCATCCAACGGGCGCCGAGGGCCACCGCCTGCTTTTGTTCGTGAATGAAATAGGCCAGCGGTTTGCGGGCGTCGCGCCCTTTGGCGGCATAAAGCCGCTCCAGAGCGGCAGGCTGCGCGGGATCGACGGCAAGGCCATATACCGTTTCGGTGGGAAGCAAAACGAGCCCACCACGCCGAAGGGCATCCACCGCCCGTTCGAGCGCACGGTGATCGGGCTGATTCGGATCGATTGTGATCATGGCGTGCCGACGGCCTGGAGATTCAGCGCCTTGAGCCCGAGCAGCAGATCCGTCGCCCGACTCAACGGGCCGTCTCCGCGCACACGCTCGCGCAGGGCTTTGTCTTCCTTCTCTTCTTCCAGCAGGGAAACCGTCAACTCGGGTTCGTAGCCGCCCGCGTACCAGTCGTCGGACACGGTAATGTCCGGCTGCACGCCTTGGCGCCCATCGTAGCGCCCCTTCTCGCCGGCCACCAGCAGACGCGTGGCGAGGTAGAGCATGCGGCCATCGGACAGAGGAACAGCCTCGCGCACCATCGGCGCGCCGGACGTCTCGGCGCCGAGCACCATGCATCCCCGCAGGGCATTTTTGCAGACCGCCGCCAGTAATTCGGAGGCCTCGGAGGTCTCCCCGTTGACCAGCACCATCATCGGAAGCGAGAGGCGTTCGGATTCGTCTGAAATGACCTCCTGCAACCAGCGTCCGCTTTTATCCTGAAAGCCATACAGGCGCGATCGGGGCGGCGCCAGGGCATTGGCCAGGATATTGACCGAATCCATGTCGCTGCCCGAAGCATTGCGCAAATCCAAAATCACCCCGAACTTCCGCTGCTCTTTCCATGCCTTCAGAAGCGACGGAAGTTCCCCGCCCGATGACGCGAAAAATCCGTTCAACCGCACATACACCAGGTCTTCCGGGAAATATTCGACAAATTCAACCGAGGACAACTGCACCGGCGCAAGCTGAAACGTCGCCGTATGTTCTTCTCCCCCGCGCAAAAAAACAACCTCCACTTCGTCGGGGCCTTCTCCGCGAAACAGACTGATGATTTCAGGCGGGATCAATCCATCGAGTGCCTGATCCTTCACGCGCACGATCCCGTCGCCGGGCAACAGGCCCGCCTGTTCCGCCGGGGATCCCGGAATCAGCGCCTCGACCGTCACCGCCTCCCCCGTGAAACAAAGCCGAACTCCGGCGGAGTAGAACGTTCCGTTTCGCTTGTGTGTCATTTCCTCCAACGCCTGCTGCGTAAGAAACGCCCCGTTCGGATCCACCGCCTTGAGCATCCCCTCCACGGCACCACCCAGCATAAGCGGCTCATCCACGTGCAGTGCCCGCTCATTAAATACCGACACCACCTCGTCAAGGCCACGCTCCAGAGAACCCGCAGCGGAGCCCACAGGCGCTACCGTGCCAAAGACAACCGCCGGCATCACCACCGAACCGACAAGCAGACACCAAAACGCCTTATGCATCGGATTTCTCCACCGCGAGTTCGCGCTGCAGCGCCTCATCCGCCTTCAGCGCCTTTTCCCGCTGATTCTCCGTGTGGCGGTTCAGTTTATTGGCCAATTCGTCGTCGCTCAGCGCAAGAATCCGCAGGGCAAACAGCGCGGCATTCACCGCGCCCGCCTTACCCAGCGCCATCGTGGCCACCGGTACGCCACCGGGCATTTGAACGGTTGAAAGCAGCGCATCCAACCCTTCCAGTACGCCGCCCTTCAGAGGCACCCCGATCACAGGCAGCGTACTGTGCGCCGCCATGGTTCCGGCCAGATGAGCCGCCATGCCCGCTGCGGCGATGATGACCCGCACCCCCGCCTGCCGGGCCTCCCGCGCAAAGACCGCCGCTTCATCCGGCGTACGATGGGCCGAGAGAATACGCACATCCAGAGGAATGTGGAATTCCTTCAGCGTATTCACGGCATGCTGCATCACCGTCCAATCCGATTCGCTGCCCATGACAATCGCCACCCATGCCTTTTTTTTGACCATAATACGGGGTATCCTCTCCTTTAACCGCGTTTCCATCTGCCGGAACTTTCCTGAACGGCCTTTTTTTAGAGACACACCGCGCAACTGTCAACCGCGAAGCAGGAAGAGTGGCCCACAGATTCAACCAGGCAAGCCCCCTTTTGAAAGATAAAAACACTTTCCGCTTGCCCGGGTTGACAATTCTAGGGTAGTACTAGTTCGTTCTTGTAAAAACCGTACGAAAGGGATTCTTTCATGACAAAACCAGCTCATCATGCCACCGCCCCGGAAGACATCATCCCGTTTGGGAAAAAAGCCGCGTTTGGCGTCGGTATGCTGGGCAATCAGTTGTTTCCCGCCGCCATGGGCGTCTTCATGGTCGTTCTCATTCAGGGACTGGGCATGAGCCCGCTGCTTTGGGGGCTTATTTTCTTCCTGCCCCGAATTCTGGATGCGGTCACGGATCCGATCATGGGGTTCATCTCCGACAACACCAAATCGCGCTGGGGGCGCCGCAGGCCGTACATTTTCATCGGCGCGATCATGACCGGTGTCACCTACATCATCATGTGGCAGGTCCATGCCGAAAACAGTGAGATGTACAACTTCATTTACTTCCTGAGCTGGTCCCTCGTTTTCTATGTCGGCCTGACCATTTTCGCCACGCCGTATGTGGCGTTGGGCTATGAAATGAGCAACGACTTTCACGAGCGGACGCGCTTAATGGCCGTTTCCCAGTGGATTGGTCAGTGGGCCTGGGTCATTGCTCCCTGGTTCTGGGTCATTCTCTACAATCCGAAACTCTTCGACTCGCCTGCGGCGGGCGCGCGTGGTCTGGCCGTCTGGGTAGGTCTGCTCTGCATGGTTTTGGCCCTGGTTCCCGCCCTCCTCTGCCGTACCCGCTACCAGGTTCCGCCCGAAAGTCTGCAGAAGCTCAACCTCGCCAATATGAAAAACAATCTCACATCGTTTGGCCGCGGCTTCAAAGACACATTCACCTGCCGCCCCTTCCTGAAGCTGTGTGCGGCCACCTTCCTCGTCTTCAGTGGATTCAACACCGTCGCGGCCTTTTCCTGGTTCATCATTGTGTACCACATGTACGGCGGCGACCCCGCCGCCGCCGGCAACTGGCCGGCCTGGTTCGGCACCGTCAGCGCCCTCTCCACCACCTTCCTCGTCATACCGATCGTCACCTTTATGTCGCAGAAGCTCGGAAAGAAAACGGCCTTCACGATCTCGCAAAGCATCTCCATCGTGGGTTACATCCTCTTTTGGTGGTGCTTCAAGCCCGGCCAGCCGTTCCTGATGTTTCTTCCCCTGCCCTTCTTCGCCTTCGGCATCGGCGGGCTCTTCACCCTCATGATGTCCATGACTGCCGACGTCTGCGACTACGATGAACTCTGCTCCGGCGGACGCCGGGAAGGCACCTTCGGCGCCATCTATTGGTGGATGGTCAAATTCGGCCTCGCCTTTGCCGGCCTGCTCAGCGGCGTGATTCTGCGGCTCGTTGGATTCGATCAGAACATCGCCGTGCAAACACCCGGCGCCCTTTTCGGGCTGCGTCTGGCCTACGTCATTGTACCGGTTCTCGGCGCCCTCCTGGCCATCGCCGCCGTTTCCACCTACGAAATCACGGAAACGCGGGCCTACGAAATACGGGCCGAACTCGAGCAGCGCCGCGGAAAGGCGAAACCGGCCTAGCAGGCTGTCGGGCTTTGGCCCGCCATCCTGCCAGCTAACAACAGCGAATACGCTGTTGTGTTTGACAAACAATTTGTCGAAATCATGAACAAAGGTCGCACAACCCAATGACGACTATGATGGTCGGGTATAAAGCGTCCTGAAGTCCGACGGATTGCGCTCGGCGTGCGGCCGAATACGGTCGGGCTATTTCCAGCAGGAAAGCACGCCGCGCCCCTGGCGCTGAAAGCCATCCGGGGTTTTGGTTCCGGGCTCGGGACGCCACAGAAAACCATTGAACTGAACCCGACTGAACCCCGCCGCGCGCGCCATCCCTTCCAAACACTTCGGCCCATAAATCCACCAGTTCGTCGGGTCACAACCGTATTCTTTTTCGATGAACCACGCATATTCCGAAACCACCGGATCAAGCAGCATCTCTGATTCCAACAGCATCATCCCGCGCGTCACCGATGCCACCGAACGCAGATAGTTCATCGGATTCTCGATGTGATAAATCACCCCCAGATTGATCACCACGTCAAACTGCTCCTGCATCGCCTCCAGTGCCGCACCGTCCATCGCCTGAAACGTCATCTCCTCAGGAGAGAAACCCAGCACGTCACGCAGCCAGGATGCCTGATCCGTGTAGAGCGACGACACATCCACACCCATGACCCGGCTTGCACCGCGCAACTTCGCCACCATCGAATAAAAACCGCTGTTGCAACCGACATCCAGCACCGTCTTGCCTGTCAAATCCTGCGGAAATCCAAAATGATCCAACCCCGGAAGCACCACGTGCGGATCGTTCGTCCCGCCCGACTTCACGGTTTTTCCAGCCGCGTCCGTAATCACCACGTTGTGGTAGCGAAAACTCTTCCAGCTGTCCATCTCCGCCTGCATGACCGATACCTCCGCATCGCTCCATACCTTGTCCACCAGAAATCCATTCCCGTTGACTTCAATTTTCATGTCGTTACCCGATTGTTTCGTACTGAATGTTGCACCCGGCATTCCCAACTCCGGCAGGGAAAGCAGCCGGGATTAACACGTTTACGGGGAGCATTGTCAAGCGCGGGCTCCGCCGCCCCGCATTCGTCTTTTCTTCAATAACCCGCAAAACCCGTTGCAAAACGGCGGCGTGAAAGCTAGAAGTATGCCTGCCATGACTCTGAAATACCTTTGCACAGCCTGTCTCTTGCTTTGCCTTCTCCCGGGAGGGCAATCATCCCGCGCGCAGTGGATCACGGATATGCCCGACGACCGACCCGATCCAACCAATATCCTGCGCGACGTCCGCCGCAATTTTCCGGATCGCCCCCTGCAGGTGGACGGTGATCTCACCGCCAAAAACAGGCGCGGCGACATCCTGCTGACCCGTCGCCTCGAATTCACCCTCGATCTCTCCGCGCCCACCGGCACCGCCCTCTACGTCCTCTCCGACGCCTTCGGCGAACCACTCGAACGCCTCGTCATCACCCGCCCGCCCAACGCACCGGCTCAATACGCGCTTTTCTCCGGAAAGGACTCCGAAGCCGCAGCACTCCATGATCCCACCGCCCCCATTCAGGGGCTCGACTTCAGTTGGGCCGACCTGGCCATGGACTTTCTCTGGTGGCCGAACGTCTCCATTGCCGGGCACGAAAACAAACTCAACCGCCCCTGCGTCATTCTCGAAGTCCGGCCCGACGCCTCCTCCGACGCCGGAACTTACGACTCCGTACGCCTCTGGATCGATCAAAATTCCTCCGCCCTCCTCGAAGCCCAGGGATTCGACGCCGAAGGCGCCCTGCTCAAAAAACTCCAGATTCAGACCCTGAAAAAAGTGGATGCTTTCTGGACCGTAGGCGACATTGGGGTGCATTCCTACCCCTCGCGCAGCAAGACGCGCCTGCGCGTCCGCGACGTGCAGCTGGAAAACCATCCACCGCTGATACAGGCCGGCCCAACAGAATAATTCCAACGCGATCCCGCACAACCGGCCCATCAGACCATTGACGCTCCCGGAACGGCCCATCGTCTGATTGGAAAAGGGGGCGGTGAATCGCAGATGCATCCCCGCCATCCTGACGGGTTGTATAAAGGGTTGACTTTCCCCCGCCCGGTTCACTAAGCTGCGCGGCATGAAATTCAGCCGAGTCATCGCCAGTGTATTTTTGGCAACGGTCCTACTGCCGCTGCCGGTCTCCGGGCTCTCCCTTCGCAGGGCCCGCGCGATGACGGCTTGAAAGGGTTGAACTTCCTTCACCACTTTCCAACGCCGCCGCGTTGGGCCCGCCCCTTCCCTTGACGGATGTACGCATCATGTCTTTCCGTATTTTTAACTTAATCAACCAACAGAAAAACCAGAGGAATTCAACCATGAAAGCAAGAGACAAAAATCGGGTTATTATTTTCGACACCACCCTGCGCGACGGCGAGCAATGCCCGGGCGCCAGCATGCGGCTGGGTGAAAAAATACAGATCGCCCGCCAACTCGAGCGACTGAAGGTGGATGTGATTGAAGCAGGCTTCCCCATCGCCAGCCCGGGCGATTTCGAGGCCGTCAAAACCATTGCCGAACAAAGCAAGGGGCCGCGCATTGCCGGTTTGGCACGCTGCCTGAAAAAGGACATCGAGCGCTGTGCCGAAGCCGTCATGCCTGCAGGCAACCGTGCGCGGATTCACGCCTTTCTGGCCACCTCCGCCATTCACCGTGAATTCAAACTGAAAAAGGCCAAGAACGAAATTCTGCGCCAGGCCGTCGAGCATGTGAAATATGCCCGCTCCTTCGTGGACGACGTGCAGTTCAGCCCCGAAGACGCCTCCCGAACCGAACCGGAATTTCTCGCGGAAATTACCCGCGCGGTCATTGATGCCGGCGCCACGACCATCAACATACCGGATACCGTGGGCTATGCCATCCCCTCCGAATTCGGACGCCTGATCGGCTACCTTTTCGAGCATGTCCCGAACATCGGCCAGGCAATCGTTCACGTACATTGTCACAACGATCTCGGTCTGGCCGTGGCCAACTCGCTGGCCGCCGTCCAGAACGGCGCACGCGGCGTGGAATGCACCATTAACGGCCTTGGCGAACGAGCCGGAAACTGCTCCCTCGAGGAAATCGCCATGGCCATACGCCTGAGGAAGGATGAACTGGGCGTCACCACCGGCATCCAAACCAAAGAAATCTTTCGCGCCAGCCGCATGGTTTCCCAACTGACCGGCATGATGATCCAGCGAAACAAGGCCGTGGTCGGAGCAAATGCCTTCGCCCATGAATCGGGCATTCATCAGGACGGCATGCTGAAAGAGCGCAGCACCTATGAAATCATGAGCCCGCAGGATGTCGGCATCCCGGAAAGCGAACTGGTGCTGGGAAAACATTCCGGCCGCCACGCCTTCCGCGTACACATGAACAAAATGGGCTTCAAGTTGACCGATGCGGAAAACGAACTGGCCTACAACCGCTTCATTGAACTGGCCGACAAGAAGAAAGCCGTTTATGACGATGATCTGATCGCCATCGTGCAGGACATGCTGCAGGATGTGCCCAGCGCCTATACCCTGCAATACCTGCACGTCAGCGCGGGCAGCGATACCGTAGCCACTGCCACGGTCCAATTGCAGAAGGGAGAGGAAACCCTTCAGGACGCCGCCTGCGGCGACGGGCCCGTGGATGCCGCGCTGAAAACCATGGACCGGATGACCGGCGTTCAGGGCACACTGCTTGATTACGCCCTGCATGCCATCACCCGAGGAAAAGATGCCATGGCCGAAGCCACCGTATCCGTGCGCTTTGCCGGCGAAACCGTCCCCGGCAAAGGATCGAGCACCGACGTGGTGGAAGCCAGCGCCAAGGCCTATCTCAACGCCCTGAACCGCCACCTGGTGAATCGGGGTATGGCCGCGCGGAAAAAGCCGGCCAAACGGAAGCCGCGCAAAAAGGCGTAAATGCCGGGAGAGAACATTCGGCGGCCCCGCGGGACATGAACCGTCCCGCGGGGCCGCTTCATTTGAAGCCTTGTTATTTCGCCCGCCGCCTCATGGCGGCCAGGAGAAACTGCAGTTCTTCGCAGCGCACAACCAAAGCCAGCAGCAAATAAACGGGCACCGCAATCAGGATGCTCCCTCCCACTGTGGCAATCTGCCTGAATTTTTCCGATAGGCTGCCCATCGTTGCAAGCCACTCCGGAATCCAGCGTGCGCCGAACCACACCACCACGCCCATCAGCCCGGAAATCAGCAACACCTTCCCGAGACTCCGAAAAATGCGCGGCCAACCCGGCGAGCCAATGCGCCGCTGAAGAATCCAGGCCAACGCCACCGCATAACCGGTTTCCGCCAGCACGGTGGCCAGCGCAATGCCCGCATGCTTGTAACGAACCGGAAGCGTCAGAATGAAAATCAGATTGGCCAGCAAATTCAACAACACGGTCGCCATACCGACCCGGACGGGCGTCCTCGTATCCTGCAGCGCAAAAAAGGCCGGCACAAACACTTTGGACAGACTGAACACAATCAGGCCCGGCGCATAACACTGCAGCGCAACCGCCGTGAACCAGGTGGATTCAGCGGTGAATTCTCTCCACTGATAAATGCTTTCAATGATCGGCTGCGCAAGAAGGCCCAACCCCACGGCAGACGGGATCATCAGAAAGAGCAGCGTACGCAGCGATTGATTAATGGTACTGTTGATGGTGAGAAACTGTCCGTCGGCGGCGTGTCTGGAAAAGACGGGCAACAGCACCGTGCCCAGCGCCGTCCCGCAAATCCCCAGCGGAAAATAGATCAACCGTTCGCTGAAATACAGCGCGGCGGGCGCCCACGCCCCGACCCAGGCCGCAAGCGCACGATCCACCAATACGTTGAATTGAGTCAGCGCCATACCCACGGCGGCAGGCCCCATAAGCATCAGCACGCGCCTCACGCGCGCATCCGAAAAGTCAAAGGAAAGGCCGGGCTGATAACCGAATCGGCGCAGCATGGGATACTGAAAAAACAACTGCGCCACCCCCGCCACCAGAATCGCCCAGGCCACCACAAAGATTTTCGATTCGAGGGGCCCGTGCATAAACGGCAGGAAAATCAGCGTCGCCAACACCCAAACAACATTCAAAACGCAGGGCGTCGCCGCCGGCACCGCAAAATGACCAAAGGAATTCAGAATGGCCATAGAAAGCGCCGCCAGACAAATAAACAGCATGTAGGGCAGCATGATGCTCAGCAGGCGCAGAATCAGAAGATTCTTCGCACTGAGCGCAACCACATCCGGAAGCAGCGAAATCACCAGTTCGCCTGCCAGCACAAAACAAAGCAACAGCAGTACGATCAGCGTGATGACCCTCCGGGCAACCGCCCACGCCGCACCATCCCCCACGTTGCGCCGCGTCTCCACAAAACCCGGAACAAACGCCGCCGAAAGAGCCCCCTCCCCGAACAGACGCCGAAACAGGTTGGGAATCGTGAAGGCCACCACAAAGGCCGACATCGAGAGAGAAGTGCCGAAAAAGCCCGCCATCACCACGTCGCGGACCAACCCCAGGGCGCGGCTAAGCGTCGTGAAGGAGCCCACCACACCTGCCGAACGTATGACCTTTTCCTGCTTCACGGGTTTCCGGGTGATTCTTCGATCCCGGCCTCTTTCAGATAATCGGGATCCTGAGCCGCATTGTGCTCAATTTCCCACAGTTTGTAATACTTCATCATCACCGCAAAGGAACTGATGGTGGCAATCAGAATGCCGTGACGCCCACACACAAACCCCCGCTTGAAAAAATAGGCCTTGCAGAAGCGCCACCACGGCCGGAAGAGAATATCCACCCATTGAAACCGGATGCCTTCACGATATTTCTCACGCGCAGTAATGGAGGAGAAGCGGTTCATCGTGGCCAGATGATCGCTGATGCTGTCATAGGTATAGTGATAGATGGGGGCCGTGAGCGTCCGTACGGGGCCGTCCACAATCACGTGATCGTGCGGTTCACGCCCGGCGCTTTTCCCGCGGTCCTTGAGAAACAGCCGCAGCTTGGTGTCGGGATACCACTCACCATAGCGAATCCATTTGCCCAGATAATACACCATGCGCGGAAACTGATAACCAACATAGTCGCGCGGGTTCCTGCTGAAAATCTTCTCAATCGAGGCCCGCAGTTTCGGCGAAACCTCCTCATCGGCATCCAGAAAAAACACCCAGGGATTCACCGCCATGTTGCGAATCAGATTTTTCTGCCCGATGTAACCGAGCCACTCATGCTGATAAACGCGGTCCGTGAATTCACGGCATATCTCGATGGTGCGGTCGGAGCTGAAGCTGTCCACCACGATGATTTCATCGCACCAGGTCAGGCTCCGTAGACAGCGCCCGATCTTGTCTTCTTCGTTGCAGGCCGTTATGCAGGCCGATATTTTGTTTTCCGCGTTCACTCGATCCGGTTTCTTTCGTGGCTTGTTTTTCTGTTCTGCGGGCTTCCCCATAACAGAAGGCCCGCCTTAAATCAACCCGGTTTTATGCAATCCCCATCATATCGAGCGCCTGCTCTTCCACCTCGGCAGGCAGGATGGCCGCGAGAGCGGCACGGGCCTCCGGGCAGTCCCGCGGGATATCGCGTTGGCGCGTGACGCTCTTCTGGATCACCCGGCATCGGCGCCCGAGCGGGCCCGTCTTTTCCGGATCCGTGATGCCGAAAAGCGCCAACACACGCGTACCCACGGCGGCGGCCAGATGCATGCCGCCGCTGTCGTTGGCCACCACCAGCCGGCTCCGACTCATCAGAGCCGCCCACTGCGGAATATCCGTCTGACCGGCCAGGCTGACGGCACACCCGCCGATCCCTTCCGCAATCCGCCCGCACAACGCCGCCTCGCCGGGCGAGCCCAGAACCAGCAGCGTGCCGACGCCATTCGCTCCCTGCATGTGGCGACCCAGCTCGATCCAATGGGCCTCGGGCCATTGCTTCGAAGGCCCGCGCGCCGCGCCCGGAAGAAAGACCATCCAAGGCCCCGGAAGGGTCGCCTCCTGCTGCAACGCCCACGCCTGAAGCGGCTCCGGAAGCGTAAGAAGCGGCGCGGGCAGGACCTCGGGCGGGGTTTCCGAGAGCAGGTGATAATATTCATAAGCCTGATGCGGCCCCGTGGCCGGCCCGACCGCCGGAATCTCTGAAAGCAGCAGGCGGCGGAGATGCCCCGGTGCACCGATCCGCCTCGGCACGCCGGCCAACCACGGAATCAGGGCCGACCGAAACGAATTGGGAAATATGCAGGCGGCTTCCGGACGCTCCCGGCGCAGGGCGGACGCCGCCCGCCACACGCCGATCGTTCCAGGAGGCAGGCGGTGCAGCGCATCCGGCGCGCGGTGCAGCGACCAAAGCGGAAGCAGTGCCGGCTTAACCAGCAGCTCCAGCCGCGCGGCGGGATGCCGCTCCCGCCACGTTTGCAGTGCCGGCATGCTCATGAGAGCATCCCCAATCCAGTTCACCCCGCAAATCAACAGATGGTTCATGACGTCCACCCCGCCTTATCGAAAACAAATACGCCGTATACAGGCATCAAAGTCCTCCTGCCCGCTGAGCAGTTCGATCTCCACCCGCAAAAAATAGATGGGCAGATCATTACGCCGAATGCGCGGGAACCGGACGGCGTCCTTCTCCGTGGTCACGATCATATTCGCGCCGCGATCAATGCTCTTGTTGATACGGTCGAGCATCTCTTTCTGGGTGTAGCGGTGATGGTCCGCATAGCATTTGTGATGAATCACCTGGGCGCCGTATTTGACCAGCTCCGCCTCGAACCCCTTTGGAGCCGCTATACCGGAAACCGCCGCCACTTTTTTCCCTTCCAGAAATTCCAGCGGCCTGCGCTCACCGGTATAGACATTTTCGAGATAGCGGGGACAATGACGGCACTCCGAAATTTCCGCCACCGGATTCAGCTCGCGCAGCTTTTTCTTGAGCTCATCCTGCGGGCCATGGCACTTGGTGATGAAAATAAAACTCGCCCGTTTGATGTTGCGGATCGGCTCGCGGAGCAGCCCGCGCGGCAGCACGTGCCCATTGCCGAAGGGATTGGTGCTGTCCACCAGCACAATATCCACCCAATGCTTCAGGCGCAGATGCTGAAACCCGTCATCCAGCACCAACGTATCGCACCCCAGCTCCTGAATAGCGTACTTCCCGGACTTGACGCGGTCCTTATCCACCAGCACGGCCACATTCGGCAGGTTGGCGGCCAGCATGTAGGGCTCATCGCCGCTCAACGCCGACCCAAGACGCAGGCGCTTCCCATCCGAAACCACCAGCGGCGGACGGCTCTTGCCCAGTCCATGCCGAAACCGGTTGCGCAGGCGAATCATCAGGGGCGGCTTCTTCTTTTTATACCCCCGACTGAGAATCGCCACCTTGCGACCACTCTGCTGCAATGAACGCGAAAAAATCTCCACGATCGGCGTTTTTCCGGTGCCGCCCACCGTCAGATTCCCCACGCTGACCACCTGGCACCCGAGCGTGTGATGACGAAACAGGCGGTGCGCATACAAATACAGCCGGAGTTGAACAATCGCGCCAAATAAACGGGAAAGCGTCACCAGCACCAACCGCCAGGCCGTCGCACTGCGCGTCTTTCGACGTTCATTGATGACTCCCAGAAAGTACTGTTCAATCCGTTCTAACTGATTTACCGCCACAAACTCTCCCGATTATCCGCTGTTTTCTTGAAAGGGGGCAATTTAGCAGCTATAGCCAACTCTGTATACGGGAATATTCCTCCCTCAACCACAGAATATCCCGTATGGAGAAAGCGTTGGCTTGACGCTGCAAAAGAAAACAGAGAAAAAGCCTTTTGAACACGCATTCCCCGAAGGATAACAGGCATGAAAACAGACCAACCCCACTCCGCCTCGGTACGATTCATCCCCGACCAGTGGCTCTACCCCTTTTCCGTATCCGATCTGTTTTCCGACGAGCGCCCGCTCGAAGTGGATGTCGGTTGCGGCAAGGGGCGCTTTCTGCTGGAACACGCCGCCGCTCATCCGGACGTTCATTTTCTCGGGGTCGACCGCATGCTCCGCCGTATCCGGAAGATCGATAAAAAGGCCGTGCGCCGCCAGCTCACCAACATCCGACTCCTGCGTATGGATGCCTGTTACACGGTGACCCACCTTATTCCATCGAATTCCGTTTCCACTTATTACCTTTTCTTCCCCGATCCCTGGCCCAAAAAAAAGCATCATGACAACCGTCTCTTCGACCCGCCTTTTCTGGATGCCATGGCCGACACGTTCCTGCCCGGAGGCAGCCTGAACTTCGCCACCGATCACCTGCCGTATTTTGAAGAAGTCCGCGACCTTCTGCGCCGGGATGCACGGTTTGAGGAAGCCACCCCCTACGAGCCGCCACCTCAGGAAAAAAGCGATTTTGAACTGCTGTTCATGGATCGGCCTATCGGACGCTGCTCCTTCAAAAAAAGGGACTGATGCAGCCGGATGCTGGAGTGACGCAACCGAATCCAGCCCACGCGCCAAGGCCGAAGCATTCCTAGAGCGGGAAAATCCGCACAATAAAAATCGTGACCAACCCGGAAACCATAAACACCACCCCCAGCACCCGGTTGATCAACCGTACATTCGGATGCCGCAGCTCGTTCCGATAACAATTGCACACCAGACATACCAACAGCCACCAAAGAACCGATCCGGAAAAAACACCCAGCACCAGATAACCCGGCGAGAGATTATACGCCCGCGGATTCGCCATCCCGAATGCCGTGAAAAGCGCAACAAACGCAAAGATGGTGATCGGATTGGTCAGCGTCAGAAGCAGGGTCGAAAAGAAATGCGCCACATAAGTGGAACCGTTTTCCTCCAGGTTTTTCTGACGCGGCGTACGCAACAGAAACCAGAGTCCGAAACCAAAAAGAAACAAGGCCCCGAGTGTTCTGAAAAAGAGAACGTGCTGCTCCACATAGCTCAGCACAATGGACATGCCGAAGGCCGCCAGCGTCGCATAAAACGTATCTGC
>JAQVYB010000241.1 GCA_028708815.1 Kiritimatiellia bacterium | reverse complement strand
TCAATCTTCAACTTCTCCAGCAAAGAAAAGGCACGCGCCTGGTCATCGCGCAAGTCGACATAGGCGCGCGCCTGAAGAAGACCGGCCGCAACCGCCTCATCCAAAGCTCCCCGGGCAGACGCATCCGCACGGATGGCATCCAGATCATTCATCAACTCCATCCAGGTGGCTTCCGTATAATAACTGTTGTTCAGCGAGACCATTCGCCGCTGAATCCCGTCCAGACGCGCCGAAGCAAAGACCACAGACGTGAACATCAGCCACCCAACCAGCGTGAATCCGTATCTTTTCATAATCCTGCGCCTGCTCTTCCCGCTCCTCAACAACCCCCTGCATTTCAAAAAAAGCGCCCTCCCGAAAACCTGTATTGTGCAAACTTGTTTCAGGTGGCACAACGGGCATAGTGTACGCCATGACCCCGGGTGAAATGCAACTGAATTCCTCGCGAAAAGACCCGCTCCTTCCCGGCAAGCCGTCAGCCGTTTTATGCCGCCGGGCCCGCTGCAACGATTGCAGAATATGCACGCGCCACACGGGAACCATTTGACGCTCCCGCTCTTTCCTGCGTATCCTGCCCCCATGAACTCGTCCAACCCGCATTCTGAACAAGACAACGCCAGACCATCCAACCGGCAACCGGCCCCGCCCGAAAAAGCCACCGGCAATCCCCTGATCGGACGCGACGCCACGCCCGGCCTGCTGGCCATCGTATGGCGGGAAAACCCCAAACAGGACGAAATGCTCGTCTACACCCGCCCCAATCAAAAAACCCTAAGCCACACCGAGCCCTTCCATCCCTTTTTCCTGCTGAAAAATCCAGCCGATCTGGATGGATTCGAAGAGCCTTTCGAACTCCACCCGCTTTCCGGCGAAGCCCCCCTGAACAACCTGATCCTCTTTCCCACCTGGAAATCCCTCCAACGCGCCCTCAAGCATATTAAAAACAAACAGGCCGTACACCTCGTCATTACCGATCCCGTCCAGCAGCATCTCCTGCTTACCGGAAAAACCCTCTTCAAGGAAATGCCGTTCACCGCTCTGCGCCGAATGCAAATCGACATCGAAACCTACACCGAACCCGGTTTCGAATTCTGCAACGCCCAACGCGACGGCGACCGCATTACCGCCATCGCCATGGCCGACTCCTCCGGATGGACACACCTGCTGGACGGCTCAAAACTCTCCGAAAAAGAACTCCTGCAAAACATGGTCGACCTGATTCGGGAACGCGATCCAGACGTCATCGAAGGCCACAACCTCTTCAACTTCGACCTCCCTTATCTCGTCACCCGCGCCAAAAAACAACGCGTCAAACTCGCCATCGGACGCGACGGCTCAATCCCCAAATCGCGCTCCAGCCGACTCAGCATCGGCGAGCGCATCGTCTCTTATACCCGCATGGATATCCATGGGCGGCACCTCATCGACACCTACTTCCTGGTGCAGCTCTACGATATCACCTCACGCTCCCTCGAAAGCTTCAGCCTCAAAAACGCCGCCATTCACTTCGGCGTCGCCGCACCGGACCGAACCTATCTCAACGGGGCCGATATCGCCCGCCTGTTTCATGAAGATCCCGCCCGCCTCATGCGCTATGCCCAGGACGACATCCTGGAAACCCGCTCGCTCGCCGCCATTCTCTCCCCCGTCTACTTCGCCCAGGCTCAAATGCTGCCCTACACGTATCAGAACGTATGCGTCCGCGGAAATGCCGTGAAAATCGATGCCCTGCTGCTTCGGGAATACCTGCATCAACGTTGTTCCGTTCCGCTGCCCGGCCCCGCGCGCCCTTTTGCAGGCGGCTATACCGACCTTTTCTTCGAAGGCGTGGCACTCCATGTACATCATTGCGACGTGCGGTCCCTCTACCCCTCCCTGATGCTCAAGGACCACCTCGAACCGGCCTCCGATTCCCTCCACGTCTTTCTTGATATGCTGAAGCAACTCCGCGACCTGCGCCTCGAACTCAAAGACCGCATGCGCCTCTCGAACCATCCCGAAGAACGCCTCCTCCTCGATGCACGCCAAAGCTGCCTTAAAATTCTCATCAACTCCTTCTATGGATACCTCGGATTCGCGCAGGGGCATTTCAACGACTTCGACGCCGCCGAGCGCATCACCGCCAACGGACGGGACCTCCTCAAGGAAATGATACGCCTCATTAAAACCCTCGGCGGGCGCCCCGTTGAAATCGATACCGACGGCGTATACTTTGTGCCCCCCTCCATACAAGCCGACGAAGTCCGCGCCTTTCGCCAAACATTCGCCGAACAACTTCCCGCCGGCATCGACGTCGAATTCGACGGGGAATACCGCTCCATGTACAGCTACAAAATGAAAAACTATGCGCTCCTCGATGAGCACGGCGGGATTCTCGTCAAAGGCGCCGCCCTGAAATCACGCGGACTCGAACCATTTCAACGCCGCTACATTCACGAATTTCTCCGCCTGAAACTCGAACAGCGCGACCAGGATATCCCCGCCTTGCAGCAGGAGTTTGAAGACGCCATCCGACTGCGGAAATGGCCCATCACCATGCTCGCCAAAACCGAAGTGCTTCAGGCCGACCCCTCGAATTATGCCGCGAAAATCCAGGCCGGAAACCGGGGGCGCAATGCCGCCTACGAGCTGGCGCTGGCCTCGAACCGAACCTATCGCGCAGGCGACCAGCTCTCCTATTATGTCACAGGCGACCGAAAAAGCGTTGCCGTGTATGCCGCCGCCAAACCCGTCTCTGAATGGGATCCGCAGAATCGCGACGAGAATATTGTCTATTACCTCGATAAACTCCACGCGCTCTTCCGTAAATTCGGCGAAGAATCCCGCCAGGGCATGCTCTTCTGAACGCAGCCCGTACAGGGACGGCTGCGCCCTTTTTTTAGCTGGTCTTTCTCCGCACCCCCCCGTACATTCCGAAACCGAATGACCTTGGAGGAACAACATGCACGACAAACGAAAAGATAAAACAACCGCGACGCGCAACGGATTTACCCTCATTGAAATCCTCGTGGTACTGATCATCATCACCATTCTGGCCGGATTCGTGGGGCTCAACGTCCTGCGCAAACCAGGCGAAGCGCGGGTCACCTCCGCACGAATGCAGGTTAAAACCCTTCAGGCCGCCCTCAAACTCTACCACACCGAACAGGGCCGCTTCCCCGCGCAGGCTCAAGGACTCGAAGCGCTGGTCCGTAAACCAACAACACCTCCAATACCTCCCCATTACCCCGAAGGCGGATACCTGGACTCCCGCAACCTGCCCAAAGATCCATGGGGCAACGAATTCATTTATCTTATTCCCGGGCGAAACGGCGAACTCTTTGAAATCATCAGTTATGGCGCCGACAGCGAACCCGAAGGAGACGGAGAAGATGCGGACATCTCCAGCGCGGATTGAGGCGGTGAACAAAAATGGATTCACCTTTCCTGAAGTACTCACCGCCCTGCTCATTACCGTGCTGACGGTCTATGCCGCCACCGCGGCACTTCTCACGATTCTTCGCCAGGAGGACGCCGGACTGCGTGCACTCCACACCGCACTGGCCCTGCAACAAACCGCCTGCCGCCATTTTCTGCCCCCCGCCGAACGCCCCGAAGAAAACACTTCCGACCAACCCGCCTATTTTCAACCCGTGCAATTCGTCGTCGCGGATTCATGGGTGATCTACACATTGACACCCGTGAATGATTCTGATTCAATGCTCGCCTATTTGGCCTTGGAAGAGTGAATTCTCCGGCAGGCGTAAGGCCCGCCTGGTGAACGGATGCACACAGGAGACGCAACATGGAAAAGACACCAGACAAACAATTCATTGA
>JAQVYB010000090.1:12583-15996 GCA_028708815.1 Kiritimatiellia bacterium | reverse complement strand
AAACCGGCTCGGAAAAAGAAGCCATTCGCCTGCAGCACGAACAATACTCCG
Source organism: Kiritimatiellia bacterium (assembly GCA_028708815.1). Taxonomy (GTDB): domain Bacteria; phylum Verrucomicrobiota; class Kiritimatiellia; order RZYC01; family RZYC01; genus JAQVYB01. The sequence goes on along the minus strand of JAQVYB010000090.1, from coordinate 15,945 downwards.
CTGAAATCCAGCAACTGGAATCCCGGCTCAAGGAACTCGGCCTCATCCTCAAGCGCGAACCCGAAAAGCCCGCCGAATCACTCCTCGTCGAAGGCTTCAAAAAAGAATCCATCCGCAGCCTGATCGCTTTCTTCACATCGCCCGCCGGACAGGAAGTCATCCGCCGCATGCAGGAGCTGAACATCAATCCGCGCGGCAGCGGCGGAACGGAAAAAGCGGACAGCCCGATCGCCGGAAAAACCTTCGTCATCACCGGCACCCTACCCGTGCGGGGCCGTGATGAAATGGCCGATCTCATCCGCGCCCGCGGCGGCAAAGTCACCGGCAGCGTATCGCGCCGCACCGACTATGTCATCGCCGGCGAAAATGCCGGGTCCAAACTCACCGACGCCCAAACCCTCGGCATCCCCATTCTCACCGAAGAACAGTTCAACCAACTCCTCGGCGCCGCCTCCGAAACGCCCCAACCCGCGGCACCCCCTCCCAAAAGCACCCCGCACCAACTCTCGCTGTTTTGATTTTCCAATGATTGGAAAATCCATGTAAGCGTCTTATAATTCACCCTATTGACGCGGTCGGTCAGCAGGCGATTTTCATTCGGGCTTGCAGCCATTTTGCCGGAGTCAGTTCACCGATCTGCTGATTGGTCATATTCGGCCGGCGCGTCAGCACGTCGAGCAGGTATTCCTGCGGATTGATTTCAAGCTTGCGGCAGGTTTCCAGGATGCTGAACAGGACCGCGCTTTGCCAACCGGCATTTTCACTGCCGAAGAACAGCCAGTTCTTTTTCCCAACGGCTGTCGGACGGATGGCATTTTCAACCAGATTGTTATCGATCTCCACCCGGCCATCCTGAGTATACCGAACCAGTTGATCCCACAGGCGAAGCGTATAGTCAACGGCTTCACCGATAAGGCTGCTGGGCAGGCACGGTCTTTGCAGGTTCATCGTCCTCGCCGTTGGCGAGGAATTCATCCATATTCAAGGACAAAAGGAGTTGGTTGGTATCAAGCTTTTCGGACTTCTTGCCGAACAGACGTGAAAGAAGAAACTGAATCTTCTGGTTGGCCGTTTTGAGGTCTGCTTTGAGCTGCTGATTAACGGCGATGAGCTGCCGGTTTTCTTCGCCAAGACGCTCGTTTTCCGCCAGGCATTGCGCCACAACCTCCTGAAGTTTTTCAATGGTCTTCGCACTCTCTGACATGCGAGCGACAATAAAAAATCCACTGTTTTTGTCAAACCGAAATCAAACAACGCGCCTGATTCCGGCTTCTCACGCAGCACATTCACCGTCACCGAATACAAACCTGAAAAACTCTTGCGCAAATCGATAGACTCGGCAGCAAGGTAAACGCGAAGCGAACCGGTCATATTCAGCATGAAAGCACCTCCTTCGGCCAGTTGCCAACCTGTGCCGCCGAAGCCGCATCGCGAAAACGAATCACCGTTCCCGTGGGCAAAACAACCTCAAGAGCGGCAACGCCATTCGCCGGACTGCCTGCCGCCGCCGTTACCGCTGCCTCGACAAAACAAACCGTGTTCCTGCGAGATGTTTTCTTCGTGCACGAAGTCCGGGCCCGACTCAGCCAGCCACAGAACGTCGACAAATGAATGCCCTGATCCCGGCAGAATGCCGATGGCTTCAAGCCGCTTAATTTATACAGTTCAATCAGCCGTGAGCGCTCTTCTGTGCTGCGAAGCTGATTCCGGCGTCCTGGTCTTTGGGATGCGCTTTTCATGCCGAACATTTACGCACAACCCCGCGCGGCTGAAAAGGGGGTGAATTATAAGACGCTTACGATGTAGTAATTATAACCAACCGAACCGTTGCCGGTCGTATCCGCCGAATTTCCCGCGTTGCCGATGTAGGCCAGGTCAATGACCATATCGGCGCGGGAAGCCGGCAGACACAAAACCAGCAAAGCGAAGACAACACAAATGCTTCTATTTCGTCCTTTGTTCACACCGTTCTCCGCAATCAGTTTGCAGACGTGACGGCTATTTCATCCATCCCAATCACTGCATGAGTTGAACTGCCGTCGTTCTGAAACTCAAAATGCGGATACATGCCGTACCGATAGAGGTTCGTCATGTTGCTCATGCCGTGGTTCAAATTCAGAACCGTTTCGCCATCATAGGTCACGTGCAGTGCATTGGTGGAAACCGTCACGCTTACCGTGCATCCATCGGCATAAGCCGTATAATTCGTCACTGGCCCGATACAGTCACGCCCATATTGCCCGCTGGTGTTATGCCGATAGGAGGTAAACGCAATATTGGTACCGCTACGCCACATTTCGACATACAATGCCGGGGAATTGTAGCCATTATAGATTTCCGAAGGAAAATCCTCCGGCAGGAAACAAATCTTGGCGACGCCCTGTGTGAAGCTGGTGTAGTTCACGGAAAGGTTCACAAGCGAGGACGCTTGGAATTCCATCCTGGCAGCGTTCTGATAGTTGCGCGTTGGATTCAGCCACGTTCCCTGCCAGGTCCCATCGTTCGGCATTACCACTAGGCGGTTATTGGTAATGAAGGTGGTCTCAAAACGCGACGACGACCAGGAGCGGAAAACCGACATGCTATCCGGCAATGCCCTCAGTTGCATCTCATCAGGAACGCCATCAAAAGTGTTGGCATACAATGTATCCCGCACTGCGGACGGTCGTTCCACTTTCAGATTATCGAACTCCGCATAGATCGCATGACCCGAAACATTCCGGGCATCCACCACGGCAATCCCACCATCCGTCCAGTTCGTGAAGGACAGGCCGTGACTGATGCTTCCAGATGCAACGCCGGGATACGTAACCGATGCCGTGCTCTGATTGACCACCAGTTTCAACGTGCCTGAAGGTGAAAAGGCCGCCCACGCACTTTCATATAGCGTAGTTCCAAAGGAATTGGCTGTTTCACCCTTAATATGCAGGGAGATTTTCACGTTGGCGGTCGCCCCATTGTACTGCATCCGGGCGATGATGGCCGGACTGTCGTACGCATAGACCGTGTTCGTCACGAGATCCCGCGTCATGCTCAGGCAGAGTTCGGCATCCGTGCCGCCTGTCGCGCCGGATACGCTGAATCCGCATACGTCCATGGACATCTCGGAACCCGTGACATCCGTAATGTTGAAATGCGCTTCCGTCTCTTCGCCAACCGGTCCTTTGGCCCGCTTGGTTAACCATTCACGGAATGCAAATGGGAATAGCAGTAAACGCGTGTTCATCATGACCGGCATTTCCCCCTCCACGCCAACACGACGCATCCCGCAAGCAACAGAATCAACGTCCCGGGTTCAGGGATCAGATGAACGAAACGGAACCCTCTCCCAGAACTCTCTACATCTGGTGCGCGAGGAATCG
>JAQVYB010000090.1:0-12573 GCA_028708815.1 Kiritimatiellia bacterium | reverse complement strand
CCGAGAAGGCCCCCCCCCCCCTCACCATCCGTTCAGCACCGGCGGGCGGAAAGGACTCGGTCCATTCCTCGACATTGCCACCTAAGTCATAAACGCCATACGGGCTGTGCCCCGTGGTTTCGCCAATGGATGTATATGTCACCGAATAACCATGCCACCAGGGATCATCTCCAAAGTTCATATCGCGCGGGGTGGTCTCATCCGTGGGTTCGGCGGGTGTTTCATCGCTGCCGTTGGGATAGTCGAAATAATAGTCGTTTCCCGCATCGTAATAAGCCGCTTTGTACCATTCGTCCTGCGTGGGCAGAACCCAAGTCGCGCCATCTTCCCGTGTCATCCACGCTCCAACGCTCAGATCGTATGAGCCGGTTTCCGTATTGCTGCTGCCTTGCCCGTTATGGAGCCAGTTGCAGAAGCGGACGCTATCGAAAAAATCAACAAAGCGTACCGGCTGATTTTTTTTTTCTTCCACGGCTGAATATGTATATAAGCCACTTTCACCTGTGCGGGAAATAATAAAGTCCCGTGGATTCCCCGAAGATGGTCCCATTGATTCAGCATACAATCCATACGGATCACTGGCTGCCACGGCATTCAGGAATTCGGCGTATTGTGCCACTGTCACTTCGTACGTGCCGATGTAGTAATTGTATCCGACAGAGCCGTAGCCGGTCGTATCCGCCGGATTACCCGCATTGCCGATATAGGTCAGATCAATGACCAGATCGGCGCGGGAAACCGGCAGACACAAAACCAGCAGCGTCAAAGCAATATAAATGCTTATATTTCTTCCATTGTTCACATGGTTCTCCGCAATCAGTTTGCAGAAGAAACGGCTATTTCATCCATCCCAACCACTGCATGGGTTGAACTGCCGTCGTTCTGAAACTCAAAATGCGGATACATGCCGTGCCGATATAGGTTCGTCATGTTGTTCACGCCGTGGTTCAAATTCAGCACCGTTTCGCCGTCATAAGTCACGACCAGCGCATTTGTGGAAACCGTCACGCTTACTGCGCATCCATCAGCATAGGTGGTGTAATTCGTCACGGGGCCGATGCAGTCTCGCCCGGAATCACCACTCGCAAGATGGCGATATGATGCGAATGCAAGATTGGCCCCGCTACGCCACATCTCCACATATAAGGCCTTGTTCTCATAGTGTCCCCATATTTCCGCAGGGAAATCCTCCGGCAGAAAACATATTTTGGCGACGCCCTGCGTGAAGTCAGAATAATTCACCGAAATATTCACCAACGAGGAAGCCTGGAAGTCCATACGCGCGGCATTCTGATAGTTACGCGTCGGGTTTAGCCAGGTGCCCTGCCAAGTCCCATCGTTCGGCATTACAATCACCCGACTGTTGGTGATGAAGGTGGTCTCAAAACGTGATGACGACCAGGAGCGAAAAACCGACATGCTGTCCGGCAATGCCCGCAGTTGCATTTCGTCGGGGATGTCGTCAAAGCTGTTGGCGTATGCGGTATCCCGTGCCGCACTCGGACGTTCGACTTTCAGGTTGTCAAATTCCGCATAGATCGCATGCCCGGAAACATTCCGGGCATCCACCACGGCCAGTCCGCCATCCGTCCAGTTCGTGAAGGACAGTCCGTGACTGATGCTTCCAGATGCAACGCCGGGATACGTAACCGAAGCCGCGCTCTGATTAACCGCCAGCTTCAACGTCCCGGAAGGCGAAAAGGCCACCCAGGCGCTTTCATACAGTGTAGTTCCAAAGGAATTTGCTGTTTCTCCCTTGGCGTGCAGGGAGATTTTCACGTTGGTGGTCGAACCATTGTACTGCATCCGGGCCATGATCGCGGTACTGTCATACGAATATACCGTGTTTGTCACCATATCCCGCGTCATACTCAGGCAGAGTTCGGTATCCGTTCCGCCCGCCGCGCTGGATATATTGAAGGCGCAAACATCTACAGACATTTCAACGCCCGTCGCATCCATGATGTTGAAATGCGCTTCTGTCTCTTCACGTGACTTGAGCCGCATTGCAAACGATGTGCCATAATTATAATCAAGCCGGGCTTTTTTTACTCGGACAAGGAACCCATCTGCATTTCCTATAGCAGTCAATTTCCTCCATGCCCAAGACTCATTGATGCTGTTCGCATCTGGCCCATCAAACGTATTCAGGTAGAAGTCCGTGAATTCGGTGGTGTTGGTTACGGCGGCCTGCGCGCTCGCGGCGCGGGAGGCATAGACCTGCTGGAGGTGATCGTAGTTGGTGTAGGAACCGTAGTCCGCAAAGTCGGACACCAGCGAGGCGAGATTGTCGGTAACGATGTTCGGGAAATCGTCGGAGACGTCGGCCTGCCGATATGCGAGACCCCAACTGTTCCAGCCGTGGTCGGGCCGGTTGGTGTCTTCCCAGCCCCACACCTTGTAATTCCAGTGGCACCAGTTGATGCCATTCTCCGTGTAGCGACGCAGGGCATAATCATCATTCTGCGGATCGCCGGGCTGGAATTCTCCGAGGAATACCGGCACCTGCCGCGCACGCATGAAGCGCACACAGTTCCGCACATTATCATCGGCCACCTGCTTCTGTGTTTCGTATTCCCAGTTGAGATAAGCCAAGGCTCCTGTGTATACGGAGTTGAGCACACGCTCGTAACTGTGGAATTCGTAGACGATGTTGCTCCAGCCCATCGCGGCGGGTTCAGGCGTCACCCACAGAAATGCGGCATTGTTGGTCCCATGGAAATTATCCTCCATGAAGATCAGATGCGCGGTATCGTTGGAGCGAATCGTTTTGTAGAGCCGGTTGTGCAGCGGAATCAGGTAATTCGTGTAGGCGGCGCACATCGACGCCACGGAATTGTCACCCGCGTAGGGATACGGTTCGTTGAGCAGATCGTAGCCCAGCACGGCGGGATTCGTCGCATAACGGGCGGACACCCCGGACCACAGGCGATTGAGCTGATCCTGATATTTCTGCACCGCCCAAAGCCGGTTACGTGTGCCCTGTTTCTTCGCGCATTGCTCATACCAGTTCTGTCCGCCGGGCGCGGCATGCAAATCCAGCAGACACCACATCCGCCGCTTCGCGCACTCCTCTACGGCCTGGTCCAGCCACGCCCAGCCGCTTTCCAGCCAGTTCGTGCCGGTGGCATCCAGCAGCAGATCATAATTAAACGGCAGGCGAATGGTATTGCACCCCAGCGCTCTCAACCGGTCGAGTTCGTTGGTGTTGAAGTAATACGTGCGGAACCGGTTGATCAGAAAGTCCGTGTTATCCGTCTTGTAGAGCCGGAACGAATAGAAGTTGCCCAACCCGCCCGCTCCAGTCCCGGTGATGTAGACGTTCTGTGTGCTTGCCGGAACGGACTGCACCCCGTAAAACACATTCTCGTCATAGTCGTACCAGCCGCCGGTATCCGCCGTTTTGAAGCTCTTGATCACCGTGCCGGAGGTGGGATTCCCCAGCCGGATTTCGATGGCTCCAGCGGTTTCCGTGCCGAGGCGCCCGTAAATCACCGCCAGATTGGTCAGTCCGGGCGAAAACACCACATTGGAAAAACACAGCCAACTACCGCTGTTAAAGCCACCGATGGAGTCCGGGTTCGTGTTCGTTTCTATTCCAGCGCTGTTCGTCCAAGAGGCCTTTGTGGCTAAAAGCGTGATTGAAGCATCTACATTATCCACCAGCAGATCGACCAGTTCATTGCAAGATGCGCCGTCCAGACCGCTGCGAATGCCGACCACGTTCCCTAAAATATTCGTATGCACCTGAGGCTCGAATTTGAGCATCCAGTGCTCCCACGCCAGCCAGCCGCCGTAGTTTTCCGCACACAGCACCACCGGGTTCCCCGATTCATCCACAATCGACGCGCCGGAGGCGCGGAGCCTATCGGGGGGACGGGCGGAATAGATATCCAGCGGATCGGTGCCATCTATCATCAGTTCCTCGCCGTCGCCAATGCCGTCGCCATCCGTGTCATATTTCGTGCGGTCGGTGAGATAAATGAATGCCTCGCGCGCGTCAAGCAACCCATCACCGTCGAGGTCCAACCCGCCGTTACCAATGATATAAAAGCGCTTGTCGGTATTCCCGGCTGTCGAGTCCGTCCAGGTGTTCGTGTATCCGCCGGAGAACTGGAGGTTCGTCGCGCGGATGGACCAGTCGCCCGTGAGCAGATCATCGGTCGAATAAATTTCCACCGCATTGGTGAACCCGTTGGAAACGATCATGGAAACCGTGATGTTACTTGCCAAACGGTCAATTCCTGCCCGGATATACGTTGTCGGATCAGGCGGGGTCCCACTTAAAAAAGTTGACATCATCATGGGCTGCATCAGCGGGACTTCTTCCTCTTCTGCGTCTTCTTCCAGTGCCGCCTGCAGATCGTCCCAATCCAACTCATCCACCAGCGTCACCGACAATGCGTACACCCCGAACAGCCACGCATCTTCCGAGTCATACCAAACCACCGCGCCGACTTCTTCAAAGTCTTCATTGTAAAAGACCATTTCGCCTGATAATCGGTCAGGGATAATCCATAGATCATAAAGATACAGGCCGTATTCTTCATGGGTGATTAAGGAATTGACAAAGGATTGTGGAAAACGTTGAAGAGCGGTGCATACATAACGCGACGAGGCATTCAGCACCATACTCTCCGCGCCAAGTACCGGTGCGGGCGGTAACTCATCCACCTGCATATCGTACAAATCCGCCAGCGCTTCCGGAGAGGTAATCGTCTCCGCCTTCCCCTGGCACACTCCACCGAGCAATCCGACCATCGCAACAAACACACACAACCTGATTCTCATATTCACTCCCCGTGTTGAGAACGATCCCAAACTAAGCCCCGCGCAACCCCCGCGCAAGTCAATTATTCAGATCGGTACCTTTCCCCAGTTCACTCCACACACCCCGCACCCTTGTGTCGTGAAAATCAAAAGGCGCGGACAACTGTCCACGCTCAATAGAGGGACTGCCATCCCTTGGACGAACATGAAACAGGAGCCGCGCCCGGTTGGGCGTGACTCCGCTTGATAGTTCGTCCTTGAAAAGTGCCAGTTTCCCATTGAACTAATTTTGCGGAACCGCAAAAACTATTCTGTTTTCCATCGACTCACCTGAGCCGTTCACAAACGATTCTCTCGCATGAATCCTGAAGAATTTCTCAATTCCATTACTATGCCTTTAATCCGCTCTTTTCAGAAAAGATTCAAACCCTCTTTTGAGGGATTATATCAAATCGCTTATCTCAATTTTTTATCATTCGATTCCCGCTCATCCTTCGCCATGCAACGTCCTGTTTCTGATCCGGGTGTTTTTTGACACTGTTCAGACATGACCTTTCTGCGGAGGCGCGCAAAGATGGCCTGGAAAGGGAAAAACAGAACCGCGGCCTTTCACAGTTTTCCTATTCCCGGGGTCATTCGACCCCGGGCTGTATTCCAAGACCCCTCCGGGGTCATTCCTGCTCCCTAAATCGCGTCAGCGATTTTGACGGAAGCGGGAACGCCCGCTTCCGTTATTCATCGTAGCGGACTTTGATGCGGTAATAGAGGGATTGCTCATTGGTGTGCGTATCATCCTCCAGCACCATATCCAGCGAAAGCGCGGTATAGAACTGGAAGAGCCGGTTGGTCATCCCTTCGAGCAGATTGGTGGAGTATTGGAGCGTATAGGTCCGGTCGGCCATCGCGCGCCAGGAAAGAATCACGGGCTCATCGCCCCCGCCGGTGGTGACCAGTTGCAGCACGGAATACTCATTGGTAGGGCTGGTGCCCGCATAATATTCATCACCGGTGGGCGCGCCGTCCTCATCGGGATCGGCGGACGCGGCGGTTTCGAAGCCGTTGGTCCATCCATATTGAGCCAGCCACCATTGCGGCACACCGCTGGTGGTGCGCAGCGCATCAAACACCGCCCAGACTTCCTGCGCCTGAGTCATAGGCACCGCATACGGATTGGCCGTAGACGTGGCGGTGCCGGTCCAGGCGGTGAATCCATAGTAGCTTTCCGGAAAAGCCTGGAGCGTCATGCTGCTGTTAATGGCATACCATTCGCCGCTGGTTCCGGAAACAGACCCGTGCAGATTCGCATACGCCATGCCGAACACATTCGTCTGCCAGCCCCATGAAAGCAAGCCGCTGTTGGTGAGCGTCAGGGAAACCACCGTATCCGTTCCGCTGCTCTCTCCTTCAGAATCCAGCAGCCCCGACAGACTCCAGCCCAGACCGACATACTGCGTGGATACCCCGGTGATCAGCGAATTGGTCAACATGCAGGAGATGCCGGCGCCCCGCGGATGAGCATAAACGCCCGGCGCGGGATCTGTTCCGTCCTGCGACGATACCACAATGAGTTTATACGTGTTCGTGTCGCCCTTGGAGGCTTCCTGCGCTCCGCCGTAGACGCCCATATTGATGCGCCCGCCGTTAGGCTCCGGCTCTGCTGAATAATCGGAAGCCGGATCGCCCATATCAATGCAGGGGCTCGTTACCGCATCATTCGTCCACGTGCCGTTCGGCACATAATGTCCCAACTCGCTTTTTAGGCGCAGATCCCGTATCGGGGCATCCACGAAAAGCGGGTCCACGTCGATTCCGCCCGGTTCGCCCGGATTCGGCGAGGAACAGCAGTAACGGAAATCTTTCGGCGTCCATTCATACCAGTTATTCCCGCCGTTGACTGCCGTATTGGATACGATAATGGTATTGTATACAAAGCCGTAATCCCCCACGTCAATCCCGCCGCCGGTTCCGCCACTCTGGTTGAAAGCCACGGTGCAGTTGCTGACCACGCCACCCCAGAACTCCATGCCGCCTCCGTCCGAGACGGAATCATTATCATAAATCAACGTGTGTTCGACCAAGCCACCCAGCGTAAGAATGCCGCCCGCATAGCGACCGGAGTGACAGTCCCTGACAATGCAATCCGAGACCGTCCCGCCCGCCAGATAAATACCACCGCCGTAGCGATCCGCCGAACAGGAATCCACAATGCAGGAGGAAAGCGTTCCGCCGGTCATATACACCCCGGCGCCGTCCACGGCATACCCATTGACAAACTTGAAATCCTGCACGCGGGCCCCCGAAGAAAGCAGGGCCATACAGATGCGCTGATTCTGCCCGTCGATCATCACGGAACCCATGATGCTCTCGCTGTGCAGAACCACATCCTTTTCCACCATCAACGTGTTCTCTTTGTAGTGTCCGTCCGCCACCGTGATGACATAGCCATCCTCTGCGGCATCCAGCGCCTCCTGAATCGTGGTATACGCCGTCTCCCAGGTATTGTACGGCCACTCCGAAGACCCCGAAATGCACACCCATATATTTGTGGAATTCACAAGCATCTGATTGGTGGTGCTGAAGGCGAATTGAAATTCAAACGTCATGGCATACAGGGAGAAGTCCACAATATCCCCCGCATCAAAAGCCGGCAGCACCCCTTCATAGGCGATCATCCAGTCGTTGGTTTCCGCCGGCGTCATGAGGAGGTACTCCCACGCATTGCTGTTCACCCGATACGACGTCACCACGGCCGCCAACCCGCCTGCCAGACTGGAAACGCCCACATGCACCGTCGCCTGTTCACGTTCAAGCGGATTGGCGGGATCGGCGCACAACCCGTACAATTCCAGCACCGGCGCCGGAAAGCCATCGGCCTTGATCACGAGCGCGCACGACTGCGGGCCCTGCGGCACATTGAACCCGCTGACCTCAATCCAGTTGGTGCCGATTTTTCCTTCGGTCACATCCAGCCTTTCCACATTATTGGTGTGATCAGGGCCGGTTGATCCGTTGGGATAGAGCACCGTGCCATCCGGTTCAACCAGACGCAGGTCCAAATCGTTCACCAGTTGCTGGGCGGAGCTGAGCGCGGCGGGATAATCACTCCAGGCCAGCGTCACCGTGAGCGGGGCCGTACTCGTCAGCACCACCGGATACCGATTCGTCAGGCCCGTCTGAAGGTAGTGCCGATCGGCCAGCAGCAGGGTGCGCCCGTCCTCCGGGAAGAGCGAATCGGCCAAATTAACATGCCCCCATCCTTCCACATTATTCGGGCCGGCGGGGACTTCGAGAAACTCGCCTTCACCGTATTGTCCGGGCGAGAGGGAGCGGGCCCCGTTGATGAGGAGTCCCTTGAGCAGCGCTGCACTCGGATTGGTCAGGCCGCGTTGTTCGACCAGATACTGCCGCACCAGGGCGGCGGATCCGGCCGTCAGCGGGGTGGACATGCTGGTGCCGCCGGAAAAACAATACTCATTGCTGGCGCTGTTTGCCAGAATACCGGTGCCCGTACCCCACAACACGCCCGCGCCGGATTGGCGCGAACGGCACGAAATAATATCGGTTCCCGGCGCCACAATATCCGGCTTGATGCGCTGATCCCGGCAGGGCCCGCGACTCGAAAAGGCGGCCATGCCCTGGTTTGTTCCATCCCACGGCGTGGAGATGAGGTCATCGCGGATGGGATTGGTGGGATAATGTGCGAGCCAGCTTCCCGTGCCCCACGGGTCGGAGGAATAGCCGCCCGAACCGGCGGGGCGATCCGTCTCCGCCGCGCCCACGGTCAGACAATTCTTGGCGGTGCCGGGCGCACCCATGGACCCCAAATCAATCACCCCATCCTGATCAGCGTCCTCGCCCGAGTTGCCGGCGGAAAAAACCACGAGCATATCATCCACATCCCACATGAACTCATCCACGTAGCGGGCCATCGAACTGTACGCGCCATCGGCATCGTCACCCCAGCTGTCGGAATGTATCCGGGCATCGTTGGAGTGGGCCTGCGTGAAAAGCAGAGTCAAGGGCGAGGGCGGATAAACGGATGACCCGCCGGTGGTGCTACCCAGGGCCTGAATCACCAGTTCCGCTTCATACGCCACACCGCGAAAGAGACCGTTGCTGTAGGCCGCGCCATTACCCAGCACCGAGCCCGAGGTGTGCGTGCCATGCCCATTATAATCGATCCAGTCACCGGCACTTACCAATCCGAAAGCGGCGTGAATCCGGTTGCTGAAATCCGGGTGAATCGTGTCCGGATTACCCGTATCCAGCCCCGAATCCCCGACCGCCACAATCTGCCCCGCGCCGGTCAGCCCGTAATTCGTCCAGACCTGCCGCACATTCATCAACTCCGATCCCACCGCCACATTGTTGTGAAGCTCCGGCTGAAGATACGGCTCGATCCACTCCACCTCCGAGCGGGCCGTCAGCTCTTCCAGCAGCGAAACGGCCACCCGCGCTCGCACCGTACCCCAGCGCGAACCGACACCCGTATCCACCACCTCGCCACCCAGATCTTCTTCCACCAGAGAAGAAATAATATGCACATAGCGTGGGCGCAGCACGGAAATCACCACCTCTGCAACGGCATCGCCCGCAGCATCCATCCGGAGAACCGGCCCGGATACCGGCGACGGAAGCAGGGACTCATCCAGCTTCATCTCTGCCGGGTATGCGCCGATCCAGCGAATGCCCGCCATGCGCTGCAGAGCGGGCACTGCGTCGGAACGAATCAAGAGCAGCAGGGCCTGGTCCGGCACATAGTTCACCACCGTCGCGCCCGCGCACGCCAGAGCCTGCCGATCGGCGGTGGTAATCGGGCGGCTGAACTGCGCCAGGACCGGAATAAACCCATCCAGCAGGGAGGGCTGCAGAGCGGATATACTCGCTTCATCCACATACGCCTCTTCGGTTTTCGCGTCCATCATCCGAGTAGCCGCAGACAGAGAAGTATCCAATGTGCCGTTGCGGAAACGAATGGCCGAGGGAGTCTGCGCACCACACAGACCAACCACGGCCAGAAAAAATACCAATGCTCTACCTATACTCATACTGCTCCTTTTTGCGGCGCAACCTCGCAACCCACACCGCTCACCCGATCCCCGCTCTATTGCTTACACCCAGCGGACGCCTGCGTTCAACCCGCATCGGACAAGCCGCTCAGGGCGCTTCAAACATCGCCTCATTAAACACGTTCGCTTCAAACACCTCGTATCGGCAACCGTCCTTCCAGGCTTGCGGAGAAAGCCCCGCCTTCATGGAAAGATGCGTCAGCGTGGTGGCCAAATCCCAGCCCTGCTCGGGCGCCACCTGCGGAAGAAAAACCGCCGAGGCATAGCCCTTTTGCAGAATCATGCCATGCCGCCCGATCACAATGTCCTCATACGAATCCACCGGCTTCGGCGGCGTCAGCGCCGAAATCTCCATTTCAATGTCCGATAGCTCGCCGATCTGCACCGGCGGAAAGCGGGGATCCTCCAGCGCGGCGCTCAATACCCGTTCCGCAACCCCCTCCACCAACGGACGACGCGGCAGAATCTCGCCGATACATCCGCGCAGCTCGCCGTGTTTGGTCAGGGTCACAAAAACGCCCATGACCTGCTGCATCGCCGGCGTAACCGTCACACCAAGGTCTTCCGGCGAGGGCTTGCGCCGGGTTTTCAAATAACCCTCCAGCGTACCCCTGGCCAGTTTCAGCAAATCCCTTTTCTCCGCATCCGTGAATATCGCCGGTGTCTCTTTATCGCTCATGGTATTCTCCTTCCCGCTCCCTTTCCACGATCCGGTCACGGCGGCGGAAATATAGCTGACCGAGTTCTGCCAATCCCCCGTTAATGCGCCCGAAGTGGTATATTCCAACAGATGTACCTCCTGCTCCTCGCTCAACATGGCCAGCAGAACACCAATCGCACAGCGCCCACAGATCGTCGCGCCGGTCTCATCCAGATACTCAAACCAACCGCTCAGATTCTTCTTCCGAATCTGCTCGAACGCACCCAAATCCAGTTCCTTCAGGCGCTCGGGCACGTGATCTCGAAAAGGCAGATAGTCGAACCGCGGGCCGAAATGGGTGAAATCGCCGCTGATCACCAGGAGGGTATCCTCATCCATCGTTTCCAGCAACGCCTTCGCCACCTCGCGTGCGCCGGATTCATCCAACTGCCCCACCACCAGAATCACCAACTCAAAATCCTTCAACACCACCTGCAAAAAAGGAATTTGCAACTCCACGCTGTTTTCACTTTCGTGAGCCATCGGCGCATAGCGGATAAACGGATACTTCTTCAGACGATCGATCAGCTCCGTATCCATCGGAATTTCACCCAGCGGCGTGGCGAAATGCGTGGCATCGGCCACACTGACCTGATTCGGCAAACTCACGCGATGCGTGGGCCCCACCACAATCACCCGCTTGTAATTGCGCCCGGCCACCTGCTTCATCCCGTAGGCCGCCGTCGGACCGGAATAGGCATAACCGGCATGCGGCTGAATCACCGCGCAAACATCCGTATACGACGCCTCACTCACCTCGGACAGATAGCCCTCCAGCTCCTGCCTCAGCTTCTGCGGATCCGCCGAATACCAGGCCCCCGCCAGCGTCGCCCGCATCACCTTCTTTTCCCGTTCGGACCCACCCGCTTTCTCTTCAGACCTGCTCATGAGCTGCCTCCCTTCGTTTCCACAGGAAAAGAACAACCCGCCCAGCAAAAGCAGCAGTATATTCCGTATTCTGACACACCGCTTAAACACGGTCATGACCCTCCTCCTGTCGGAAACGAATTATGAGCATGGCCCCCCGCCAAAGAACACCTTTTTCTCACAAAAAAAACGACCGGAGATATTTTCTCCGGTCGCTCAACAACTAAAAATTCAGCCTGTCAGGCCGCACTGGCGGCCGCCACTTTCGCTTTGACCTTCAGTGGACGGCGAAGCAGCGTACGCACTTCCTTGGTGTTCAGTTTCAACACCGAGGCTTCGTCCATGCCCAGGGCCACCAGACGGTTGCGCTGCGTTTTTTCGCGGCGTTTTCGGTCCACATTGCTCTTGGTCGGGCGACGCAAATTCTTGTTTCTGTGTTCTTTACAGCTCATAGCATCCTTCTTTCCACATTCGATGGAGTTGAAATTAGTGGCGCAAAGTAGCCTGTTTCCCCCGCCGATGCAATAGATTTTACGGGTTTTTTGAATGAAACCCGACTCGGGCAACGGCGGAGCGATACTTTCCAGCCGTGCAACCCGGGTTATGCGCTATCGGTCTCGTGCTGTTCCGCAGGACAAGCAGGTCGGTCTGTGAACACAAATCAGCTCCCCGCAAGTGGCACACAACCAGCGCGCGTTTTCGTTCTTAACGAACGCCCTGATTCCCAACTTCTCGATCTGCACCAGATTCTCAATCATGCTCATGCCATATTTTGTCCGATATCTCTTATCCAGTTGCTTCAATCTTCGACATGGGAATGACGCGCATGAACCACAGTATTTTCCCTTCCGCTTCGTGCATAAGCGAAGAACACATTTCCTGCTGCATTTTGTATTCTCAGTCATACAGCCATCACACGTGTTCCTGGCGCGAACATATCCAATGCAAAGACGGCAGTTCATCCCGCAGGGCGCGATGTCAGACAAGTTGGTGAGTGCTTTCACAGGGTATTTATTGATTCACCCAATCCCCGGCGTTTTATCCAGAGAAACGATGTCTTTCCATTTGCTCATAACGTTTAACACCTCATCAAAGGATTTGGCAAAGAAGCGACAGGGGCATCCACGCCATCATTCTTCCTCTGAAACCTCTTTTTGCTCAAAGCGG
>JAQVYB010000089.1 GCA_028708815.1 Kiritimatiellia bacterium | reverse complement strand
TATTCGCTGCTGGTTCCAGGCAAGCTGGTTCGCCTGCTGCGGCCGAACACCAAAATAAAGGTGATGGGCGCCTCGGAAGATGCCGGCATGACGGTCATTCGCTTTAACACGGAGCGCGGTGTGATTTATGAAGCACAGTGTCAGGCCAGGGATTTGCAGTGAGGTTTCCCGGGGGGGAGCGGTGAACGCTGTTCGCAAAGTGCGTGTGCTGATTAATCCCAAGTCGGGATTGGTCTGGTCGTTTGGCGCAATGCAGGCGGCCTTCGAGCGTTTTTGGAGCGATGAACACCTGGATTTAACGTATCAATTCAGCCGTTCTCCGGCAGATGGAAAAGCGAAAACCGAGCGGGCGATTTCCGATGGTGTGGATTCGATTATCGTGGTGGGTGGGGATGGAATGGTCAATACGATCGGAAGCGTGTTGGTTGATACCTCCGTCGCGTTGGGGGTGATTCCAACCGGGAGCGGAAACGGGTTTGCGCGGCACTTCGGCATCCCGCTCAACCCGGAGCAGGCCGTCAAGGCACTTCATGCGGCATCCAAGCAGCGGATTGATGTGGGCCGTGTGAATGGTCGACCCTTTTTTGTGACGTGCAGTATGGCCTGGGACGCCGCGTTGGTGCGTTCATTCGAGAAATCACCGGTACGCGGCATTCTGCCTTATGTGTTTTCCGCCGTATATGAATATCTGGGTTATGTACCTCATCCCTTTCAGATCCGTCTGGACGGGAAAAAGGGCCGGACCTTTAATGATCCGATCATGTTGACGGTGGCCAATCTGACGCAGTATGGCGGCGGGGCGCGTGTGGCGCCAAACGCCGATGCGGCGGATGGCCAGCTCGAGCTGGTGGTGTTGCTTAAAAGGGATATGCCGAAGGTACTCCCGCAGATTGCCCGGCTGTTTGACGGAACCTTCACCAAGATACGTGAAGTGAAAACCTACTCGTTTAAAAAGGCGGAAGTCAGCGCAGGCTATTCGGGGCCGGTGCAGGTGGATGGTGAATTGTTGAAGACCGGGCCGGATTTGGTCATCGATGTGCTGCCCTGTGCCTTAACGGTGCTGGTGCCGGATAAAGAATGATCTCTTGCAGAAGGCCGGATCGGGGGCGTTGGATGAAAATTGCTGCTTGGCGCGTGCGGGCGTGATCTGTTAGTTGTATCCCGCCTGTGCATAAGCCGGGTTTATCCATTGAGAAGGAGAAGCGTATGTTTCGTGAGCGTAATCCGATGAGAGGCATTACCTGGGACGATTATTTGGATCTTCCCTCGGGCGAGAAGGGGAAATACTGCAATTGCGGAAGCAATCCGTTTCATGTGCTGCGTTCGCAGCAGTTCAACCGCCCCATGCTGGAGCGTCTTTGTGAGATCACCACCAAAACACGGCGCATTGGCAAGACGCGCGGCGGGATGAATTTCCTCCAGGATCTGCTTTCCGAAAAACGGGCCATGATCTATTTCGTGCAGCCCTCGACCCGTACTTTTCTTTCCTTTGCGGCGGCTACGCAGATGGTCGGAATGCGGCATGAAAACGTGCGCGATACCACGACCTCCAGTGAGATCAAGGGAGAATCACCGGAAGATACCGTTCGCACGTTCAGTTCCTACTTCGATCTGATCATCATGCGTCATCCCACGGGCGGATTCGCAGAGCGCATTGCCTGGCTGCTTTCCAACACCGAGCGCCCGGTTCCGGTGATCAATGCCGGGTCCGGCAAGGATCAGCATCCGACGCAGGCGCTGTTGGACATCTACACGCTGCAACGCAGCTTTGAAAATCGGGGTGGAATTGATGGGAAGAAGGTGGCGTTTGTGGGCGATCTGCTGCGCGGGCGCACCGTGCGTTCCCTGGCCACGACGCTGTCTCTCTACGAGGGAATGAAACTCTATTTTGTTGCGCCGGAGCCGTTGCAGATCGGACCGGATATTCTGGATGCCCTGAAGGAGGCGGGCACGGACTATGAGGTGACGTATGATTTCGAGAAGATCATTCCGGAACTGGATGCCATTTACATGACGCGCATTCAGGATGAGTGGGATACCAGCGAGGAAAGTCGTGCCATTGATACCGAGCCCTACCATTTCAAGGAGAAACATCTCAGCCTGCTTCGCCCGGATGCTGTCATTATGCATCCGCTCCCGCGCCGAAAGGAAATTGCCGTGGAGGTGGACGAAGATCCGCGTGCGGTGTATTGGAGGCAGGTGCGCAACGGTATGTGGGTGCGTGCGGCCCTGATGATTCTTATCTTCGAGCGGGATGGCGAGATTGATCGGTATTATCATGACCTGACGCGCTGACGGCAGGAAATGGAAAACAAAGAAACAGAAAAAACGGATCGAGGAAGAGGGAGTGTTATGAAGCATTTGGTGACGTTAAAGGACTGGTCCTCCGAGGAAATTCTGCAGGTGCTGGATTTGGCGGATGAGTTGAAGCGGGAACCGTCGAAATACTATGATACCATGCATCGCAAGGTGCTGGTCATGATCTTTGAAAAACCGAGTCTGCGTACTCGCGTATCCTTTGAAACGGGTATGTGCCAGATGGGTGGCGACGCCATTTATTACGATATGTCCACCTCGCCGCTTGGTTCCGGAAAAGAGAATATTCACGATACCATCAAGGTGCTGAGCCGCTATGCGGATATTGTCATGGCCCGCCTGTTCAGTCATGCCAGCCTGGAGGAGATGGTGAAGTACGGCTCGATCCCGGTGATTAACGGCCTGACCAATTATACACATCCCTGTCAGATCCTGGCGGATCTTCAGACGGTGCGCGAACACAAAGGCGCACTGAAAGGTTTGACCCTGGCCTATCTGGGTGATGCGTTCAACAATGTCACGCATTCCCTGCTTTTCGGGTGCGCCAAGGTGGGGATGAACATTCGCGTGGGATGTCCCGCCGGAAAAGAATATTCCCCGGATCCGCAGGTGTTGGCCGATGCGCAGGCTTTCGGCGCCATATCAGGCGCCGAAGTCAGGCTGACGCATGATGCGGCTGAGGCGGTGAAGGGCGCCGACGTGGTCTACACCGATTCCTGGATGAGTTATCACATTCCGGAGGCGGAACTGGATGCGCGGGTCCGTGTGTTTCGGCCCTATCAGGTCAACGCGGAACTCATGGCTCACGCAAACAAGGAGGCCATCTTCATGAATTGCCTGCCTGCCATCCGCGGATATGAGCAAACCGCCGAAGTGATGGATGGCCCGCAGTCGGTGGTGTTTGATGAGGTGGAAAACCGCCTGCACATGCATAAGGCGGTTATGGTGCATCTCCTGAATCAGGCATGAAGCAGGTGTCCAACAGTCTGAAGGTGCGTCCCAGGGTTCTGATCGTCAAGCTGAGTTCTCTCGGCGATCTCTTTCATGCCCTGCCTGCGGTACACCTCATAAAAAAACATCTCCAGGCGGAGGTGGACTGGGTGACTCAGCCGGAATACGTGCCTCTGGTACGTTGCTTTACGGAGGTGAACCACGTTATTTCATTTCCACGCCGGAACATGTTGCGCGGTCTTCCCACATACCTGCGGGAGGTGCGACGCGAGCGGTATGATTACATTCTGGATATGCAGGGATTGCTGAAGAGCGCCCTGGCGGCTCATCTGGCGGATGGCGAGGTACGGATTGGCCCCTCGTATCAGCGCGAGGGGGCCCGCCTCTTTTATCATCACGTGGCCGGCGTTCGGGATAAGAACCGTCACGCCGTGGAAGAGGCGCTGGACGTGGCGCGGTTTCTGAATATACCGGTGGATGAGATTGCTTTCCCGGTGGTCTTTCCGGAGGTTCCATTGGAGGGTGCCGCGCCGCGTGTGGCGCTGATTCCGTGTTCGCGCTGGGTCACGAAGAATCCTCCGTCCACCTTGTTTTCCGGGGTGGGGCGCCTGCTGTTGGAAAGGGGGGTGCAATCGGTGTTCCTTGTGGGTGCGCCGGATGATGCGTCGGTTTGCGAGCGCCTGGCGGCGGAGATTTCCTGTCCGGGCGTATTCAATTTGTGTGGAAAAACCACGTTGCCCGAACTGGGAGGCATATTGAGCAGGATGGACCTGGTGATAACGGTGGATTCCGGCCCTATGCACCTGGCGGCGGCAGGCGGGACACGGGTGGCGGCCGTATTCGGGGCCACCGATCCGCTGCGCACCGGGCCATACGGCGATGGGCATATCCTGATCACCGAGGAGGGGCTGGCCTGTCGACCCTGTCTATCCAGAACCTGCCGACGCGGTGATCTGGCCTGCCTGAACCGGTTGACCCCGGAGCAGGTTCTGGAGCGGATTGAGCAGGCCGGCGTGCTTCTGAAACGCCACACAGGAGACCATTCTTCATGATCGAGCACGTCTTTTTGGATTTTGATGGAACCATTATGGTATACGACGAAGAGCCCGGTTTTTTCCATCCCGAAGTCATCCAGGAAATGAACACGTTTCCCTCACGTGGTATCACTTGGTACACCAACAGCGGAAGGCACATCGAAGGACAGGAAAAAGTACTCGGACTGTGCCGAAAACAGGGTCTGACCTGTATGCCCGAAGCTCTCATCTGCGGCGAAAGCTTTATCTATGAACGTTCCGAAACGGAGTATCTTCCGCTTGAACCCTGGAACTCGGAAGCCAAGGTCATCCAAAAGACCTTTCACCGGAACGTGCAGCGGGTGCTGCGCTCGCGACTCACGGAATTCGCTCGATACGTGGACGCCGAGAAAACCTTTCTGACGGATATGGGCACCTATTTTTTTGTTGATCAGGAAAAGGAGGAACATGCCGTGGTGGCGCGGATGCTCGATGGCGTGATACGGGAGGCCGGCGGAGGTCTGCTTGTGAAGAACGGGCCCTGGCTTTTTGCGCAGCCGGATGCCTTGAACAAAGGGTGCGCGCTGCATCGCTTTCTGGAGCACCGGGGCATTCCCTCCGACGAAGTGCTGGCCGTGGGCGATCATGAGAACGATTTATCCATGCTGGACGGCCTGACCGCCGGGAAAACGGGATGCCCGGCAAGCGCCATTCCCGAAGTGCGCCGGCTGGTTCTCTCTTCCGGGGGCTACGTGTCCGACTTGGATGGCCCGCTTGGTACACTGGATGTGTTGCGGCACTATTTGGGCGATTGACCGTCGGTGATCAGCTTGACCACCTCCCTGAAATGCGGATGGGTGGATTCGCGCATCCATTCAAAGAGCACCATTTCCACGGTGGCGGGAATGACCTGCCCGCACTGGCAGAGGCGCTGAATGGCCACATCCCGATCTGTTTTACTGCGGGAGCTGACGGCATCGCAGGCGAGAAACACCTGATAGCCGCGCGTCAGCAGAAACTGGGCGGTTTGGCTTATGCAAATGTGTGTTTCGAGTCCGGCCAGCACGATCTGCATCCGGTGCATACGGCGAAGCGTGTCCGTGAAGGCGGGGGCGAAGGAGCAGCAGAAGGTATTCTTCGAAATAATCGGGGCGTCACCCATCAGGTTGGAAAACCGGGGTAGGGTCGGCCCGAGTTTCTCCGGGGTCTGCTCGGTGGCAATGACGGGCACCTCCAGTATGTTCGAAGCGCGTAGAAGCAGCTCCAAACGATCATGCACCGCATCGCGATCGTAAACGGACTCCGCCAGACGTCCCTGCACATCAATGAAAACCAATACTGAATCCTCGGGAGAAAGCATAGGAGCCTCCGGTTTATCGCCATACTTCATAGGCTTGTTCTTTCTTACGCATTACATCAGCCCGTCCATCCGTGGTGATGATTTGTCCTCTGTCATCCATGATAATCAATACCGGCAATCCAAGCACGGCAAATTGCTGTTTCAAATGAATTTGCCGACTCCCGTCGGTCAGGGGTACGGCAAGCCAGGGCATGTTCAATTCCTTCAGGTGGAGCTGCATATCCTTTGCCGAGCGGTCATCGCTGATCAGAACCACTTCAAACGCCTTGTTCTCCTGCTTCAGCATCTCATAAAAACGGATCAGATGTCGGGTAAAGTAGCAACTCGGCGGATCCCATTGTGCGGCGAAATACAGGCCGATGAGTTTGCCGTGCAGCGTCCCGATTGGATGGTCTGTACCGCTTTGATCAACCAGAGAGGGTCCGAGCATCTGTTCGAGTACGGGCAGCGCGGGCGGTTCAGCCGTCGGAACCGCTTCGTTCGCTAAGGGATCGCGACCGCAGGCCACCAGAAGAAAAAGAATAGGCCAAATATCGACAAGGGGTGCGCTGCGAAAATTGAAACGATATTTTTTCATAAAAAAACCAGCTTAAACCGCGTTAAACTATGATTCATCACGGAACAGGTCAAACCGAGAAAAGGCTATATTTATAATTCTGGAAGCTCATAATTTTCTACAGATGACATTTGTTGAACGCAGAAATGAAGCAGTCTATTCTGCAGAAGGCAACCCGAGTACGGCCTGACCAAAGGGCGAAGCACTCATGTTCATGGTGTTGAAGTCCACAAAAAAGTCTGATCGGTCTCGCATGGCATCCCAGTTGTGTGCGCGGATGCCGTAGATTTCCGATTGCAGCAGGACGAAGGCGTTGGGTTCGGCATTCACGTAGTTTTCATCGTGGGGGGGGCCGCGCATGACGTTGATGGGCAGGGTGAATTCCTGCTCTCCGGTGGAACGGACGACGCGGCAGCCCTGGCCGGTTCCTGCGAGGCCCTGATGACTCCGAATGCCTGTTTGGACCCAGGGCACGGCGCGGTTCGGCGTGCCGGTGATTTGAATGGTGTTCGTTCCATCTGGCAGTTCCAGTCCGGTGACCATTAACTGAAGGGGATGGAATTTGGTCATCACCGTTTTCCCATTCACCGCGACCTGTCCGGCGACATTGTTGACGGCCCCGAGCAGGTAGCGATTTGGTTTTTCATAGAACCAGAGGAGCTGTTCGGCCTGTTGGCGGGCGGGCTCGCCCTGTTCTCCGGCCAGGTAGGGGGCGTAGTCGTCGCGGGAAACAGACTCGTTCAGGAGCCTTCGATATTCAAGCCGTCTAAGCTGAAGTACCCCGGCATTGGTGGAGGCGGCATTGGTTTCGAGCCACTCATCAATCTGGCGGATGCAGGCGTGATAATCCCGCGCCCGTTCGAGTTCGAAAAGCTGCAACATGAGCGAATAGGATTCATACGGGTTGACTTCCGCAATGGTATCCGCACGGGATGAGGCATTCGGCACGGGCTGCGGTTTTTCCAGATAGAAATAGGCCGTGCTTCGCATGGTGCCCGCACTGACATTCTGATCACCGCGTTCGATGGTCATGCTGAAGTCCCGGTTGAAATACACGGCATCCTGAAGGTGAAAACGATATTGCCCGGTGCGGAAGGGGTAGCGGTCGAGCACGCCGCTGTACGGACTGAACGAACAGCCGCGATAATACCAGCCTCCGTTGAAGTAGTCTTCGAGTCCGGTGCCGCTGAACTGGCGTCCGTCCGTCGTGATGATTTCGTCGCCTTCCAGAATCCACCAGCTTTGATCGAGGGAAGTCACGGCGAGGTAGCAACCGACATATTTTCCTTTTCCTTTGAGCGAGGCGAAGGGATGAGGCCGTCCCTTCTGCTCGGGGCCTGTCTTGTTCCAGACCGCGTGAAGGTACCCGTCCGAGGCGATGCGCTCGGTGGGTTCTCCCGGATTGAATGCGGCGCTGACGGCGTGGGCGGAGCGGTTGTTCAGGCTGACGCGGAGCGATTGCGCGCAGGAGAGAGGGAGGCGGCTGAGGTACCCATCATCCACGCTGCTCAGGGCCAGGCAGGAGAGATTGCGTTTGCGCCAGGCATTACAGAAAAAGTCACCCAGCGGGACGGAAACAGAGGGTGTTTCCGAGTCTTCATAGGTGATTTCCAGCACCACCTGCTGAAGCAGTGCATTCTTCACACTCTCCGGTAGTGCGGAATCCTGCGGTGCCATGTGAATGGCCCAGTTGGTGAAGGTGGCGGGGCCTGTGGCCGTGAAAAGTGTTTTTCTGGTTTCCGGTTCAAGGAGAACCGGCTCCTTGGAAAAGGTGAGCGGGATATCGGTACGCAGAGAGTCGGTCAGTGCTTTCGATACGCGGGCTTCCTGCGCGGGAAAAGGTGGAGGGAGCTTTTCGGGGAAACTCTGAACGGAGTCGGGAAGCGAACGGTAGTTGGCCTGAATATAGAGCCGGCGTTGACCCCAGAAGCGGTGAACGGGAGGATAGGGCGCTTCAATACGCAGGCTTTTCGCATAGGTCAGGGGAACATAAGACCACCAGCATTGGTTCACGTGCTGCGAAAAGGGATAGACGAACGGTTCAAGGTTTGCTCCGAATAACTCATCCACCGTTTGGGCGATGCGTGGTTTCTTTTCGCCATCAAAATAGAACCGGATGGGGAAATCCTCGTCCACCCCCGTCATCCAGAATCGGTCCAGTACGCCGGGCCCCTTCAGATCAGCCAGCACGACCCAGCCCTTTTCGCGGGACGCGCCCTGAAAGTGATTGTAGTCGTTGTTTGCGCCGGTGGGATCAGCGGTGGAGAGATAGCCGCCCGACTCGGGCGTTACCGATGCAAAATGCCGGGTGTCGGCCAGCCGGTCAAAGAAATTCAGCCAGTCCGTGCGTGCGGAATTATTCGATCGCGAGCAGGCGGAAAGGGCAAGCAGAGTGAAGAGAGTGAGAATGCGGCTTGTATTTAATTGCTTATTCATAACGAACTTTCTTAGCATACGCCGCGACACGGAGTATACACAAAAACCGTTGGCATTCCCACCTGTAAGCGGTACGGCATGGATTCATTACGGATGAAGGAAAAGACAAAAAAACCGAAGTTGGCGTTCTGGTTCCGCTATGGGGCTTCCGAGCATGCGGAACTGTTTCATGCCATTCCGTCGATCATTGCGGCGTTATCCGAACATTTTGAGGTTTACTACATCAGCCTGACCAGCCGGGAAAAACCGCAGATTCCGGAGATGGTTTCCGCTCATGCGCATGTGTTTCAGTTGCCGGTGCGCATCAGCAGGAGGAATACGACGGATAAGACGTTTAAAACGCTTTTATGGATTGCGCTAATCCCGTGGATTGCGGCGGGTACCCGTTTGGCAGGCATTCGTTACGTGTATGTGGATGAAACGATCCCATTGGTTATGCCGATAGGCCGTCTTTTTTTCGGCAACGGAATCACCATGACGTTGGCTGATTTTTTTGCCGAGCAATATCTCTCCAAAGGTTTTCTGCGTGGATTGCTTTGTCGCCTGGTGTCCGCTCTGGATTACCGGGCCTGGCGGCGCGCGCCGTTTTTGATCGCGCGTTCCAGGAGTGCAGGTCGGCATCTTGCTCCATTGGGGATTGCGCCGGAAAAGGTGTTCTATGCGTATGATCCGATCGATGAAGAACTCTACCATGCGTATGACCGAGCGGCATGTCGGAAAACCTGGGGCTGGAAGGAAGAAGAAATCGTGATGGTGTATCACGGGGTGTTGAATCCGGCCAAAGATTTGGATACGGTGTTGGAGGCGCTTCCGGAAGTGATACAGGAATTTCCCGGTTTCAGATTTCTGGCGATAGGAAACGGGCCGGATGAGGCGAGACTGAAGGAGAAGACCCGGAGTTTGAATCTGGAAAAGCATGTTCAGTTTCCGGGTTATGTGGAGCCGCGCATTGTGGCTACGGCGCTCGGGGGAGGAGACATCGGGCTGATTTCGCGCAAGGCCGATTTGGGAAGCCAATTGGTGATCACGAGTGTTCTCGGGCACTGTCTGGCTTGTGGAATCGCCGTGCTGGCCACGCGAACAGACGGTATTGCGGAGCTGATCACGGATGGACGGAACGGACTTATGTTTGAAGCAGGTAACGTACAGGAGTTCCGGGAGAAACTTCTGATGCTTTGCCGGGATTCCACGCTGCGCCGTGGTCTGGCTGATGCGGGATACCAGACCGTGCGGTTGGAATTAACCTTGAGTGAAACCGTTGAACGGAATGTGCAGCCGTTTGTGGATCACTGGGGCGGAATCGGCTTGGACGCCTGAATAACCGTGTGATGGTCGAAAAGCATCTTTTACGGAGCGGTTTCCATTTATGCACGCAGGCGTGTTTTTCTTATCAGCAGGGACAATATCGCCGCCAGAGTCAGGCCATAACCTGCAAGCTGCAACTGAATGCTTCGGTTGGATGGCGCATAAATCAACTCCACCCGGTGATTTCCGGCGGGTATATATACCGCCTGGCTAAGGTAGTCGGCCCGCAGAATCGGCGAAGGGGCGCCATCTACGAGAGCCTGCCAGTCGGGGTTGAATTTATCCGCCGCCCGTAGGTAGCCGGCTGCTTCGGCCTGTACGCTCAGGATGGTTTTTCCCGGTTGATGCTCCACCACGTCCACGTGACCCGCGAAGCCGGTGTCGTCGGGGAGCGGAGTGTTCGTATTTTCCGGAAGGATGATTTTGTTGAAAGGGTTCCAGTTTTTGGACGCGAGTCGTTGGGTGGTCTGCCGGTCGTCGAGGATTTCAGCGCCGCCGAAGAATGCGAATCGCGGTGCGGGGGCGAGGCTTTCATAGAGGGTGTGCGCGCCGCGCTCTTGAGCGCGGACGGATAATTCGCCGTCGGGCAGGGGGGTGACATCAAAGCGCAGCACCGGCTGGTATGCGCCTGGAGGGAGTTGGTTTTCCATGGCGGAAGGCGCCAGCAGGTAGCCCACGCCGGATAGCTGCCAAAGTCGGAGCGGTTGGCGACCCAGGGCTTCGAGAACCTGTTTGTAATCCTCGGCCATGCGTGGCATTTGGGAGAAGTTAAAGGCGGGAATTTTGTGGTACGGGAAGAGATAGGTCAGCCAGAGATTGTAAAATCCTTCCTGGGTGGCGAGGGCCACGCGCTGAGTACCGAGATGTTTTTTCAGATAGGTCGTCACCGGGTTTTCGGCAATATAACTTTCGGGAAGTGTTTTTACGTAATGCCGGGAAAGCAGGGCGGAATCAATCAGGACGGCGGTTGCAAGCAGAGCGGCCCAGAACATTGGATACGGGCGCAGTTTCTCGAGCTTCTTCAGGGTGTATATGGCTGCAAAAAAGGCAAGGAGCGCCGAAAGAGCTGCGGCGTGAAGCAGGGCATATATTTTATTTGATGCGATGATGTCGGCCATTTGTTGAGGCCAGCCCTGTGCCGTCAGAGCGGAGGCGCTTCCACTTGCTCCCACTGCGAACAGGAGAAGAAGAGCCGTTAAGGCGGTGCCTATCCAGAACAGTCGTTTGAGCAGCGGGCTTTCTCCTCCCTTTGCATGCTTAAGGAGAACGTCCGCTCCGTAGGCCGTGAGAATGCCTGCGGCCAACTGAAACACCTGGAGAAATTTGTTCGGGTTACGGATTTCGTGAATGACGGGCAATTGCCAGAAGAGACGGTACAGGGGCGTGAACTTGCCGAAGGAAAGAAGCAGGGCAAGGGCGCCCGCACCGCCCCAGAAAAGAATCGTGTTGCGCCGGGGATCGCCCCGGCATGCAAAGAGCGCAAGAATGCCCAGGGCCAGAGGGATGATGCCGATGTAGGTGTTCTCGAGTTTGAAATTCATGAAGCCCTGATGGGTTTGCTCCCATCCGGCGCTGCGTCCCATGCGGCCCCAGTAGGGGCCGTCGGGTTCGCCGCTGCGCCATCCGGTGTAGCCGGGCGCGACAAAGGCAATCAGCTCCTCGGGCGGGAAACTCCATTGCGTGCAATACTCCCATTTGCCGCGCTCCTCTTCCAGGGCATTGCCCGAGGCGTTTGAAATATTCTGTTGGAAGGCGCTTTGCAGGGCGAAGGCGGCAAGGAGCAGTGCCAGAATCGGTACGGGGAGCAACAGCGCGAAATCTTTTGTTTTGTGACCGGCCTGCACCCATTGAAAGAGGGCATACGCTCCGAGAAAGAGACCAAAAAAGAGGGCCACATCCTGCTGTTCCAAAAACATCAGCCCCAGCAGGGCGCCGGTCAGTACCCCCCATTCCCAGCGTTTCTTTTCAAAGAGCAGATCCAGACAGATCAAGTTGGCGCAAAAGAGAAAGAGTATGGCGAATTTGCGAATATGGCCCGCGTAGATCAGCGTGAAATTACTGCCCAGCCAGAAGGCGGTCAGCACGCCCAGCAGAATGGGAATCGGCGCCAGGCCTTTTCGGCGCAGATAGAAAGCCAGTGCCAGCGAACCGGCCAGCAGGCAGATGGGATGAAAAAAATTGGCGAAGGCCCGTGTGGAGAGCAGGGCGAGCCAGACGTTGGACCAGTTGAGCGGTGACGCCGTGGCGGGCATGCCGATGAGCGGGCTCTCCTGCCACATGCCGGAGAGGAATCCACCCGGCAGGCGCGATTGATATTCGGCGAGATGGCCGATGTTGTCATCCGTGGTCATGCGCAGGCCGCCCATGAGTACGTCCTGAAAAATCAGGGCGGAAAAAAGCAGCAGCAAGCCGATGAAAAGAACAGTGGGCAGGTAGCGGTTCAGTAAGCCTTTCATTCATCCTCCGATTGAACATCACGCGGTTGACTCGTGAGCGGGTATACCGTTCAGGCGCGCCGGAAACGAGTGAAAATTTGGATTAATCGCAGGAATCAACAGGATTTGGTGGTTGTCAGGCGGGCGTCAGTGTTTATTATACCCGCGTAACATACGGATTCAAAGGAGAGAATGATGACCGGACATATTGAATTGATTGTAAGTTGGCTGGAGACCTCGATTGCGGGGGTCGCGCTTTGGCGGATTGTTTTTTTCTTTCTCCTTCTGCTGGCGGCCATGATTGTCGGGAAAGTTCTCAAGCAGTGGTTTTTGAGGCAGTCCGAACGGCTGGCCGGAACGTCGCGCGAAGTGATCGGCGTACTGTTCAAAGATCTCTCCGCATCGATCAGTTTGGTGGCACTGGCCATTGGCTTTCGCATCGGGATCACGCTGATGAATGTGCAGGGGGGGGTGGCCGAGTTGACGAATACGGCGGCCGACATGCTGTTGGTGGTGGCGGTGACGTGGATGATTTATGGTCTGGTGGATGTGGTGGACTGGAGTTTGCGCAAGGTGGCCTTGAATACCGGTTCACAGATGAACATGATGCTGGCGCCTTTTGTGCGCAAGAGTCTGCGGATCACCGTGGTGGTGCTGGGGGTCCTGCAAGGGGCCACGATGCTGAGCGACAAGCCGTTGACGGCGGTGGTGGCCAGTCTCGGCGTGGGGACTATTGCCATCAGTCTGGCCGCGCAGGATACCATAAAAAATCTCTTCGGATCGATTGTGCTGCTGACGGATCGGCCCTTCGAAATCGGCGATCGAATCACCGTGGACAGCACCGATGGAAACGTCGAGGAGGTGGGCTTTCGTTCCACGCGCGTGCGAACGCTGGATGGGCACCTCGTGATTGTTCCGAACGCGGATATGTCCAATAAATCGATCCGGAACATCACCAAGCGTCCGTATATCAAACAGGTGATGAATTTGGGTGTGACGTATGACACGCCGCCGGAAAAGGTGAATGAGGCCCTGACGATTCTGCAGGAATTGCTGGCGAATCACGAAGGGCAGTCGCCCGACTTCCCGCCGCGGATATATTTCAATGAGTTCAAGGATTTTTCCCTGAATATTCTGGTGATTTATTGGTACACGCCGCCGGATTATTGGGCCGTGATGGCCTTTCAGCAGAAGTTGTGCCTGGCTATTCTGGATCGTTTCAATCAGGCCGGCATCAGTTTTGCCTTCCCGTCGCAGACCATCTACCTGGAGAAGGGTGGGGCGGCCCCCGGCGCCTGAAAGCTGAAAGAATGATTGGCATCTCTTGCCGGTCGTGTTAGCATTCCTCCCATGATTAAACGAGTGGTAGCAAAGCGTACTCTGGATCAGTCAGCGGTTCACGATGATGTGGCTTTTTGGCTGTCAAGGCCGCCGCCGGAACGCATCGCCGCCGTGGAACAGTTACGAAGGCAATTCCATGGAAGTACAGCCCGACTTCAGAGATCTGCTCAAACTATTGAACGAACACAACGTTGATTACCTCATTGTCGGAGGCTATGCGCTTGCATTCCATGGCGCACCCCGCTTCACAGGTGACATTGATGTTTTCGTTAGGCCGGATCAGGTAACCGCCCGCCGAGTTCTCGACGCCCTGGATGCGTTTGGTTTTTCATTCCAAAATTTGACCGTGCAGGATTTCGAGAGCCCGAACAAGGTTGTGCAACTAGGCGTGCCTCCTGTACGTATCGATATTATAACATCACTTTCGGGTGTTACTTGGTCGGAAGCGGATGCAGCCAAAGAGCCCGGGCCCTTCGGTGATGTCCCTGTTGCCTATATCGGACGAAATGAATACATCAAGAACAAGCGAGCCGCAGGGCGAAAGAAGGACTTGGCTGACATTGAAGCGCTTGGGGAAGAGTAAAATGCCGAGCAAACCGATGAGTTTACGATCTGACCTGTCCAGTGGGATAGTCCAACTCGAAATCGGGATCGAAATCAAAACAGATCGCCTCATCCATCGGGTTCGATAACGGTCCTGGTTCCGAACGTGAGAAAAGGGGTCCACGATGGGGCATGTTGTGCGGCCACACGCACTGGTACGCGGAGAGCACCACGCCAACCCAT
The DNA here is from genome assembly GCA_028708815.1 of Kiritimatiellia bacterium. Taxonomy (GTDB): domain Bacteria; phylum Verrucomicrobiota; class Kiritimatiellia; order RZYC01; family RZYC01; genus JAQVYB01. The sequence goes on along the minus strand of JAQVYB010000089.1, from coordinate 1,566 downwards.
CCCCACTTTCCGCACACGGCGTTCCGTGGTTCTGCTTTATTCGATTAACCGGAAGGTTCGCCGGTTTCCACGCTGAAGGTCTTGCTGTTGATGCCCGCGCGCTGGATGTAGCGGATATTTTTGGCCTGCCAGTCGGGTCCGGCGGGTTGCCCAATGACAAAATGGCGTCGGGTGGGATCGGCCAGGTGATAGCTTTTTCCATTGATGTGCATAACCAGCGCGCCGCGCTGAAGCGGGTAGTCGCCTTCCACCAGAATGGAGGCCGCGTCATCGGTATAGACGATGAGATAATCAATTTCCGTCTGTTCCAGGAGCGATGCGTAAAGAATGACGGCTTCCTGGAGGCCGCACGAGCCGGTCATCAAGACCTCGTTCACCTTTTTGATTTGGTCGCATGATTTCACCATGTCCTGATCCGGTCGAATTTCGCGGGTGACGAAGTCCAGAAAGTGCTGGGCGCGTTTTTCGATGGAATAGTCTTCCCCGGTTAGTTGGGCGGCCAGAGCTTCGAGCGAAGGTTCGCCGGGATATACCACGAAGGCCGGAAGGGGCAGGGGTTTACCTCGAAGGCGGTCGGGATCGCGTCGGCACTGATTCAGATAGAATGTGCCGTACATATTACGATTGAAATAATACTGCACCAGATCTTCCAGGCGAAGGCTGTAGGTGGCCGAAGGATAGTTGATTTCAATAACGGCCTCCGGGTCGATGCGCAAATCTTCCACCGGGAGAGAGAAGAAGACGGAATGGATATCCTTCAAGTGATAATCACCAAGAACGAGCCGGTCATCTTCCCGCTTGGCGCGTTCAATAAATTCCGGGTGATCCGTGAGCAGGTTGAAATCATTCACGCCCTCATATGAATCGCGGGGTATCGCGCAATAGAGGCGATTTTGTTCCACGTTGAAGAATGCCGGCACCCCTGACGATCCATTGAGAAACTGCAGGATATTCTGCGGGGTGAAATTCATGTTGGATACGTGAAAAAGCACCGTCTCGCGGATCTCCTCGGGGGTCGGGTCGTCGCCCGTTGAACCCCAGGAGAAATAGGGGCGCGACCCCAGGAGCGGGGCCGTCACGTTCAGGATGTTATGCCCATGCGTGATATAGATCAGGAGGGAGCCTGTGACGATCACCAGCAGCAGAAGGCCGCACAGTCCGGACAAAATGGTGCGGAGCCGTTTGGCGTGATCCACCGGCTTTCGTTTGGGGGGCGTCGGAGGCGCAGGTGTTTCCGTGGGGGCGGGTGGTTTCGATGGTTTCGATGGTTTGGACGTTGAATGGGGATGGGGGTGCGGTTTTTTCGATGGAGGGGACTTGCCCTTCGATGAAGAAGGCGCAGGTGCATCGGGGCGATGGCGGGCTGAACGCGTACTCATGAGAAAATCATACAGGCCATGGGGCGAAGAATGCAAAGGGATTTTCCAGATGAAACGAAGGCCATAACAGCACTCCGATCCCGCGAATCGGATGAGAGAGGGTCGGGGGCTGAACACACGGATCACGGGAAAAAACAGGGATCGGACAGATAAGACTTGAAAAAGCAACATGACCTGTTAGATATGG
>JAQVYB010000088.1 GCA_028708815.1 Kiritimatiellia bacterium | reverse complement strand
ACCCTGGCGTTCGACGGGACGGCGAGCGACGATTCCTTCAAGTGGGACGATGCCGGCCTGGTCGCCCGTTCGGCACCGGCGGGCTTGCACCTCGATTCGTCGGTGGATGCGGATAACGCTTTCTGTCTGCGCTGGACGGGTGGCGCTGATCGTTATTATCAGGTTTGGGCTTCCGAAAAACTCGATGGAACCTGGACGCTGATTCGCGGCATGAAACTCGGTACGGGCTCGCCGCAGCTCTGGCGCGATGACGCGGCGCTCTCGGACTACACGAATCTCTTTTATCGGATTGTCGAGCGGTCGGTGGATGATCCCGCCGATATGGATGGCGATGGACTGGACGATGTCGCGGAATTGCGCGCCGGTAATCTGGACCCGCTGGACCCGGATTGTGATCGCGACGGAATCCGGGATGGTGATGATCCGCGCCCGACGAATCCCAACGAGGCCCCGGAAATCCTGCAGGTGTCGCTGGTCAGTGTGTCCAACCGGCACAATGACGGCGCGGTCACGCTGGCGATTTTCTGCACGGATCCCGATGGCGATGCCGTGGAATACCGTTATGCCGCAAACGGAGGAACGCCGTCTCCGTGGCAATCGGTCGACACCCCCTTTGTATGGCAGCCGCCGACGAATTCCTTCGGCCCGCAGACGCTGACGGTTACGGCGAAGGATTCGCAGGGCGTCGAGGATACCGAGTCCGCTTCCATTTATCTCTTCCGAACACCACCAAGACCGTGAGGATACCCCGATGAATATAGTTCTACGAATCTGTTGTCTTCGGTTTCGCATCTATCGTCGCCATTGGCGTCGGGCCTGGGCTCTTATTCAGGAGGGCACCACGTGGCTGCTCACATTGGCGCTGATTGTTTCCCAGCTTCAGTTCCTGCCGGAGGCCCAGGCGGGAAGTCCCGGGACGACCACCGTTTCGGCGGGCAGTGCCCCGTCCCCGGCGGCTTCGACGGTCGAAAGTTTCCAGCCGGATCTCTTTACGGGCCGCGCCGGAGCCAGCGTCCCGATCGGCATTCCGCCCGGACGCAAAAACATGCAGCCGCAGTTGGCTCTGTCCTATGCCTCCTCGGGTCGCAACGGCTGGATTGGGGTGGGCTGGAATCTGGACATGGGCTGCATTGAGCGCAGCACGAAATTCGGAACGCCTTCCTACACCGATCTGGATCTGTTCACGTTCCAGTTGGGTGGCGGAAGTTCGGAGATGGTCAAGCTCGCCGATGGAACCTATCGTGCCGAGGACGAAGGCCTGTTCATGAAATTTGAAAATCTGGGCACCAACGGCTGGCAGGTGACGGATAAGAGCGGCACCCGCTACCTCCTCGGAAAGACGGCGTCGGCCCGCGTGGAGAATGGAACGAAGGTGTTTCGCTGGTGCCTGGAAAAAGTGATGGATGCAAATGGAAACTCCATGGAGATCCTCTACGAAAAAACCAACTCGGTGGTCTCGACGCTGAAGGAACTCCGCTATACCGGACACGAATCCGGCACGCCGGCGCCTGCGAACCGGGTGGTGTTCTACACCGAGTCGCGTCCGGATATTTCCAGCAGCTACCGCAGCGGTTTTGAGATGCCGATGACGCGCCGACTGAGCCGCATCGAATCGTACGCCACGGTGGACGGTTCGGAGCAGTTGGCCACCCGCTATGATCTGGCCTATCGCCAGAGTTCCCGGACGGGGCAATCGCTGCTGGAGAGTGTCACGCCTTTTGGTTCCGATGGCGTGAGCAGTCTGCCGCCGCGAACGTTCACCTATCAGGATTCGGATTCACCGCAATACGATGTGACCCTGAAACCCGGAACGGGCAGTCAGATTGCGTGGAATGTGCGCGTGGCTGCAGCGGACATGGGGCACGATAATTTCGGATGTGTCGATCCGTACGTCGGACTTCCCTGGGGCACGCCGGTTGTCGTGAGTAATTCGTATAATTTTGGCGGTGTCAGCGCGAGCGTGGGCAGTCGGGGGCAGATTTCACTGAACGGCAGTCAGGATCATTTTGTTCATGCGTGGACGGCGGTGTACGTGGCCTCGCAGAAAACCATCACGCTCACACAGGCGGGCGGCTGGGATGTCTGCTGTCTCTATTTGCAGGATACGGGTTATCCCTACTGGGTGCCGATGGGCGCCATCACGCTCAAGGCCGGATGGACCATCATTCACCTTGTGGGTTATCATCAGCACGACAGTTTTTCCTGCGGACTGGCCAATGCGCTGGCCGATCAGGTGGATTTGATGAGCCCGAACATCATCACGGAACCCCAGATGGCCGGCGATGTGGACGGCAACGGAATCAACGACCTGATTAATTTCAAGAGCGGGACGTGGAATGTATCGCTGGCCTCTTCCGCCGGTACGCTCGCTCCACCGCAGCCCTGGTTAACCGGATTCGGCGATAACGGGTACGCGCCGCTGGTGGGCGATTGGAATGCCGATGGACGTGCCGATGTGGCGCTCTACAGCAATGGCGTCTGGCGTTTCGCGCTGTCCTCGGGCAGCAATTTCACGGCCAATGGACTGGCCTCCACCACATTTGGAACGGGCAATCCGCTGGCGGGCGATTTCAACGGGGACGGCGTGGTGGATTTGGGGTCGTATAAAGACGGTCAGTGGAAAGTGGCGTTGGGAAGCGGGCTCGATTTCTTTGAGACGCCCTCGTTTGATTCCACGATTTCCGAAGGCGCGCCGGTGCTTGCGGCGAGCGACGTGCGCTGGACCGTGCGCATGTGGTCACGCGATTGCGCTCATGAAAATGCGGGCTGTTTTTATCCCTATGGAAGCACGATGTGCGGCGGCGCGAGCTGGTCGACGGCGCTGGTCGGGCAGTCGATGGTCAGTGTGGGCGGCGGGCAGGCGGTCGTGGGTTCGCAGGGCGACGTGATGTGTTATGCGGGGCAGGATCGCTTTTTCTGGGCGAGCGTGGCGGTTTATGTGAGTGCCGCTAAAAATATTTCGCTGGGGAACAATTCCGGCTGGGATGTGGCGTGTCTGTATAAGGAACCCAAGGGCGGTTCGGTAACACCCGTCAGCGTGAGCGGTTTGGGCAGTGTTTCGCTGCCGCAGGGCTGGAGCAAGATTCACCTTACCGGATACAACCAGAATCAGGGTATTTCCGCGGGCGTCTATGCGAACATTCGGGGCCAGGTCAACATCATGGCGCCGGATTATATTGAAGAAAATATTTCCAGCGCGCAGTACATCACCGGTGACTTCAACGGGGATGGTCTGACCGATGTGGCCGTGATTAAAAATCAGCAGGTGTACCCCGCGCTGTCCACCGGTACGTCCTTTGTCCGGGCCGGCACGTGGGCGATTCCGTTTGGCGACAAGGATTATACCACGGCCGATTACAACGGCGACGGCCTGACCGATATCGCCTGGTATGATCGTTCCACCGGCAAGGTCAAGGTGGTCTATTCCACCGGGCAGGGCTTGGGTTCCACCGTGGAGCTGCCGCTGACGTTCAGTCTGCGCCTCGCGCACGATCAGATTCAGGTTGGTGAGTGGAACGGTGATGGGCTGCCGGATCTGTGCATCATCGACAGCGTCAGCGGCGACATTGAAATGGCCTACTCCAAGGGAACGACGGCGGACTTGCTGGTTAAAATTGAAAATGGTTTGGGCGGCTCCGGAGAATTGACCTATCGACCGTCCACGCAGATGAAAAACACCTTTCTGCCGATGGTCATGCCGGTCGTCACCGAGACGCGTGCGAGCAGCGGGATGGGCGACACCAGTGTGACGACGTATATTTACGCCAATGGACTCTACGACAGCTCCACCAAGGAATTCCGCGGCTTCGGTCATGTGGAAGTGCGCGATGCCGACCAGACCTCTTCCGTCACCGATTTCCATCAGGATTATCAGCGCAAGGGTCGTCCCTTCCAAAATGCGGTCTACGATGTGGACGGCAATCAGTGGACGCGCGAGGAGCGTACGTATTCATCCAGCACTCCCTACAGTGGACGCGCCGCCTTTTTCACGCATCTCGATCAGGTGGATTCCTATACCTATGATGGCACACCCACCTTCCGGCAAACACGGGTCCGGCATGAGTATGATGAATACGGGAACCTGAAAGCCTCATATTCCGATGGCGAAGTTTCTGTCACCGGCGATGAACGTTCCACGATAACCACGTATAATCTGAATACCAATGCATGGATTCTGAACACGGCGTCGCTCGTTCAAACCTTCGATGCAACCGGAACACTGAAAGCGCAGTTCCGTACCTACTACGATAACGCCGCCGCAACAGACACCCCGCCCGTGAAAGGGAATATCACCCGCGAGGAAAAATGGCTCGATCAACCCGTCGAACAGTGGATCAGTTCCTATGCGGCTTATGATGCGTATGGAAATCTCTCGACGACGAAAGACGCCCTCGGGCACTCCGTAAGCAACACGTATGACGCCGGCTTCATGTTCATTACGCGCGTTGAAAACGCCCTGGGGCAACAACGCACGATGACGAACGATCCGCGAACCGGTCAGACGCTGAGCGTCACCGATCAAAACCATGTCACCGGTTATACCTATTACGATGTGTTCGGACGCAAGACCGGTGAAGCGATTGTGAATCCCGAAACCGGTCAGACAAACGTGCAGGAGGAAACCGAATACCGGATCAGTACGGTGCCCACCCGGGTCAAAACCACGATCTACACCAAACCCGGAAAAGAGGGATCCCGGACGTCGTATCTGTTCATGGATGGCTGGGGACGCAAGGTGCAGGTCCGCGAAGCGGCCGAGGAGCCGGGCGTGCAGAACATCTCCGGTGCGGCGGAATACGATGCCAAAGGGCGTATGATCAAGCAGTGGACCGCGTATGCGGATGCCTATTCGGAGGAATATGTTCCGTCCACCTCTATCGCCGGTCTTTCCGCACCGGAACAATACACCTACGATCCCCTCAATCGACTGCTGACCACCACCTCGCCCGATGGTTCGGTTTCCCGGGTGGCGTATGATCATTGGTCGACGACCTATACCGACGCCAAAGATCATCTCCGCAAATTGGCCGCGGATGCGTACGGGCAGGTCATTCTCGCCGCAGAAATGAATGACGGCGAAGCCTATCTCACGCAGTATGCCTACGACATCAACAAAAACCTGATTCGCATTACCGATCACTTCGGCAATGAAACATCGGTCACCTATGACAGTCTCGGACGCAAGATCGCCACCGATGATCCGAACCTGGGGCATTGGACCTATGAATACAACGCGAACAATCTGATGACCCGCCAGACCGATGCGCGCGGCGTGAGCATTCAGTTCACCTACGATGCGCTGAATCGTTTGGTGCGTAAGGATTACACAACGCCTGCGGGGATCAGTTCGCTGAGCAGTTCGATCTATACCTACGATGAAGCCGGCGTTCCGTATTCCAGCGGACGCCTGACCCGTGTCGATGATGCCTCCGGGACTCTTCACTATGAATACGACTTCATGAACCGCATGGTCCGGGAAACCCGGATTATGGACGGCGTAACCAATGCGATTCAGAATGTCTGTGATTTGTCGGGCCGTCTGGTGAGTTACACGTATCCGAATGGACACGTGGCCTCCTACACCTACAACGCCGCCGGGGGCGTGGAGACGGTCAGCCTGCAGGCCGGAGCCACCACGCATGCCATCATCACGAACATTGATTACAACGCCGCCGGCAAGGTGCTGCGAATGAACTACGGCAACGGCATGGTGTCGGATTACACCTATAATCCACAAACGCTGAAGCTCGCGCACAAACATACCGCCGCACCCGATGGAACGGTGTTGCAGGATTTTGCCTACACGCGCGATCCGGTCGGCAATATCGAATCCATCACGGACACGGTGAACACCGGGACGCAGAGTTTTCAATACGATGCGCTGAATCGTCTGGTTCAGGCGACCGGCGCGTCCTACGGCACGCAGGCGTTTGCCTACAATGCCATCGGCAACATGACCTCAAAGGCCGGCGTGACGATGACATACGGCGCGGGCTCTGCCGGACCGCATGCCGTCACCGCGACCTCCTCCGGGCTGAACCTGCTGTATGATGCCAACGGAAATATGACCGGGCGTGTTTCCTCTGCCACCGGACGCGTGGACATGCGTTACGATGCCGAAAACCGGCTGGGCGAAGTGAAAATCACTGCTCTCCCGCCGCCTGACACCGTCGCTCTGCTTCCCGGCATGAATCTGGTCGGGTTCCCCTCGCTGAGTGCCGCCACAGCCACATCCAATGCCTTTAAACAGTTTGGTTCCACCTATGCACAGATCACCCGATTGCGCCCGCAGGATCAGCAGTTTGAGAGCTGCGTGAATCAGAAGGCCAACGATCAATTCACCACCCTGGTTCCGGGCGATGGCTATTGGGTGCTCTGCACGAATGCCTCCGGCGCGACGATGAATTTACCCTCCGTCTCAGGAACACCGGCGGCCCGAACCCTGACCGCCGGATGGCACCTGCTGTCCGGTCCGGCCACGACGATGAGCGTGGCCTCCTGGCTGAGCCCTCTCGTGGCTGGTGTCGATTATGCGGTCGTGAAGGGCTATGACACCGCGTCGGCTTCCTTCTCCGCCGCAGATCAGGTCGTTCCCGGAAAAGCCTACTACGTTCAAATCCTGAAATCATGCAGTTGGACTCCCCGCACCGCCGCCTCGGGCCCGCAGACCATCCGCTATGCCTACGATGCGGACGGCACACGCGTCAAACAAACCACCGACACTGAAATCACGCTGTTTATCGGTGCTGATTATGAAGTGCGCGGCGAAAGCACGATCGAATATGTCATGAACGGATATGATCGGGTCGCCTCGCTCGATTCTCTGGGCAATCTGCGTTATTACCTGACCGATCATTTGAACTCCGCCAACCTCGTGGTGGATTCCGCCGGACAGGTGCTGGAACTGGCGGAATACGCACCTTACGGACAGCTCAGCCGCCACTCGGGCACAGCCGACACGCCCTACAAATTCACCGGACAGCGGCTGGATGCGGCAAGCGGTCTCTATTTCATGGGCGCCCGCTATTACGATTCCGAATTGGGGCGTTTTATCTCGCCGGATACCATCGTGCAGAACTCGTTCGATCCGCAGACCTTGAATCGCTACAGCTATGCGCGGAATAATCCCATTCTGTTCTCGGATCCATCCGGCAATATTTTCATCATCGACGACATTCTCATTCCGATGCTGATTGCCGCGTTCTGGGGTGCCGTGATCAATGTCGCGATGGCCGCCATTATGGGAGGCGACCTCGGACAGGCCGCCTTAACGGGCGCCGTCAGCGGAGCCATCACGTGGGGCTTTGGCGCGATTGGGGAATCGCTCTTCAGCGGGGCAAAAGCCCTGGATTATCTGGGGCGGGCAGGCATCAATGCCGTGGGCGGCGCGGCATCCGGCGCGGCGGGAGCGGCGATCAAGGGCGAGCCCGTGGGCAAGGGCGCGCTGGCCGGCTTCAAGATGAGCAGTATTATGTCTGCCGCCAACTTTGCCGTGGGTCAATGGAGTGGCTATACCAAAACCAAGCAGCTCGATTCCATCAAAGGAAAACAGGCGGCCGACGGATTGCATAATATGACGATTAACGGCATAAACACGGCGAAGCCGTTGGCCGGTGATGCTGCGCTGAACAACTGCGATGAGTTCATCTACAACGTCGCCGGAACGGGTTGGGATGGCGGCCTCAAGGATATCGTCGAATGCGCGCAGGAAATTTTCTTCGGACCTTCTTCATTCTCACGTGAATTGGGCGGTTATTTGCAGGGCTTCTCCGGTGTGAATGTGTCGATCGTGGCACACAGCCAGGGAACCATCATGACCACACGGGGCCTCCAGATTGCGGGAAGAAACGGCACCCAGTTCGGCAGCCAGTCGACCATCACCTTCAACAATCCGCCGATGGATCCGATCTCCGCCTATGGCGCGGCGTGGTCCTGTGGTATTTCCAAGATTGCCTATCGACCTGATCCCCGCGATTTCGTGTCGGGCATCGGCAATCTGGTGTACATGCCGACGTCTCTGCCGTTCCTTCCGTGGTTAGGCAAATTCCATTGCGCCTACAGTTATGAAAATGCCTTTGCGCCGTGATCGGGATGGCCTTCATCGTATCGCGCGTGGGCGTCGTGGTGACAGCGGTTTTTCCATTCGCCAACAAATCGGAAACATTATAGTATCAGACCGACCTCTTTTCCTGTGAACGGGATCATGACAACGGGAGATGGTATGAGAAGCAATCAGGGCGGCAGGAAATCCGGGGCGCAGAACCAAAAAGGATCAGTAAAATATAGGACTGCCCCCTTTTGTCTTTGGCGATTCATGATTCTGTTGCCTTGCCTGTTCCTTTATACAGTCAGTGATTGTTCGGGGGCATTGTCTGATGTTCCCATAGAGGTCGTTACCGAACTTCAGGTGGGGCCGCGCGATGTGGATGCTTCGGCCCGAGTAGACTTAATATGCGCTGCACTGACAAATCAGGTGGAACAGCAAAGCAGAACCGTTTGGATGGGAGCCGGCTCCAATCGTGCGGTGGTATGGATTGATGCTGCGGTTTTTAGAATGTGTTCGGAAAACGGGATGTATCTCTCCCTGGGATGGCCGAATATTTGGCAATGGTTCCAGTTGGGAGATGTATTCATATTCCGCGTCTCGCCGGAAGGTGTTGTTGAGCCGGTTAGCACGGATGAAATCTATCGTTTCTGTTACGAGTTGCCTTCGGATATTGGCCATAATCAGTCCTTAGTGCTTTGGATCGAAAAAAAATACGGGGTGGTATGTCTGCCCCAATTCGCCCTGAAGTCGAAAGAAATAATTCAGCAGGCTCAACACCTCAGAATTCTTGAACGCGGGATTTTCTACGGCGTCTTTTTTGGACTGATTCTCATTGCCGGATTTGGATACTATTCGCTGAGAGACAAAACATTCCTATGGTATATCTATCAACTGATTGCAAGCATACTGATTATGACGGTTGAAAGTCCGTTGGATTGCTTTGGCGCACTTTCCCCGGTCTATTACTCGCATCTCTATCATCTTTCGATGGCTGTCTTCTATGCCAGCTCTTTGGTCTTTGCCCAGTATTATCTGGACACAGCAGTCTATCATCCGCGCATTCATCGGCTATTCAGTGTATTGACTTCTATCTGCCTGCTCTATGTCGGCAGCTATGTCTTCCTGCCGATGTGGCTTCGCGTTGAATTGATCTATGTGTTGGATCTGGCGGCGCTGGCGACTCTCGTCGCATCGTATTATGTATGGTGGAAGGGACGTGCAGCCGGCAAGTATTTTGCGATTGCCACGATGGCATACATCCCCATTTATCTGCATTACATTCTGGTTGAACAGTTTCATTTTTCGCCACTGATTCCACTGAATGACATGATTGCTTTTGGGAATCTGTTTGAAGGTCTCGTCTTTCCCGTTGCGCTGGTTGCCCGAGTGCGTGTGATTGTTGCTGAGAAGAGGCGTTCCGACGAAGAGAATGCCCGCCTTCAAAACGAAAAAGTCAGAGCCAAAATGTTGGTTCGGGAGGCGGAACTTCGCATGCTGCGTTTTCAGATGAATCCGCATTTTTTGTTTAATGCGCTGAATTCACTGATTGCAGAAATCCCGTGCGATCCAAAGCTTTCGCTGCGTATTGCGATGAAGCTGAGTGCCTATTTGCGATACACATTAACATCGCGCGAGTTAGTTTCTGTGCACGAAGAAATTCAGGCGGTACGCCAATATCTTGATCTGGAAGAAATACGCTTTGAGGAGCAGTTGCAGGTGGAGTTTTCCCTGCCGGAGAAGATGCCTGAGTTGTTGGTGCCGATGTTTTGTATTCAGCCGCTGGTGGAAAATGCCATCAAGTACGGGATGCAGACTTCTCCGGCCCCATTGAGGCTGCACATTAATGTGGAGCAACGCGGAGAGGGGGTCTCCATTGAGGTATCCAATACCGGAACATGGAGTGAAAGAACCGGAAAATCAACAGGCCTCGGTCTGAATAATGTGCGTGAACGGCTCAGGATCTATTACGCAGGAAAAAGTTCCTTCACAACGCATGCCGCGGATGGCTGGGTGCATGTTCAGGTGGTTATTAATGCGTGAGGTCCGATCGGCGTTAGCTATTTCGCAAGCTCTCTTATGCGCTTGAGGGCCGTGCGTCCGAGCTGGAAGGGGCGGGGGCAGTTTTTGATGTGCAGATAGGCCAGATTCCGGTTTTTTATTTCGAGTTCGTCGATTTTCCGGTGGTTGATGATCAGGGAACGGTCGATTCGACTGAACAGCTGGCCGGGAAGCCGGTTCTCCCATTCGTTCATGGTTTGGCTGACAAGATATTGCGTGTCTTTGAAAAAGGCCTGTGTGTAGTCGCCGTCTGATTGAATGGCGAGCAGTCCGTCGATATCGCGAAAGATTGTTTTGCGGTCGGTGTGAATCCTGACGGAGTCCTCGGGGATGAGTTTTTGCGGTTCGGTTGGAGGGCATGCTCCGGTAATGCGCTGCAGTGCCTGCTCAAGTCGTTCAGGCAGGACGGGTTTGAGGAGATAGTCAACGGCATTGACCTCGAATGCGCGTATGGCGTATTGATCATAGGCTGTGACAAAAATAACAGAGGCGTCGGTTTCGAGTTCTTCGAGCAGGTCGAAGCCGGATTTACGCGGCATTTGTATATCCAGAAAAATGATATCAGGAGCTGTTTCCGAGATGATGCGAATGCCTTCGTCCGCACTGGCGGCTTCGCCGCATAAGGTGACAAAGTCATATCCATCCAGCAAGGACGCCAGCGCTTTTCGCGCCCTGCGTTCGTCGTCGATGATTACCACTCTGTATTCCTTGTTCATGCAGTACGACTAGCACAAAGAGAGCACATTTGAAACGAATCTCCGTTGAATCCGGCAGTTGTTTCGCTGAATCGGGCAGTGTGCCTTTGACGCGAGTGTGGAATATGAAATGAAAGGCTTGAACGATATTACGGAGCTTGACCCTCCCGATATCCAAAATGGAACGCGGGTGTAGAGGGCGGAGCTTCCTGCGCCGATTTGTGCCTCCGGGATCCATATTGATCCTGCCTTCGAAACGAATCTGCCGGATTCACCGAGGGTTCTGCCGGATTGGTCGAAATGGATTTGAAGGATGTTCTTCATGCCTCTAAATATGATGCTCTGGCGGAGGGATAACCATTGAAAGGTGTGTTGCTATGAAGAAATTGGTGTTCATGGGCGTCTTGGTTTTGGGGATGCAGCTTTCAGTTTGTGCTCAGTGGGTGTGTCAGCAGGTCGACCTGGTGCCGGGTTGGAATGCGGTCTGTTTGACCGTGGCTCCGTCGCCTTCGGATTGCGATTCCCTGTTGGCATCCTACCCTGCTGTAGAGAGTGTGTGGCGCTGGAACAAACGTTTTTCGCCGATTGATTTTGATGTGGATCCGTCGGAGCCGTTTCGTGATGAGGATGCGTGGTTACGGTGGTATCCGGCGGACCATCCGTATCGTTCGTTGCGGAATCTTCAGACTTTTCAGGGGGGCGTTGCGCATTTGATTCGTGTGGCGTCGAATGCGGCGCCGTTTACATTGGTGGTGACGGGAACGCCGCTGCTGCCGTCGGCTGACTGGTTTGAGTTTCAGATCAATTTGATGGGGATGCCGGTGGATGCGGATAATCCGTCGACGTTTAATGATTACTTTGCGGATGTGCCGGAGATTGGTGTGTTGCCGGATGTGGATCTGGGGGAAATCTATAAAGTGAATGCACAGGCTGGTGGTGATCAGGTTATGCAGCCGGCACGAACGCTGATTGAGCGTGGAAAGGCGTACTGGATTTTGTGCGGCGACAAAACGGATTATGCGGGGCCGGTTAAGGCGACGCTGTCACCGAACAGCAACGGGGTGTTGGATTTTGGCGGTGACGGAGTGGAGGGAACGCTGTCGTTCGTGAATGTGTTGACGAATCAAGCGATTACGCTGCGGGTGACACTGCAGGATTCGGCTCAGCCACCTTCGGGCGAAACGCCGGATGCGGGAGTGGTGCCGCTGGGCTACTGGGGCGCGGAAGGCACGAATGCCGCGAGTTGGATACAGTGGACTGGAGCTCTTGAAGAGACCGTTGGTGCGGGGCAGGTGTGGTCCGTTCCGGTTTGTGTTTGGCGCAGTGCCATTATGACGAATGCTGCCGGTGTTTATCAGTGTGTGCTGGACATCAAGGAGTCGCAGGGGCGTGTGCATTTTCAGATTCCGGTTCGAGCGGAAGTAAAGGCGGTGGAGTGATGAGAAAAGTCATTGTGATGCTGGTTGTTCTGTGGGGCATCCATGAAGGATGCCCGTACGTGGCGGCGGATGATCTGCATGGATTGCATTTTGACGGGCGGACGTATGCGGTGGTGACGAATGCGGCGGATTTGAAGCTGGATGATTCGTATACGGTGGAGGCGTGGGTGAAGCCGGCGGCGGGGAGCGGTTCGTATACGGTATTGGATAAGTCGATTGGTGATCAATACGGCAGCAAGGCGGTGGGGCTTAACGATTGGCGGATGATGACCGGCATGCAGGGTGTGTGGTTCTATTATTCGGACCAACGGGTCCTTTCGCAGCAGTGGAGTCATTTGGCGTGGTCGGCGCGAAATACGGGGGGGAATACCCGTGAATACAAGCAGTATGTGAATGGGAAGCTGGTGCTGGTGACGAATTATATCACGTTCGCGGATGTGGGCAGTACGATTGAATTGGGTCGCGCCTGGCAGAGGCAGGATTATTTTGTGGGCGAAATGGTGGATGTGCGTTTCTGGAATGTGGTTCGCAGTGAGCGGGAGATCTATGACTATATGATGGCTCCTCCGGCCGGGAATACAAACCTGGTGGCGCATTGGCTGTATAACTCCGGGGATGGCACCAATGTGTATGATGCGGCGGGAAATCATGAGGCGCATATCTATGGAGCGGGCACGGGATCAAACGTCTGGGTGCCGGTTTCGGTGGCTCCGGGCGTGATGAGCCCGGCCAAGAAGGGATTGTGGGTTGGGGAGGCGTTGGTGGCAAAGGTAAGTCGCGCGGCACCTTCGGCGGCCTCAACGAATAACTGGGACAATACGCCGCAGATTACGGGGCAGTCGTTCCCGATGCGTTTGATTGTGCATGTGGACAGCAATGGGGGGATGCGTGTGCTTCCTGAAGTTTATCTGGCGGGAGCTACGGAATGGGTGGTGGTAACGAATTATAACGGAGGCTCGCTGACGAATGCGGGTTCGGGAACTGTGGTAAGCAACGAGGTCTGGCGTTACGGCGTCTATTCTTCGCCGGAGAACATTCCACAGGATCGGCAGGCACAGGTTCAGCGCATCTCTTCAACTGCGTTTCCGGTGTCGGCAGATCCGGTGGTGATGTTCGGGGAAACGAATTGCTATGAGGGGAATGTCGTCGTGCCGTTTGATGATCCGATTAATCCGTTTGTGCATGCGTATCATCCGGATCATGACAACAAGAATGCCGAGGGGAGCAAGCTGGGTAATGGCGTTGAATCATGGACGGTGACGCGGCGGGTCAGTCTGGAATATTACGACGCAAATCCGTCGATGGCGAATGATCCGCATTGGGGGGAGGATCGTTGGGGCGGGGTATATCGCGAACGGATGGAGGGGGTATATCGTTATCCGCTTTTCGTGGAGGGGGCTTTCAGTTTGCAGAAGATCAGTGATGTGGGTGATTTGGATTGATGGTTGATTTGACTGATTCGTTTGTTCTGACCGTTCCGACTGATCAGTCCGATAATAAGGAGTAACAGTATGAAAAAAGTAGCATGTGCATGGGTTGTGTTGATGATTATTGTCGGTGTGGCGTTTGGTGCAGGCGTTCCGCCGCTGATCAATTATCAGGGGGAAATCAAGGATGACAGCGGTACGCCGTTGGCAACGGGGTTTCATAATATCGATTTCAGAATTTATACTGCGGAGTCGGCCGGAACGTTGCTGTGGTCGAAACGATACAACCTGTATGTAATGAATGGAATGTTCAATGTGATTATCGGTCAGGGCGGTTCGGCTGTGGCGGGGGACAATCCGGCGTTCACGGACATTGTGAAGGTGTTTGAAGCGTATGCCGGAGATTCGGGGTATCCGCGTTATCTTTCACTGGCTTCGGATGGCGGCGCGGAATTTTCTCCGCGTCAGCAGTTGCTGAGTGCGCCCTATGCCATGCGTGCGGCTACGGCTGATTTCGCGGATGCGGCGCTGAACGCGTCGAACGCGCTTCATGCAACCCGTGCAGCGAATGCGGATCATGCGGACAATGCCGATTTGGCCACGGCGGCAACTACCGCGACCCAGGCGGGTAATGCGGACAAGTTGGGAAATCAGGTTCCGTCTTATTATGCGCGTCAGAATCAGATGGCTGCTGCACCGGCGGGAAATTGGCAGTCGCAGTTCTGGGATGGCGGTGCTTTTCATAATGGTCCGTTGTATTGGGCCGATCCGGTGCTGGGTGTGGGTGGTCAGCCGGGAAATGATGCCGGCACCGGGTTACGTATGGTGAAGGGATCGCTTCGTCCGTTGTTTGGCGAAGGTTGGGATAAAGGTATTGTCTTTCAGAATGGTCCCTCGGATGCAAATGCGCTTTGGATGTATCAGACGGAAAGCGGGAACGGTAAAGAATTCTATTTGAGGACCCAGGGCTCTCAAAAGGCATTCATTACGGCCCATGCGAATGCCGGTGTGACGGTGCAGGGGGATGAAACGGTGACGATTCGGGGAGGAAACCAGATCACGATGGACAGCCCCAAAATTGTATCTTCGGCACTGAAAGAGGGATGTCGTATTTCGTGGCCGACTTTTTCCGGCACCAAGGGGCAGTGGGCTGAATTCACGGCAGAAGGAGACGGTATGCTGATGCTGAATGCGCGTCAGATGCTGTGGGAAATTAATGTTCCTGAACATATGGATGGGGATTTTATTAACGGAGACCGCCGAACCGTTGAAGTGCGGTTTGCTAAGAACATTTCTGATGATACGACCTATCATTCATTTGCGTATCCGCTGAAGAAGGGAACGGTCATCAAGAGTCGCTTGAAGGAGGTCTGGGGTGACAACTGCTGGACGGTCTGGGTGATCTATTTCAACTGAAATCCTTTCACGCTAAAGATTAAGAAACCGGTCGAGAGGTTTGGCTATGAAGATTCGTACATGGATTATAGGTGGCGTGTTGGTGTTCGGTGCACTGACGGGATCCGCAGAGACATTGACTCCGGGGTTTAGGAATGCCTGGATCTCGGGGAGTCCGGGTGCTCAGACGAATCTGCTTCAGGCTTCTTCTTTATACGGGGGCCATGTGATGGGGAATACTTCATCGAATGCTCCGTCGTCGGGTTCCTCGCGGTTGACTATGTCCTCGTTCGGACAGCCTTCGGGTGGTTTGGGAGGTGAGTATAAAATCGGTGATTCGCTGAATCCTCCGCCGGGGGTGGCCACGAATGTTCCGTTGATTGAACCGACGAATAATGTGCTGGCGATCTGGTCGCCTTATGACAACCAACTATATGCGGCGGGTTCCGGGGTGGCGCGAATTACCTGGACGTTGCGGGATGGATCAACGCGCACGATGCTGTATACCATTTCGGGTGCGGCTTCAAAGCCGCCGGTGACGCTGTATTGGACGGAGCAGGTTGAGGGTCAAACATTCGGGCCGGCTGTGACTTTTGGCAATACCTATAATACATACATCATTTACAACAACCAGATTCCGTCAACGAATGAAGTATTCATTATGGGAAATTCCCTGAATGCAAATCGCGGGGTGCGCGGACGTTTCATGCTGGTGTATACGCAGACGCATACGGAAAACGGAACGAATGTCGAGCGGCAGATCGGCTGGGAAATCGTGGAGGTGAAGGAGCCGGTAGTGAACATTGTGGAAGCGGCGGTGGGGCAGCGTCTGCTTCCGGTGAATCAGGCGTATATGACGAATGGTGTGAGTGTGACGGTTCGGCGCGGCATTCCGTCGGGCAGTGGTGATTCGATTGCCAAAGACCAGTTTGTGTATGTGCATAGCGGCGGCAGTATGGATGGGTATGCCTATGCGGTTCAGACTACGGATTATCCGTGGCAGTTGGAAC
>JAQVYB010000087.1 GCA_028708815.1 Kiritimatiellia bacterium | reverse complement strand
AACTTCACCGCAGACATGGCCACAAATCTTTCCGGGCGTGTCTATCTGCTGGCACCGAAAAATGATGCGAAGCTCTCATTTATCCGGGTCTTCCCGCCATCCGGCGACATCTTGGCGTCGCGCGCGTATGAACCCAATATGCCGAACGGCTTCTTCTTTTTGCCGCTGGATATGACGCCGGGCGAACAGCTTGTTTTTTATGGCGAGGGATCAGGTCAGCTTCCTCCCTCGCAACTAACGAACGTAATCAAGATTGTGAAGATGGGGCAGTAAGCTGCTCAAGGAGCACTCGATGACGACATTATGCAGAACCACAGGGATGCGTGGAAAAGCGATGGCGGCCTGCTTTGCCGGATTGCTGCTGACCGTTCATGCACAGGCAGGCATTTCCGTGGAGCCGGCCTGGTCGTTGCCGCTTTATGAGCGTGCCACGACAGCCCAGACGGACTGGATCACGAACAACGCGCAATCCGTCGTACTCAAAAGCGCGGGCGGCGCAACCAAATCGGTTTCTTCCGGAGCCCCGACACTGACGGCCATGACATCACTCGGACGCTCGACCTCATCGCGTCGGCCCGACTATTACTTCGGCGATCTGATGACACCGCCCGCTCCACCCGCAGGCTACTCGCTGGACTGGGAGCGCATGACGAATTCCGTAGCCGTGGCCAATGGGCAAATCGTACTGTCGCCGAGTGTCGGCGCGGTCTATCTGGCCTCGGCGGGACTTGTGGAGGTCGAGTGGCGTTATGTCAATGCCAACGGCCAGACCACCAACATCGCCAGTGAATATTTTTGCAGTCAGGGCGCAAAGACGCGTCCCTACCGCGCCCATTGGACAGAACCGCCCTTCAACGCACCGTCGGTTAATCTGCACGGCAAATTCGTTCAGTTTCATTTTCAGCCCGGCAGTGCGCTGAAAATGTCGGTCACGACGATCACCAACACGAACGGCATCGTGGAGGAAAAACACAGCGATGGGTTGAGCGTTGATGCGTCAGGAGGACTCCTGCGGGTTCACGGGCGTGTGACGGGTATGTGCCTGATGCAGTATTTTAAGACGGGACATTACAATGAACAGGTCGGACTGGACGGCGGGATGATCGTGGTGGAAGTCATGGCCCCATCGGTCATTGAACAACGCGTGTCGCTGGGCGACGAACTGCGCCCGCTACGAAAAGCGTACGAAAATTCTTTTGGCGATCTGCGCGCACAGCTTCAGTCTTCCGTGAATGATGAATTCAACCGCCAAATTGTATATCCGCAGGATGCCGAAGGCGACAGCAATCACGCCGTATACTATCCCGTCACCCGCACGCTGTCGAATCCCTGGACGATTGATGTGTACTGGATGGGGCGCGATGCCATGGGTACGGAATGGCCGTTCGAACGCGATTGGTATGCGGCGGACTGGAATAAAGCCGCGGCGCAGGATTTCCTCTACAGCACCAACACCACGGAGAATACAGGCTTCAATTTAGGCAACTACACGGGAGACATCATGTGGTTCCAGGAACCGGACGGTCACATTTCTTACGGCAACAACCAGATCACGGCCCAGCCTTCCGCCTTTACAAATTCCACCGACGGCCTTGGTTACAGCCTGCTGCGCGTCGAAGCAACAAACGGCATCCGCTTCGCCACGCTCTGCACCCGCCCCTGCAATTCGCCGCGCAACAGCCCCTTTGCGCAAACGGCACTCATTGGTGAATCCCTGCGTCCCCATTCCACCGTGGCTTCTCTGCAATGTGCCGAGTCCGTCGCGGCAGGCGCATGGCTGAACGGGGTCTCTCCCGCCACCAATCGTAAGTTCTCCGCCGAAATGTGGGTTTGGCGCGAAGCCGGAAGTGGCGGTTCGGTCCTGAGCTGTCTGGAAGCCACACGCCTGAATGATCAGGAACAGCAGATCTGGCGGGAAGGACGCTTCCTCGAAACGGCCAACGATATCCGTCCGGTTGATTTCAGCATTACCACCAGCGGTCGCCCTGAACTGAGCGTCATGCGTTCCGATACTACCGGAAGCGTAACCGTCGTGCTGGGTTGCGACCTGTATATTTCTGAGGAATCCTGGACCCACTGCGCCTTTTCTGTTGGGGAGACCAGCCTGGCGGTGTACGTCAACGGAGTGCTGGCGGCCTCCAGCAATCTGACCACTCAGCCCCGTCCTTCCAGTGGCGTCGCCCTGCGCACCTTTGTCGGCGAACATTTCGCGGGGCGTGTGGACGATCTGATTTTATGGCAAACCCTCATGACCTCCAACATGCTCGTTCGCGATGCCCGCGCCTTCCTGACCCTGCCGCAAACCAATCTGCTGGCCTGGTATCCGATCCTCTCCGATACGCTCAGCATCTCAAACGCGCTTTCCGACAAGAGCGGTCGCGTGGCCCCGCTGAAGCTGGGGGATGGAGCTGTCGTTGACGGCACGTCCGGGGCGATCGGGTTCCTAGCGAATACCTCCTATTCATCCCGGCACGGGTTTGTCTACCAGCCCGAAGGCAACCTCTACAACGTGAATTGGTATGAGCCCGGCAAGGGCGAAACCGATGATTCCGCCGCGCCCATTTTTGCGGTCGGTGAGGGACGCCTGAACATCTGGTGGCGTTACGGCTGGTCTCCGTTTGGCAACACGAACTGTATCTACATTCCAAGCGTCAGCCAGTCGTTCACCAATGTGATGCCCGCCCATGTAGCCGAAATAGTGCTGGCAAGCGGACTGGGCAGCGCCACGACAAGTCTGGTGGAACGCGGCAGCGCCCTGCTGGTCGGAACCGCCACCAATGCCGGCGTCCTGGTGGATGCCCCAATCTCACTGGCCACTGATTTCAGTATCGAACTTTGGTTCAAACTACCCGCCGCCACCTCCAACGACTGCGCCATCCTTTCACTGGCCGGCGACACCCTCAAGCTGTATGCCAACTACGAGTCGAGCGCGGTCACCTCTTCACGACCCGCCATGGTCTGGCAGGCCAACAACAACCAGAAGATTATTCGCGCCTTTCCGGC
Organism: Kiritimatiellia bacterium; assembly: GCA_028708815.1. Lineage (GTDB taxonomy): Bacteria > Verrucomicrobiota > Kiritimatiellia > RZYC01 > RZYC01 > JAQVYB01. Next base: position 13,132 of record JAQVYB010000087.1, on the reverse strand, counting down.
GGCCACGTGGAAAATCGGCGAATGGAACTGGCTGGCGCTGACCAAGCACGGCAACCGAATGATCCTCTACAGCGACCAAACCAATCTTTCGTTCTCCATTCCGGCACCTGAAACCGCCGCCACCGAACGCGCCTCCATGAATCGTTGGGGACGCCCCTGGTACGCAGGACGCACGTTTTCTCTTCCAGAACCGGCTTGTCTGCTGGATGAATCGCGTATCTGGAACCGCGAACTCACCGCCACCGAACTGGCCGCCAACCGCCACCGGCGTTTCAACGGCACCGAAGCCGGACTGGTCAGCTTTCTTTCCTTTGATTCGCTGACCGGCAACCTGCTCTATGATGCCGCCGCCAAACGGTATTACACCCTGACCGACGCCACGCTCTATGCCCCCGGATGTCCGCTGGAGTTCAGCACGATCTATCCGCCATCCATCACGCCAACCGTCTATTCACAGCCCGCGACCAACAGCCCCGGATTCCATCCAAACGACGAACACGCCTTTGTCACGGCCGTCGGCGAAAACAACGTGGTCATGGCTCTTCGGGACGACTTGAGCCAGCTCAACGGCGACACGCAGAATATCGTGCTGGTCCAATATGAAACCACCGACGATGCCGACGATCCCCAGCGCATGGATGTGTTTCGCGTGGTGCGCACCAACAAGCTCTACACCACCTTCGCCGACCACGCCACCGCCGGGCAACCACTCAATGGGCCCTCCCCGCTCAACCTGCTTCCCACGCCCAACAACGAGCGTACCACGCGCATACAGGGACCCTCCTGGCGCGACCGCAAACTGGCCTGGTGGGCCGTGGCCGATACCGGAACAAACGGAATCAACCAACCCATCGTCATGCGTTATTACTACCCCATGCAAGCCAACTTCTGGTTCCCCTGCCTGAGCGAGGCCGATCAGCCTGCCTCCGGCACGCCCGTTCCCTGGCTGCCCGACGGCATAACCGACATCTACGAGACGTATGGAACCGAATACCCGACCTATGGAACGCCCATTGATTTCACCTGGACCGCCGATTGGCCCGACAACATTCCGTCCATGAACGTCGGACAAACCCTCACCAAAGCCACAGGGGGTCTCCCCGAACTTTGGAACCAGTCCAGCGTGGAAGTGGTCTGGCAGACATCCACCAATCACGGACAGGGCGAAAGCGTGATGCTGTTTGACCCCACCGTGGCGCGTGGAACGAAATTGACCAACCCGCTTTCCTATTACGGCTTCACCGAAGGCGGACAGGGAGCCACCCTGCGCAGCTATCGCGGGCTGACTTACTTTGTCAATCTGCCGCCCGATCTTTCCGATCGCGTGTATTACGACATCAACAGCGCCTCCAACAACCTCGTGGTCAAAGGCGAGTATGTGGAGAATGCCGCCGGCACCTCCTACCTGCTGGTCAACGTGCTGTCGTCCAATCAGATCAACGAGATCATCGGACTCGTCACCGACTCGAATAAAGTCGCCGAGTGGCGCGCGGTCGTCACCAATCTCTACATGGCACCCGCCCTGGCTCAGCCGAATGTGCCGGTGGATCACTTTGCGCTTGCCGCGCAGGGACGCGGCGCCGGCTATGTCACGCTGGCCTTCGCCAACTCCACCAATACCGCCATGACCTCCGAGGGCGATCCGATCAGCCTCGAAATTATTCGCGTGGAAACCAACCTGTATCTCGCAAGCATCATCCCGCTGACCGATCAGATCAATCTCATCAGCGAACAGATGAATCTGCTCTACACCGAAGGCTTCGCCGGACGCGCCGAAGATTTTGATTTCAACTGGTACTACGCCGAAGAAAATGCCTCCGGCATCATTGATACCAATGCCATGAAAGACTTCCCCGGCGGTGGTCCCGGCAAAGTCCGGTTGCTCCTCGGTGGCCCCGGCTCCAGCTTCAATGAACAGGTTAATCGATTTTTCAAACTGCGCTACCGAGCCCGCCCCGGAACGCTGGCCGCTCCCGTCGTCGGCACCAACTGGACGGCCTTCACCGAGGTCGCTCTGGCCGAAGGCTGGCTGCAGCGCACCCTCAACGCCCTCACCCCCTTTGAACAGCGCATGCGCGACCTCTACGAAAATGCGGTCGAAGGTGCCGTCAGCATGATTCAACTCGCGGGCCGCCCCTACGAAGGCAATGTGGCACTCAACATGGACAACATTACATCCGTCGGCATTATCGAACTGTACCGCACCCTGCAAAACCGCGCCACGGCCATGTTCCCGGCAGTGCCTTCGCCCGCCGCACAGAAGCAGTTGCTGCTCGCCGCCACGCGACTCAACGATCTGTATACCACGCTGGGCAACGAAGCCTTTTCCGATGCCATGGACCCCACCATCGGCTTCGGCGCGAATGTCAACCTTGCCTCAGGCGCAGGCATTTTGATCGACTACGAAACGCATCTGGGCAGTCTTTTCTGCTTCGAAAATCAGGTGGCCACCCTGCTGGATGAGGAACTCTCCCTCCTGCGCGGACGCGCCGGCGACACCGGTCTGCAGCCCCCCGTCAGCAAATCCCCGTACTACAACCGCCTCCCCTGGAACTTCACCAAGGGCATCACCGCCGGCGAAGTGGCCTACGCCCTGAATTACAACATCAAAGGACTTTCCAATTCCATCATTGATGAAACCACCGCCGCCGCGCTCTATCCGCAGGGCCATGGCGACGCCTGGGGCTACTACCTAATGGCCTATCGTCAGTACCTCGACCTGCTGCGCAATCCGCGCTTCCAATGGACGCCCGGCATCACCGTCATGAACCTGGGCGGTAATCCCATTAATGTGGATTACACCGAAGAAGAAAAATGCGCCGAAACCGTCGCCGCCCTCGCACGCTCCGGCAGCGAAATCATGCACCGCACCCGGCAGAAAGCCTATGCCGAAAATTATGGAACAACCTTCCCCGGTCTGCTCGACTCTTCCACCAACCGCGCCTGGGGTGTCGGTGAATGGGGCGCACGTGCCGGACAAGCCGCCTTCCAGGGCTGGTTGCTGGTCAATTCCATGCTGCCTGCCGATCATTCCAACTCCAATTTGATCGAAGGCACCCTCACCAACCTGACTCGCGCCACTGTACCCAGTCTCGGCATCATTGCCGGCGCCTACTCGGACATGCAGAACGAAATGGACGCCGCCGACGCCCAACTCAACCCGCTGGGCCTCAGTGAAAACGCGGTGCCCTTCGACATCAGCCCCTCGGAAATCGATGCCGGAAATACCCACTTCGAACAAATCATCGACCGTGCGGAACGCGCCCTCTCCAACGCTGACCTCAGCCTCCGCAACGCGCAGCAATACAGCCTGGCCCTGCGCCGCCAATCCGAAGTCGCCTACAATCTCCAAACCGAACTGGCCAATCAGGAATCCGCCACACAAAACCGCCTGATCGAAATTTACGGCTACCCCTACAGCGACGATATCGGCCCCGGAAAAACCTATCCGCAGGGCTACGACGGTCCGGACCTCGTCCACTACCGCTACATCAACTTCGCCGATTACTTTGCCGACACCAATACCTATACCCACAAACTCAGTTTGTACTCCACCGGCTCCACCTATACCGTGGCCTTCAATAACCGTACCGTGGTCGCCTCGGTAAGCGGTGGAACGGGGGCTGGCGCTTCTATCCTCTCCGAAATTCTTCGCTCGTCCATGATGAGCGGAACCAAGTTTCTCGGCACTGGAAGCCGCCTCCTGCTTTTCATTCCGGAAGTCACCAAATTCCTTGCCCGGCTGACTCCCATTCTTTCCACACAGCCGACCACCACCAGCTCGAACGTGGCCTACAATCTGGAATTTCATACCAATACCGAAGGCATTCCCGTCACCCCTTCGACCTGGAGCGGATTCCGTCGCGCAGAAGGCGAACTTCAGGCCGCCTCCGTGAAAGTCCTGCAGGATTACAAGGCCCTGCAACTGGCCATCCTCATCTTTACAATAAACAATAATAAAAGCGCGACCCTCTACGAAAAACTGCGCACCGACTTCCAGCTTGATATGTGGTCGCTCCTTTTCACCCAGGCGGAACTTTCCTATGACTCCGTCAAGACCATGATGGACGAGGTGGACAAGAACAACAAAGAACTGATGGAATTCATCTCAAAAAATAAAGACGACATCAAACAATTGGCCGATTACACTGATCTGAACCTCACGCTCGGCATGTCCTTCGGAAGCAATCTGCCCCAGATGATCGGAGAAAAATTCAACGAGGTCAGCTCGGTGGCCTACAGCGCCGGGTTATTAACCAAGGAATATGCCAATGCCGTGATCAGCGGTATCATTCGCGCCACGGGCAGCGTCATCAAGGACGAAAAAACTGCGCTCGATCTCAACAAAAAATGGAACGCCCTGCGCGACACCCTCTTCACGGAAATAACCAAACTGACCACCACCCGACGCGACCAGATCGCCGCCGTGGAAGCCGCCGCCCAGCAACTCCAAATCTCGCAACAGCGCGTCTGGTCCCTCGAAGCCGAAGGCGAACGCCTCCTCGAAGAACGCGAGCGCACCCGCCTCCAGCAGGCCAATGCAATCGCCGCCGCACGCTACGCCGACATGGCCCTGCGTATCTTCCGCAACGACGCGATTCAAAAATATTCCTCCGTCTTCAATCAGGCCGCACGCCTTGCTTTCCTCGCCGCCAAGGCCTATGCCTACGAAACCGCCACGCGCCCCGTGGACTCCCGCAACGATCCCGAATACCTGTTCCTCAGCCAAATCGTGCGCGCCCGTACCGTCGGGGCCATGAGCGATGGTACGCCACTCGTCGGCAGTGGAAATGGCGACGGTGGTCTCGCCGATGTCCTTGCCCGCCTGCGTGCCAACTGGGAAGTGCTCGATGGACGCCTCGGCTTCAACAACCCCTCCACCGAAACCGGACGTTTCTCCCTCCGTCAGGAACTCTTCCGTATCCTCCCCGGCACCGACGGCGACGAATATTGGCGCCGCACGCTGAAAGACTACCTCGTCGACAATATCCACGATGTGCCTGAATTCGACCGGCTCTGCATTCCCTTCGCCTCCGACCAGCCCGAACCCGGACTCGTCATTCCGTTCTCCACCGACATTTCTTTCGGACAAAATGTATTCGGCCTCCCGCTGGCCGGCGGCGACAACGCGTATGACACCTCCCACTTTGCCACCAAGATCCGCTCCCTTGGCGTATGGTTCTCCAACTACAGCACCGGCACCAACCTGATCGGCCTTGCCAACAGTCCCCGCGTCTATCTCATTCCCGCCGGACAGGACCTCATGCGCACCCCCGACTATCGCGCCGCCAATACCACCTCATCCGACGGCTCATCCGTGATCCGCTGGACCATGGACGACCAGGTCATCCCCATTCCCTATCCCATCGGCACCGCCCAGCTCAGCGATCCCAACTGGATGCCCCTCATCCGCAGCGAAGCCGGATCGCTCTACGACATTCGTCGCTATCCCTCCTTCCGCGCCTATCACGATTCCGGCACCCCCGATGAAGCCGAAATGATCAGCAACGCACGCCTCATCGGACGCTCCGTCTGGAACACCCGCTGGCTGCTCATCATCCCGGCCGGCACCCTCAACAACAACCGATCCCTCGGCCTCGAATACTTTATCAACGGCGTCAACGGCGACGGCAACGGCGTGAAAGACATTAAACTCATGTTTAAGACCTATTCCTATTCGGGAAACTGAAGAGAATGAAGAATGAAGAATTAAGAATGGAAAAGCCCGGGACCGCCGACCGTCTGGTCGGCTCTTCATCCATTGCCGGCTCCCCCGGGACCGCCGACCGTCTGGTCGGCTCTAATAACACTCCGGAAACAGCCGACCAGACGGTCGGCGCTCCCAGTCAAATCTGGCATCGTGAGTACTGGGATCGTTTCATTCGTGACGAGCAGCATTACCAATCAACCCTGGCATACATTCGCAGCAATCCTGTAAAGGCCAAGCCGGCAACTCAATCCTCCGATTGGCCCTACGTCAGCGCACCGGAATTTCTCCAAACCCAAGGAGCCCCCCGCATGAAAAAAAACCCTTCCTACTCCCCCAAAAAAAGTTTCCAACCATTGGAAATTTTTTCATCCGTTTTTCCAATCATTGGAAACTTTTTTTCGCGTTTTTCCAATCGTTGGAAACTTTTTCAGCCATTTTTCCAATCATTGGAAACTTTTCATTTCACCCTTTTGCTCCTCCTTTCATCCTTCATCCTTTATCCTTTATCCTTCTCCCTTGCTGCTCCCCAACCCTCTTTCCATTATTACGGACAAATCACCACCGAACGGGGACTGCCCTTTACGCCCGGCGACGAGGCCTCTTTGCTGATTCGTTCCGGTGATCGTGTTATCTCCCGCTCCACGCTCGAGCGCACCGGCGTGGCCGGATGCAACTACCTCGCTGAAATTCCCCTCGACAGCGACGCCTCCCCGTACCGCGACTACGCGCTCAAATCCGGCGCAACCGTCACCTTCGCCCTGGTCGATGCCAACAACCGCGAAAACGCGCTCTATCCCGTCGGCACCATTCCCGCCGTCGGACGCCCCGGTGACGCAAAACGCCTCGACCTCAGTGCCGGACGTGACTCCATCGGTGACGGACTCACCGATGCCTTCCGCCAATCCATCATCGACGCCTCCGACGGAGACATCACCAACCTCGCTCACGTCCTTCCCGATGACGACTTCGACGGCGACGGCATGAGCAATATTGACGAATTCCGCTCCGGAACCGACGCCACCTGGGCCGACGACGTCCTGGAGGTGGCCGACCTTCGCCAGGCGCAGGGGCGGATTGCCTTTCAGTTTTACGGCGTCGAAGGCATTGCCTATCGGGTGTATGGATGCAGCAGCCTTGATGACGACGAACGCTTTGTCTGGAATCCCGTTTCCTGGTCCATTGCGCCCGATGGGGCGTTGGATTCGACCACGTTCACCGGTCGCGGACGAACCACCACGCTTTATCTGCCCATTGATCAAAACATAAAATTCTTCAAACTCATTGTGGAATAACATTATGCAAATGAAAACCATCTTATTGTTTTTGGCCTGCCTGGCGCCCATCGCACACGTACAGGCTGAACCCGCCGAGGTGTTCTTTGACACCAACTCCCTCACGCAACTCTACAACGGAAGCCCCTGTTCCGTGGTGGTCACTACGCAACCCGCCTCGCTGGCCGTTCAGATTCTCTACGAAGGGGATACCAACGCACCCACCGAGGCCGGTTACTACGAAGTCCTCGCCACTGTCATCGAACCCGGCTGGACCGGCTCCAATACCGATTACCTGGCCATTGATCGCGCGCCGCAGAACGTTCAATTCATTCTGCCCGAAACAATCGTCGCCACGTCAGCGATACCCCTATCCGCCAGCGCCACGTCCGGCCAGATTCCAGCCTTCGGGGTCATTTCCGGCCCGGGTGAAATTCTGGAAAAAACCCTCTTTTTCACGAATCAGGGCGAATGCGTTGTGGCGGCCTGTGTGAACGGTAACGAAAACTGGCGCGACGCCTGTACGGCGGTCACCGTTCAGGTTCGCCGGGCCGCGGCCAAGATCTCGCTCCTGTTTCTCTCGCAGGATTATGACGGGAATCCCATCGAACCCCTCGTGCTCACCGAACCCGATGACCTGACGCTTGAAGTCACCTACGATGGCTCAGCGACACCCCCCGTCAATGCAGGAACCTATACCGTCAATGCCTGGATCAGCGATCCCCAATGGTCTGGCGCCGTAACCGGGCTGCTCGAGATCGCCAAAGGCACCCAGCTCATGGATTTCACAAATCCCGGCATCTGCGCGCGCACCAACACCCCCGAACTTTTGGCCGCCACAACCGCTGAGCTTCCCGCCGAGTTCACGGTCGTGGAAGGTCCCGCCTCGCTTTTTACCAATAACGGAACCGTCTATGCCGCGTTCAGCAGTACCGGGCAGGTCGCCATCGCCGCCTCCCATCCCGGAACGGTAAACCGGCTTCCGGCGCCTGCCGTGACCAACACCTTTCTCGTGTTTGAAAATCCCACGTACATCGACGTGGACGACGACATCGCCATTTACGACGGCGCACAGCATCCCATATCGCTCATTCTGCCGGAAGAAAGCGGACTGACCAGCAACGACGTTCTGGTGACCTACTCCGGCTCCGTGACCCCGCCCACGAATGCCGGCAACTACAACCTCGTCGCTCTGATCACCAATCCGCCCACGCTGCACGGCGGCCACATCGGAGAATACACCATTATCCGGGCCGACGATGAAGTCACGTTCACTCCGCCCGAAGAAATCGTGGCCACCCAGCGCATCGCCCTCGTCGCGACAACCCTTTCAAAGCGCACATGCCTTTATTATGCGGAACCCGACAACATCGCCTACATTGACGACGACACCAACCTCGTTTTTATCGCCTCCGGAGATGCCATGGTCTGCGCGTTCGTCAATGATGACGACAACTGGATCGCAACCGATAACTGGGCATGGATCACCGCCGCTAAAGCCAACGCCACCATCCGCCTCGCCAACCTCTTCCAGCCCTGCGACGGCACCCCGCGCATCGTCACCGCCCAAACCGAAGTTTCGACGGTGGACATCCTGTACAACGGATCATCCCAGCCGCCTTCCGCCGCCGGACGCTACACCGTCACCGGCATCCTGGACAATCCTCTCTATCAGGGCGGCGCCACCGGCACGCTGATCGTCCTGGAGCGCCCCGAAATCACCCTGGCCGGCTCCACCGAACCCCTTCAAATCACCTGGCCCGCCGAACCCGACCTCTATTACTCCGTTCAGCTTGCCGCTCCGAATTTTACCGCCTGGAACGATCTGCCTCCCCTCACCAACCTCACCGGCAATGGGTCCATCACCGTCACGCTGCCCACCGAGGCCTCCTCCGCCAACTTCCGCATCATCGCCTATCCCTGACCCGTTTTTTTTCGCCCGACAGGTTGCACCATCTGCCATCAGATCATCCTATATAACACGGCCGGTTCCGGACATAACGCAAAACGGCGGGGGCGAAATAAGAAAAAAGACATCGGCCGATGCCGCCTTGCGACGTGCTCTGAGAATCTCACGGAGTGCAATCCGTCGGACTTCTGCTTGAAATCCGCCCGCCTCCCGTCTATCCTGCCCCCCGTTCAATGAAATCGGCCCGGGTGGCCGGTCCGAACAAAACGAGGTGCCCTCATGGAACAATTGCCTCCGCATAACATGCTCGACATTATTCTGCTGATCATCCTGGCACTGGGTCTGGTTCAAGGCCTGCGGCGCGGTCTCTCCGGCGAAATCGCCCGGCTGATCGGCACCATCCTTGCCGTATGGGCGGGCTGGTATTTCTATCACCCGCTCGGGCGCACCATCATGGAAAATACCCGGCTCACCGACGAGGAGGCCTTCGCCACCTCCTTCTTCATTTGTCTCGTCGGCGTATTCATTGCCTTTCTGCTGCTGCGCCTGCTCTTCGGCAAGATCATGGAAGTCACCTTCAAGGGCAGCGGGCTGGAACGGGTCGGCGGGGCGCTCGCGGGCCTCCTGCGCACCATGATCGCCTGCGCCGCGCTCCTCTTCTTCCTCCATCTCCTGCCGAGTGCCTTTCTGCGCCAGAGCATCGCCGAAGATTCCTACTTCGGTCGCATCGTCACGCGCCGCGTACCCGAACTCTGGCAATCCCTGCGAACCGACTTCCCCGAGACGCCCGCCCTGCCCGAACCCGCCGATCTCCCCGAAGGAGAAACCACCATCCCCTACGACATCTCCAAAGAAATTCCCGCTGCGGACTAGGGGCTGCGCCATGATTCCACGTCAAACCATCGAAGAAATCAAGGCGCGCACCGACATTGTCGAACTGATCGGCTCCTATCTTCCACTGAAACGGGCAGGCAGCGCCTTCAAGGCATGCTGCCCCTTTCACAAAGAAAAAACCCCCTCCTTCCAGGTCAATCCGCAGCGCCAGATTTATCACTGCTTCGGATGCGGAAAAGGCGGCGGTGTCATCCAGTTTCTGATGGACTATGAGGGGCTCGACTTCGTCTCTGCCGTAAAACAACTCGCCGAGCGCGTCAACGTACCCCTCGAATTCGAGGAAAACGGTTTCGCCGCCGGGCGGCGCGATGAAAAGGCCAAACTCCTCAAAATACATGAACTCATCGCCGCGCATTTTCATCACTTGCTGCGCAAAGCCCCCGAGGCCGCCGAGGCACGCGCCTATCTGGCCTCCCGCAATATCGACGAGGAAATCATCAAACATTTCCACTTCGGATTTGCCCCCGAACGCTGGGATATGATCGAGCCCTGGGGCGCAAAACAGAACATCACGCCCGAAGATCTTGCCGCCGCCGGCCTCCTCGTCAAAAGCGACCGCCCCGGCACATCCCCCTACTACGACCGATTCCGCAATCGCCTCATGATTCCGATCCGCGATGAACAGGGACGCGTCATCGCCTTCACCGGACGCATCCTCTCCAAAGACGAGCAAAACGCCAAATACGTCAATAGTCCCGAAACCATTCTCTTTCAAAAAAGCCGCGTGCTCTTCGCTCTCGATGCGGCACGCCGCAACATGGCCGACCGCAAGCACGCCATCCTCTGCGAAGGCCAGATCGATGCCATACGCTGCCATCAGGCCGGATTCACCAACACCATCGCCTCCCAGGGCACCGCCATCACCGAAGCCCACGCACGCATCATCAAACGCTACTGCGACGACGTCATCCTTGTGCTTGATCCCGACTCCGCCGGACAAAACGCCGCCCTCCGCGCCTATGAAGTCTTCCTGGAGCACGATCTGAACGTGCGCGTCGCCCGCCTCCCCGAGGGCGAAGATCCCGACAGCCTGATCTCCTCCGCCGGCCCCGAGGCCTTTCAGCACGCCCTCGACACGGCCGTCAGCGCACTCACCTTCCAGATTCAACTCCTCCAGGCCCGCCAAACCGACCCGGGTCCCTCCGGACTCGCCCGAACCGTACACGCCCTCCTCCAAACCATTCAGCACGCCCCCGGCGAAGTCCTGCGCGACGCCCTCATCCAGCAGGCCGCCACCGAACTCAACGTACGCGAAGCCGCCCTCATCGCCGACTTCCGCAAACTTCAACCCCTGCGCCAAACCACCGCCACCCCACGCCCGCACCCCGGACAGGCGCTCCCCCCGCGTAAACCCCGGCGCTCCTCCGTCCCCGATGAAACCGCCCTCGCCGAACTCCTCCTCACCGGCCAACCCGACCTCTGCGACCTCATTGAAGAATTCCTCCCCCTCGAGTATATTTCCGACCCCCATTGCCGGGAGATCATCCGCCAGTGCATCGAACAGCGCAACGCGCCAAACCCTCCCTCCCTTGAATGCGACGAACAATCCCCCGAAGAATTCGTCCGCCTCGGCGCACAACTCCAAATGGCGCCCAACAAACTACTCGGCGACGAGTCCACCGCCGAACAAGCCGCAAAGGATTTTATTATGCGAATCACCAAAAAACATTTTGAAAATGTAAAAAAGATGATTCAGCAGCGTGTACTCACCGCAACCGGAGATTCTCTTCATCAACTTGAAACGCAAAGCACGGAAGTCAGCATGGCTCTCGCCGCTCTCCGCCGAGGATGGGACCACGCACAATCGGTTCTACAGCATTAAATTGGCTCTCCGGAACAAATTCGGTTAACAGCCTACACCCCCGAAAAACACCCCTCCAAAATTGCACCGTCCATTGGTTAACTCTTTCCCTCTCAACAGCTAAATAAACCACGCTTCAAAAAAATATCTCGCAGAATAACTTGACGAATTCGGCTGTGTGGGGAATATTTTCCGCTCTCACGGCTACGAGTGGGTTATAATATAGGACAGGTCTATCAATTTTCAGAGGGTGTATATGGCCACGGCTTCAAAAACTAAAAAACAGGCAGCGAAATCCGCAAAAAAGGCGGTCGCAAAAAAGACAACGTCCAAAAAGGCGCCGGCAGCCCGGAAGGCCTCCGTAAAGGCACAGGCCGTCAAAACGGCCACCAAAACAAAAACGGCGCCCAAAAAACCTGAAAAAGTGAAAAAAACACCGAAAAAAGCCGAAATTTTGAAAAAAAAGCCCGAAAAAGCTGAAAAAAAGCTGAAAAACACCGAAAAAACACCGAAAAAGGCCACAAAAACGAAAAAAGCTCCTGCCAAACCCAAGTCCGCGGCACCTGAAAAAACAAAGGTCAAAACGCCTGCGGCCAATAAAAAAGTCGAAAAAATCCCCGAAAAAAGCGTGCCGCCGCGAACCCTCACCTCCTCGAAAAAGACAAGGACAAAGAAAGATTCCGAGGAGCTTGAAGAAGAGGATATGGAGGACGACGAGCTGGACGACCAAGTCGGCAAAAAGAAAACATCCAAGACCAAGGGCTCCAACGATGACATCCCCGACCTCCCGACCGATGACGACGATCTCTCCCCGCGTGTAAACCGCGAAGAGCGCAATCAGAAAATACGCGAACTCGTCACGATGGCCGCCGATCAGGGCTACCTCACTTTTCAGAACATCAACGATACCCTTCCCGAAAACCTGATCAGCCCCGAAGAATGCGACGGCATCATCATCCTGCTGCGCAACATGGTAATCAGCGTCATTGAGGAAGAGGACGTCGAATCCTTCAAAAAACAGGTCGAAAGGGCCGAGCAGGTCCGTCAGGCCCAGCGCCTGGATGTGCTCGACGATCCTGTCCGCATGTACCTCAAGCAGATGGGCCAGGTTCCTCTGCTCACCCGCGAAGAGGAAGTATCCATCTCCAAACGCATCGAAGAAGCTGAAATCAACTCCAGAAACCTCTTTAATCTCTTCGGCTGCGCCTACGAAGCCTATCAGGGCGTCATTGAACGTCTCGAACAGGGGCAGGAACGTTTCGACCGCGTCATCAACGATAAGTTTGTTGAAAGCCGCGAACAGTATTTTCAAACACTCCCCCGCCTGCGCAGCACCATCCAGCGCAATCAGGATGCCGTAGCCGAAAAATTCGCCGCCCTGCGCAAGGCCAGGACCATCGCCGACAAACAAAAGGCGCGCAAGACGTTCGACCAAGCACGCACCTAACTCGCCGGCTACCTCGATAAACTCCATTTTAAACAGAAGGCCGTGGAAGACATCGTCCAGATCACCGATACCCACTTCCGACGCCTCAAAACACTGCAGG
>JAQVYB010000240.1 GCA_028708815.1 Kiritimatiellia bacterium | reverse complement strand
TTTCCTGGAGGGCGGCAGGCCTCGGCCGCCTAGGTGTTCTGTTTCCTCCGTGCGCTCCGTGTCCTCCAGCGGAGCGGGTGGTGGAAATGAATTCGTATTAACCACCCGTTCCTTTCAGTCACTGGAGATCACAGAGACCACGGAGCATAAGGCAAGCGGGAGCGCCCGCGTTTCAGGTGCAGGAAAAGAAGGCGAAGGGGGGGATGGTGCCGCGTTGCGGTTCACCGGTGAAGAGGGTGGTGTTTCGGAACCGTTTCGGCGCGTGGCCCAGATTGACAATGCAGCGGATGGATTCTTTTTCGTCGCGACGTTCAAAGGCAAGCAGGGTGTGGCCGGGCGCGGGGCCTTCTTCGTCGATTTCCAACCAGTGGAACGTTCCGGTTTGCAGGGCGGAGTGGGCCTTTCGCCAGGCAATCAGAGTGCGGTAGAACTGCATGAGTTCCTGTCGGGCGGCATGGGTGCGCACAAAGGAGTTGCCTTCGAATTCAATGCCTTCCTGTCGGGCAATGTTTGATCCGGAGACGACCTGGCGGCCCTTGTCGCACAGGCCGAAGCGGTTGTGAATGGAGGGGCGGTTGGCGGCGCCGAATTCCTGACCGGTGAGCTGGAAGGGGATGCAGTGGTTGGTGGCGAAGAGGAGTTGAGTCATGGCCTGGACGGCGGGTAGGCCGAAGCGGTAGATGCCGCGCCCTTCGTCGTGATTATCGGCATAGCGGGCCATGAATACGGGGTGCGGGGCGGTTGGAAGAAGGGCCTCGTAGTCGGTGAGGAGTTGTCGGACGGCGGCGGAAAGGCCTCCTTTTTCAAATACGCTCCAGAAGGGGGAGTGCGTGGTGTTTTCGGGATGAAAGTCGGGGGAGAAGGTGATGCTTTGTCCTTCGGGGTCGGTACCGTAGTAGTGTTCGAGCATTTTGTAGAAAGCGTCATCGTAGGAGGCGTTGAATCCGCGCTGAAAGAGGTCCATGCTGTTGTCGATTCCGTAGCATTCGGCCAGAAAGAGGAGTTCTTTGTCGGCGTGTTTTTGGCGGAGGCGGGGGATGGTGTCATCCCAGAAGGTGCGGTCGTTGATGAAATGCGCCATGTCGATGCGAAAGCCGTCCACGCCGTCGGGAAGTCCATTGGGTCCGGGGAGGCTGAGCCAGAAATCGTAGACGTCCATCATGGCGTTGCGGAGGCCGGGGTTGGTATAATCGAGTTTGGCGGTGTCGGACCAGTCGAGATCGTAGATAATGTCGCCCTGATCGTTGTGCACATAGTATTCGGGATTCGATTCAATCCAGACGTTGTCCCGGCTGGTATGATTGGGGACCATGCCGATGATGACCTTGAGGTCGAGTTGGTGGGCCTTTTGAATCAGGGCTTTGAGCTGTTCGATGGTTCCATATTCGGGGTCTACGGCGGTGTAATTCCGGGCGGCATACGGGGAGCCGATGCCTTTGCGGTGGAGCAGGCCCATTTCAAAGGGAGGCATCAGGTGGAGCACATTGACGCCCAGCGTTTTCAATGCGTCGAGATTATCGCACAGATAATCCAGGGGGGAGGAGTCGATGCCGGTTTCGTTCAGGGCCTCGATGGCGTTGCGGGGTTCTCTGAAGCAGAGCGACCGCAGGTTGATTTGGTAGATGTACGCATTGGAGAGCCAGGTTGTTTTCATAATAAAATGAATGTAAGAAGTTCGCGCGTGGTGTGGCAAGCCTTTTTGCGGGGGGAGGATGAACAAAAATACGAAGCCCTGTGTGGAGGGAAACTCGCAAGAGCCTGGAGATGAAAAAGAGGTGCCGTATGCCATGCGCCGTGTCAGGAGAGAGGCTTATTCGTTAGGTAACTGCTTCAGGTGAAGGAAATTTTTCGGAAAAAAAAGAATGATTTTACTCTTGTCAAGTGAGATGTATCGCGCGAACATGTACAGCGCTTCGACAGACGGTTGTTGTGTCGTCTGCTTGAAGGGATGGGACAGTGTCAGAAATATTCAGTCAGACAGGAGATGTGTTATGAAAAAATTGTTGGTTTTTTTGTTCGTGTTGGTTGCAGCGTCTATTTCGTTTGCTGATGTGATTGCGGCTTGGGAGGTGACCGGCGTGAACGTGGGATCAGGCACGGGCATCGATGAAGCCGTTTCTCCTTATCGCTTTTCAGCCACCAGCAAGGATGCGAACATGGGAACGGCTCAGCTATCGCTCGGTTTTGACGGTCCGTCAACTGCCACTGATATGTATGGTTTTAGGTTCAGTGCGGCCACACACCAAACATCTTTGGCAGACGCCATCTCCAACAACCATTATATTCAGTGGTCGCTTACCGCAGCATCTGGATATGCGCTCAATCTCACCAGTTTGGAGATGAATGGCCAGTCGGGTTCGTCAGGACCCGCTGATATCGTGCTGATGACAAGTGTGGATGGCTTTTCGGAGGGCGATGAGATTGGTTCTTTGACTGCCCGGCAGAATGTGACTGGTGGATGGGATACGGATTCTTCAGGATGGGGAGCGCCCATTGATCTTTCTGCGGCAGGTTATCAGGGATTGAGTACTGTGAGCTTTCGTATCTACGGGTGGAACAGCAGTGGAACGGCTTCTGCGGGTATTCGTAATATGACCGGTAACGATCTGATCATCAATGGCACGATGGCCGCCATTCCCGAACCTGCGACATTGGGATTCATGGGCATTGGTTTGACGGCGTTGTTTCTGGCCCGCCGCCGCATGAAGAAATAATCGTCGGTTTACACACAACATCTCTTGGGGCCCCTGCCGTTCGGCAGGGGCCTTTTTTGTTTCCGGCACCTGGAGGGCTTCGGGCTCCGACGCCTTGCGGCGTGTGATGGCGCGGAGCCCACTGTTTGTTGAGTCGATATTTTTGTCGCCACTGGATATCCTGCGTCGACGCAGAAGCCGGGAGTGCCCGCGTCCCTGCGGGCATCTTGCAGGTTGAAGAGGGAAGATGGCATGGAGGCCCATGCCGCTCCCGAATTAGTTTTTTTCCCAGCTCTGTGTTCTCCGCGCCCTCGAGTGACTGAAAGGAACGGGTGGTTGACTTCTTTTCTCCCACCTCCCAGTCCCTCTTTTTCGACCTCTGCGAGAGACTCTCTTGAGTCGATATTTTTGTCACCACTGGATATCCTGTCTCGACGCAGAAGCCGGGAGTGCCCGCGTCTCTGCGGGCATCTTGCAGGTTGAAGAGGGAAGATGGCATGGAGGCCCATGCCGCTCCCGAATTAGTTTTTTTCCCAGCTCTGTGTTCTCCGCGCCCTCGAGTGACTGAAAGGAACGGGTGGTTGACTTCTTTTCTCCCACCTGCCAGTCCCTCTTTTTCGACCTCTGCGAGAGACTCTCTTGAGTCGATATTTTTGTCACCACTGGATATCCTGCGTCGATGCAGAAGCCGGGAGTGCCCGCGTCCCTGCGGGCATCTTGCAGGTTAAAGAGGGAAGATGGCATGGAGGCCCATGCCGCTTCCGAATTAGTTTTTTTCCCAGCTCTGTGTTCTCCGCGCCCTCGAGTGACTGAAAGGAACGGGTGGTTGACTTCATTTATCCCACATCCCAGTTCCTCATTTTCGACCTCTGCGAGAGACTCTCTTGAGTCGATATTTTTGTCACCACTGGATATCCTGTCCCGACGCAGAAGCCGGGAGTGCCCGCGTCCCTGCGGGCATCTTGCAGGTTGAAGAGGGAAGATGGCATGGAGGCCCATGCCGCTCCCGAATTAGTTTTTTTCCCAGCTCTGTGTTCTCCGCGCCCTCGAGTGACTGTAAGGAACGGGTGGTTGACTTCTTTTCTCCCACCTGCCAGTCCCTCATTTTCGACCTCTGCGAGAGACTCTCTTGAGTCGAGATTTTTGTCACCACTGGATATCCTGTCTCGACGCAGAAGCCGGGAG
>JAQVYB010000239.1 GCA_028708815.1 Kiritimatiellia bacterium | reverse complement strand
CAGATTGACCAGGTTGTTGGTGAAAATAGTCGTGCTCTCCGTCGCCGTCTTGCTGTAGAGTTTCTGCCAGGTAATGGTGGAAGCGGCGGAATTGGAGGGCCAGGAAATGCGATCAGTATAAATCAGGTCGTAACTCAAGTCGGGCACCGTATCCACAAGTATCCTGATTTCCAGATCGTCTTCTGCACTGGGCGTACCATCGGCAATGTCCGTATACGGCGTGGCTCCCTGGATATAATAATAGCCGCTGTGCGTTTCCTTGTATCGGACCTTCATAAACTGCCCCAGCGGACCGGCCCCCGTCACCACCCAGTTCGTGTGCGGTGAACCGGCATGCGTACCTTCGGTATGATAGATAATCGGAATGTTGCGGAAGTAGTTCGTGGTATCCCCCAGGAAGGTCAAGTCCACCGTGATCTGCTCGGTCTGACTCACGCTCATGGTGCCGTTTACCACAATCATGCTGTTGGTTACGCTTCCGCTCGAAGTGACGAATACGCCGATTTCCGCGCCGTCATTCAGGTCCAGCGACGTGCAGTTGATCTTCGCATTGGCAACGGTACTGTTAGAGGGTGCCAGCACCCCGTCAACCGCCAGCGTGCCCACATCACCGTATCCGCGTAACGCTCCACCGCTCTCCACGGCCATGGCACCGCCACTCACGTCCCCGCCATCCAGCCGGATGGACCCGTTGCTGATGGTGATGGCCCCCGAATACGTGCCCGAACTGTCGCCACTCAGCGCAAACGTGCCCGAGCCGTCAATGTACAGATCACCCGAACCGTGAATCAGGCCCGCATACGAATAGGTATAGCCATTGATGCGCACGGTTCCGTGCGAAGCGCCAATCGTCAGCCCGCGATTTGCCGCGAGATAGCTGTAGTCACTGCCGCTCCCGGATTGCTGTTTGTACAGCTCGCCGCCGTTGATCGTGAGGTGCCCCGGCGTGGGCTCGGAGGGAGGCGTCCCCAGCGAGCTGTCGCGCGAAACAGCGATAATCCCCTCGCTGATCGTGGTGGTGCCGGTGTAGGTATTGATCGCCCCGTTCGTCAGGCGAAGCGCCCCCGGCCCGGTTTTGGTCAGAGCCCCCACGCCGAATATCGTGTTGGTCAGGACAAGGTCCGTATTGTAATCGGTACTTGCGCCAATCGTGGAGTCGGACGCCAGTTCGACCCGCGCCGTCACGACGCAATCCGCCAGGGCCCTTAGCGCACCCGTGCCGCCGCCCGTGCCGCGAAGGGTAATATTGCTGCCAACGATGTACGATGCGGCATCCCCGGAAAGTTCCAGGGCCGCGCCGTCGGCCACATCCACATTCGGACTGACCCCCAGCGACTGCCTGTTAACCAAACGCAATGTTCCTGCCTCCACAAAGGTTTTGCCGGACATCACGTTATTTCCATCCGTTGGGCTTAATTCCAGCGTTCCGGCGCCCTGCTTGCGGAATTCGCCTGCGCCGCTCCATTCCGACAGGGCCGAGAAGGTCATCACGGAAGCGCCCTGCGTAACGGACACCACGCCGGTACCGTCTGTCGGGAAGTTCATATTCTTCGTGGTGCTTCCGGCGCCGCCCGTATAAGTCAGGGTTCCCTTCTTCCCGGCACTCCCCAGATAGACCAGGGGCACGCGCCCCAGAGGCTGAACCGTAGTCGCGGCCGCAATCGACGCCACTTTGACCGAACCATCACTGATGTAAAGAGATCCATCATTCTCATTGTTAGCCTTCAGTTCCAACGTACCCGCACCGATTTTGGTCAGGTTCTTCGTGGTCACATCGGTAATCAGCCCGCCGATCGTGAGCGTGTCGCCCGCCGCATCCACGCCGATGGTGGATGCCGTATTCAGCGAAACGGCCCCGGCATTGGTATTGTTGCCGGACACATTGCGCAAGGCACCGCCTGCGTAGTCACCCGGGCGATTGTCCCCCGCCCCATTCAGGGTGAGAGCTTCCGCTGCCGTGGTGATTCCGCCGGAAATTTCGAGGGCGGCACCGTTGGCCACGGTGGTACCTGCGGCGGTCGTACCGAGTCCGTTGGCATGGGTGATGCGAAGAATACCGTCATTCACCGCCACCGCACCGCTGAAGGTATTATTGCCGTTCAGGATCACGCGCCCACCATCGTGAATGGCGAGACCACCCGTCCCGGTGACCTGCCCGTTGAAATCGGCCGACGCTTCGGTATACACATCTATTCGCCCGTTTCCGGCGAGGGCGACCGAGCGCGCGGAATCAAATACCGAGGTCTGCGCAATCCAGAGGCGTGCACCGTTGGTGAAGGTGATACCACCCGTGCCGAGATTTGTCTCGGTGTTGATCTGCAGGCTTCCGTTGTCAATAATCGTGCCGCCCGTATAGTCATTGTTACCCGCGAGTATCTGCCGATCGTTGACGGCTCCTACGGCAAGACCGCCCGACTTCTTCAATGTGCCTGCGCCGGTAATCTTGCCCGTGAAGGTACGATCATACCCGTTGGTTATCGTTATGGTTCCGCTGCCCAGATCCAACTCGCCGTCGCCCGCCAGCACAGCCACCTGCAAATTGAACGTGTCCAGATCATACTTTCCGGTATTCGTGATCACAAGGTCGCACCATTCCCACAAAGCACCGTGCACTCCGGAACGCGCGACACCGTCCAGCACGACCAGATGCTTGAAGTCGTTCAAATTGCTCTTGAAGACCACCGTGCCGCCCCAGACCTTGTTCACCCAGATGCCCTCGCCTACAACCGAGTGGATAAGTCCCGACATATTCAGCGTGCATCCGGCCGGTGTAGCTCCAATGTCAAGGTCCTGATACAAGTCGACCTTCCCGGTGATTTCCGCGGAACCCGAGGGAAACATGGCGATGGTGCGTACGCCCGTGGCCTGGACGGCATTCGTCCGGATGGCAATGTTATTGGTCAGAACCACATCAGGTCCGAGTGACAACCGGGCGGCGGGCGAAGGCAGGGTTATGGTATCTTCCCCGACATTCACCCAGTCTGTCGTGTCCAACGGATTGGGAGCCAGCAGCTCCAATTCGCCCGCATTCACGCACAAAATGCCGCCGAGGGTCAGCTGCTGCCTCAGGGTCAACTTGCCATCTCCCTCCTTGGAGAACGAGACACCCGGTGCCGCAGTAATGGGCCCATCAATCGTCAGATGTCCATTCGTCACCACGCTGATCAGCGCGTTGGTCGCCATAAAAACACCCCGATTGGAGGCAAGGCTGATACCGATATCATAATCCACAAAGTTATTGGTCATCAGCAGGGTGCTCCATGGCATATTGGTGAAGCAAAAAGAATCTGTCACCAGGGCATCCGGCGGCGTGCCCAGATTCGCGTCCGCCCCGAATGCGAGAATACCGTGCTGAAGGTGTGTCGGTCCAGTATACGTATTGTTGCCGGACAGATTCAGCCGTCCGTTTCCGTTTTTATTGAATTGACCGCCTCCGGTGATCACACCCAGATAATTCACCTCTTTGGTGTCCTCCACGGTCAAATGGCCGCCATCGTCATCGCACAGAACCAGCGTACGTCCCGCATTCACGGAAAAACTATCCATGAAATCAAGACTCTTCCAGGCCCCCAACCAGATGTCGCCGGTCGCCGCGCCCAGATTGGCATCCGCTGAAACGCGAATCAATCCACCGGAGATGACCGTGCCGCCCGAATAGGTGTTTATGCCGCTTAAAGTCAAATCGCCTTCATCGCCGCCCGCACCCGTTCCCTCGTGAATGAGCTGGCCGCCCTCGCCGCTGATCACGCCTGCGAATTCGGTAGTCCACACGCCGGAAATGCGCAGATCACCCGCGCCCATGGCAATCGTACTGCCCGCGACACCCGAAATGGAATTAATGTCTTCATTATGATTGGACATGGCAAAGGTCGCACCGGAGGCCACAATCAGATCCGAAAGGTCATCAATACGATCCGCCGCACCGAGGGCCAG
>JAQVYB010000005.1 GCA_028708815.1 Kiritimatiellia bacterium | reverse complement strand
GCTCAATGATTGTGCCGTCGGGGCCGTTGGTGGGATAGTGCGTGGTATTGTATACGATGCGCACGAGGTCGTTGGGGAGACCGCATTCGGAGGGCAGGGTCCACCGCAGGAGGACGCTGTTGGTGAGGGCGGTGGCGGAGAAGCTGAAGAGCTTGACGGTTTCCAGGCTGCCCAGCAGGGAGACGTTGTCGATGCGCCAGTTGCCGGTCGAGGTGGCCGCATCACAGGCATACACGCGGAAGGTGATTTCGCCCGAATAGAGATCGAGTCCGAGGGAGATGTAGGAATCCGCCCAGGCGTCTTCGAGCGGGCGTTCGCCTTCGGCCAGGTCGTTGGAAAAGTCATCGAGGCTCGAACGCACGGCCCAGCGGGTCGGGCCGGTGCCGCCGCGCAGGGCGCTGAAGGACAGCGCGGAGAGGTTGGCCTGGTATCCGGCGGTGATGGAGATGGTGAAGGTGAAGTAATGGCTGTAGAGATCGGCGGTCCAGCCGGTATCGCGTATGGCATAGTCGCTGGTTTCTCCGGTGAGGTAGGAAAAGGTACCATCGTCCGTGGTGAAAGCGGAGGCGGTCACGCCGGGGTCGGTTTGCGAGGCGGAATTCGTACCTCCGCTCGTTCCATTAAAGGTATATTGCGCGATGGAGGCCGTGTCGGGAGGCGACGAAGTTTGCGTGAAGGCAAAGGCGCGCAGTACCAGCATGTGCTGGATGCCGGTTTCGAGCGAGTCGTTGGTGAGTATGGGGTGAGGGGGTGTGGTCCACATGCGGCTGTCAAAGATGGCCCCGTCCGGGAAGGCCGTTCCGTCCACATGGGTGGTGGTTGAGTGCGCATCGAGCAAGGGATTCGGCATCACCCAATCGAAGGGTGTTTCCCGGTTTCGGCTGGTGTTTTTATAGCCATACTGATCTTTCGGTGTGCGGGTATACGGGAAGTGGTTCGTCAGAACAGCCAGAGTCGTTTCGGAGCGGTCCACGAGGTTGAAGTCGCCACAGAGTGCCGTGAAGTTGGTGGAGGAAAAGGTGGTGGCAATGTAATTGGTGAGTTGGCGTGCTTCGTGGATTCTGCGCGTGATGTCGTCTTCTGTGCTGCCGGCCTTGATATGCACGCTCACCACATTCAGCCTGCGTTCACCGGGAAGGTCAATGGTTGCCCAGACGAATTCCCGGTCGTATAGTTCCACGTCGTTCCAGGTGCCCGCCTCGAGAATCGGCCAGCGGCTGATGACTCCGTTGGGATACAGGCGGTTTGTTTCCGCATAGTAATAAAAATTCGTGCCGAAGTGCTGGTCCACAAAGTCGCGTCGGCTCGAATAGTCGCCATTATTGGTGACGTTGAATTCCTGAATGGCGACCACATCCGGGGCGACGCCCTCGAAGAGGCGTCCTGCGGCGGGGCGGTAACAGGTTTCGGAGGCACTGGTTTGCGAGCTGAGGTTTGCGGCGGCGATGGAGAAGCTGTCGGCATCGCGTAGGGTGATGGCCAGCAGGGGGCTTTCCGGTGCTTCGCCGGCCGCGTTGGTCAGCGTCAAAAGAATGCTTTCCGGTCCCTCGATCACTCCCTCCGGCAGAATGGTCAGTTCAAGGTCTGCCGCTTCCTCTTCGCCAAAGGTCACGGCATTGGTGGAGAGGCGGAAATCCGTGCCTTCCTGCGCCGAGCCGGAGAGTAGGATGCGAAACGTAGTGCCCGAGGCGCCGTTCAGCCCGATACTCACGCTGTACTCCGCGCTCTGTTCTTCCACGGCCAGACGCGAAAAGGCGAAGCCGTCGGCCCGAGCGTTGAGCCCCGCCCAGAATACAAAAGTCGCGCAGATTATCCCGCGCAGAAGAGACGTAATCATAGGGCGTTCAATATACGGTTCTACGGGTCTTCTGTTAATTTGTCTTTCATTCTTTTCGTGTGCCGGCAGGGGGTGCCCGGAAGCGTATGGGTCAAGTGTGGTTTCGGAGGGAGAGTTCGGCGGGATGGGGGTGGAGGTAGATCTGGTTGGCGAGGTATTCGTTGCCGAATTTTCGGATGTAGTGATTGATCAGGGTCATGGGCACGATAAGGGGAAGCAGTCCGTCGCGGTAGGAGGCCATCAGTTCCGCGCATTCCTTTTTTTCATCGGCGGAGAGTTCCTTTTTGAAGTATCCGAGAATGTGCTGGAGCACGTTGACGTGCCGGGCGGGTGTGGCGTGGTGCTTCAGGCCCAGCATGCACGTTTGGATGTATTGCTCCATGGTTTTCTTCAGGTTGGTTCGTGTGGCCTGGGCCGCCAGCGGCCCGAGATCCCGGTAAACCTGCGGGGCGTGTGCCATCATCAGCAGCTTGTGCGTGGCGTGAAACGTTTGAAAATCCGCGAGCCGGATGCGCGTGGAGGTCATCACGTTCCAGCGGTGCATCACAAACACGCGCTCGATGAAATTTTCGCGGAGTGCATCGTCATGCAGGCGGCCTTCGTCTTCGACGGGCAGGAGCGGAAAGAGGTCCATAAAGGCCCGGGCAAAAAGGCCGACGCCTTTTTTGGAGGGCACCCCGCCTTCGGGAGAGGGATAGAGCTTGATCCGTTCCATGCCGCTGCTGGGGGATTTGCTTTTGAAGATATAGCCATCCAGTCGCTCTTTTTCGAGTTCACGCAGACGTCCACGAATCCAATGCTGCATGGTTTCGGTGACGTCTTGTTTGGTGCGCACGGTATAGAGTCGCGGGGCCTCTGGTTCGCCCACCAGGCGCATCGCCTCGCGCGGGGTGCCGAAGCCCGATTCCACTTCCGGGCAGACGGGCACATAGTCGGCAAAGGTCCCCAGTCGGTCGCGCAGCCAGAGGTCGAGCTTGTGTTGTCCGTCGTAACGCACGGGTTGGCCGAGTAGGCAGCTGCTGATTCCCAGGCGTACTCTATCGTTGGAGTTCATCGGGCGACCTCTTTTCGTGTGGGGGTTCTAATGAAGAACGCTTTTTTCGGTCCATTTATGCAGAGCTGTTTTAATCTGCCGGTCTTTCACGGGCTTGAAGATGCAGCCGTTGATGCCGGATTCGTTGATTTGCTCGGCGGTCAGTGTGGCGGCGGTCAGGGCGATGATCGGCGTGGTCACGTTCAGTTGTTTGCGTATGCGCGATGCGGCTTCCAGCCCCCCCATTTCCGGCATCATAATATCCATGAACACCAAGTCGAAGGAGTGGGCTTTCATGGCCTCGACGGCCTCTTTCCCCGACTCAACCAGGGTGACTTCACAGCCTCGTTTTCTCAGCATGGCCTGCATCATTATTCGACTGGTGGAGTCATCTTCAGCCACCAGGATTTTTCTGCCGGATTGCGAGACGGCCTGTTTTATATCCGGTTCTGTTATATCCACGACGTGAGATTCTGCCGAAGCGTTTCGTATCAGAATTTTCCGCAGTTTGAATCCCGTCAGGGGCTTGGAGAGGTAGCCATCGAACTGCGCTCTGTAGCGTTCCTCTTCCCGGCGCACATTTATGGAGGAGCCCAGCGCGATAAAGATGGTTTTGGCGTAGGCTGGTTCCGCTCGGAGCTTGGCCAGGAGTTTCACGCCTGAACCATCCGGCATGGCGTTGTTGATCAGGACGATGCCGGGCGGATGGT
Source organism: Kiritimatiellia bacterium (assembly GCA_028708815.1). Classification (GTDB taxonomy): domain Bacteria; phylum Verrucomicrobiota; class Kiritimatiellia; order RZYC01; family RZYC01; genus JAQVYB01. Next base: position 56,444 of record JAQVYB010000005.1, on the reverse strand, counting down.
TTGGCGGCGGGTGGAGGAGCGCGTCTTCTGCCAGGCGGCAGGAGGTCAGTCTTCGTGTGCCTTGGGGCAGAATTTCCAGTCTGTATCCCTTTAGCATATCTCTCATCACGCGAAGCAGTTTGGGGCTTGGGTCAACGATACAGACCGAACGAATTTTCCATTGCACGGGAAGGGGCGGCGGGGCTGGCTCGTTCGCCGGTTGAAGCGGAAGGCGAACGGTGAAGAGCGAGCCTTTTCCGATTTTGGAGCGAAGCGTAATGTCGCCACCCATGGTCTCAACCAGTGCGTGCACAATGGAAAGCCCGAGTCCGGTCCCTCCGTATTTTCGCGTGGTGGAATCATCGGCCTGAACAAAGGAATGAAAAATACCGGTCTGTTTTTCCTGAGGGATGCCGATGCCGGAGTCCTTGATTTTAAACTGTACGGTGTCAGGACTTGTTGCGGAGGGCTGGAGGTGCCGGACGTGGATCAGCACCGTGCCTTCGTGCGTGAATTTGATCGCGTTGCTGATGAGGTTGATCAGGATTTGGCGTATGCGTGTGGGGTCGCCCAGAAAGGTTTTTTTCATGCCGGGTGGGTAGTAGAAAAGCAAATCCACGCCTTTTCCCTGGGCCATGGCCCCCATAATTTCCACAATCCCTTCCAGTATCTCTTCCAGGTTAAACGCAATCTGTTCGAGTTCAATTTTTCCCGCCTCGATTTTAGCGTGATCCAGGATGTTGTGAATCAGGTCCAGGAGGACCTGACTGCTTTGGTCGATGGCCCCGATAAACTGGCGTTGTTCGCTGTCGAGCGTTGTTTTGTTGAGTAGGCTGTTGAATCCAACGATGGCGTTCAGGGGGGTACGCAGCTCGTGGCTCATATTGGCCAGAAAGCGTCCTTTGGCCTCGGCGGCGGCTTCGGCGGCGGCTTTGGCTTCGCGCAGGGCGCTTGTTTTTCGGACCACTTCCTCTTCCAGGTTGTCTTTGAGCCGATTCAGGTTGTTTTCAGCAATTCGGCGCGTGTTCATTTCCTGCTGGAGCTGCTCTGCCATTTCGTTGAAGGAGGTTTCCAGCGCGCCGATTTCATCGGTGCGTTCCACGGAAATACGGCGGTCAAATGCCCCATTGGCGATGTCGCCGAAGATGTGCCCGAGTTTTCGTAGTGGCGAGAGGATCAGGCGGCGTGTGATCATCATATGAAAAAGCATGAGGAAGGAGAATCCGGCCAACACAATACCGATCGAGGTTTGAATGAAGCGGTTCAACGAGCGGGCGTTTCTTTCCCGAATATAATTCAGTCGATCGGTCAGTGTGCGAAAAACGCGCCCGTACCCAATCAGGTACCATTCGCCCTGCCGACCATACGCTTTGTAGTTGATGATGACCGGCTGAGATTGATGCGTTTCGTCGCTTTGACATTCCGCAAAATTGTTTTTAGTGAAGCGGTAGATGCGGTTGAGTTGCGCATTGTGGAGTGCGGCATACAGCTCCTTCGAGGTCAACAGAGAAGGGTCTCCATCCGTCGGGTGCCTGTTCTTGTCCACCACCAGAACGAACCCGTCTCTTGGATAGAGTCGTTCAACGACGGAAAGCACGGAGGAATCCGTTTCGCGGAGCATTTCCTGGTCCATCTGATTGAAAAACAGGTCCGAGGCGTAGCGCATCTGTTCTGCGGCGGCTCCCAGCAGTTCGGATTGAAAAAGATCGAGATTCTTCTCTTGGAGTTGCGCCAGAAAGGTCACCGAGATGAAAATGAAAAACGCGCTGAGGATCAGTATTCCCGCAAAGAGGAGGAGGAATATTTTGATACTGAGTTTCATGAAATAGATACCGATTAGCGGATTTGGCGGCGCACCAGTTCTTCGATCAGGCCCAGGTTTCCGCTGTCAATCAGGCCTGATCCGGTATCGATGTTCAGCCCGGCAAATCCGTATTTCACGGTAAGGCAGGCCTGCAAAACGGGCAGATAGCCCTGTAAGAACGGTTGCTGATCATGAATCAATCCCAAATAACCGGTATTCAATCCTTTCACGGCCTCCACAGAGAGATCAAATCCCGCCCCAATGATATTCCCCGGTTTGAATCCGGCGGTGTTCAGCGCATCGGCGAGCGCGGCGGTGACGTCGCCGCTGTCGGCGATGACCACCCCCGTATCGGGATGGCTTTTCAGCAGTGGGCGTAAAACCACCGCCAGCTCATCGGAAGAGCAGGACCCGCGCATTTCAAGGGGTATTTCGGAGTGATGATAGGGGATGTGATGCTCTTTCAATGCGTCGAGCAGGCCCAGGCTGCGTCGGGCACGATGGGACAGGGGCGCGTTGGTTTGATAATCCCACGTCAGCACGTGCACTTCCCGCAATTGTTCAGGGGTATATTTTCGCGCAAGAGCGCTGCTCAGGGTGTATCCGGATTGATAGGTGTCCTGGCCGACATAACCGCAGCCGTGAACCATGAAGTCGTTTTTTATGTCCGGAAGATCCGCGTTAAGAAAGGTCACGAGAATATTTTTTCGAAAGGCCTCTTCCACCAGCGGGCGCATTCGTTCCTCGCCGGGGTGCCCGACAATACAGATGGCATCCGGCTCGGAATAGATCGCCTCCCTGAATTGAGACACGATGGTATCTTCATCCCAGTACGACCAATAGTAATCCATGTGGCAACCCAGATCCTCGGCGGCGGACTTGGCGCCTTGGTATACAATGGCCGCAAAGGACTGGTCAGGGCCTCCGCCCGGGAAGAAGGCAATGCGTACATCGCTGAAGTGCTTGTCGTTGCGCGAGCAGGACAGTCCCATAAGCATGCCTGCCAAAAGAACCACGCATCCTGTCGCGGCCCATCCGCCGTGCGGATGGGAACCTCCATGTTTGCTCATCATTCTATGTACTCCTCCGAGCCCTCGTTTCAAATACTAGGTGGACTTGGGTTTGTTTGCAACGAGTTTTTTCTGAATCTTTTGGGTGGCTCAGAGTCGGCGGGGCCGTTGACGGCTGGACGGTTCTTCCTCGAGTATGGAGAGCGAGGCGCACTCTTTCAGTCGGTGGATGAACGTCTGTTTTGCGAAGGCCAGGACGCCGGGCGTCTCCGGTTCATTGTTTCGGGAAAGATAAACCAGGGCGTAGGCCTCCTGGAATTCGGGGTCGAGAAAGATGTCGTGGAGGGGCTGCCGCAACCAGCGGTGCTGCACACAGCGCTGGACCTGCGGATGCTCCCAGGTCAGGCTCGCGCCGATCACCTCCGGCGTCACGGGCAGCAGCGGCAGGAGTTCGGGTTGGAGTTGATAAAACACCTCCTTATTGAACGCGGCGTGATTTTTGATGCCCTTTCGTTCACCGGGGGCGTGGCCCATGGCCACGTTGTTCAGCCCCATCAAATCGACCACCTCTCCCTCATACACGAATTTGAATCCACCGGCCGTAATGGCGCCCACGGAGGGCGTGGGGATGCCCTCGAACAGCTGATTCAGCATGTCGGCGAAGAGGCGTCCGTCGTGGGCGACTTCAAAATCCACGTGCAGTTCTGTTTTTTCGAGGGCGTTCCATCGGGCGTTGTTGGAGCGGAGAAAGGAGGCGGTTGCCAGGAGGGCGAGGAACAGGGCGAGCGCGGCCTGGATTATCCGCAGGGCCGAACTGGGTGCCAGGCGTTCGGCACGTTGGAATAGGACTTGAAGCCCTCTTGCGGCGAGGTAGGCCAGTGGGATCGGGAGCAGCGGCCAGATGGGCTGATAAAAGCGGAACGAGGCAAAGTGGTCGCCCCCGACCCATATGGGGATTGCCATACCGACCAGCACCGAGGCGGCGCTGATATAGGCTGTGACATCCCATTTGTTCAGGGGCAAGGTCCGTCGGCGGAGAATCTGCACCCCGCCGGCAAGTGTCCAGCCGCCGGCCACCAGCGCCGCCCCGGTGAGCAACCAGGGGATCCAACCGTGGGTTTCCAGGAAGGCGGTAAAGTAGTTCCATCCCTCCTGCAAACTGTACAGGCGATCCGGCGAGACCTTGGCATAATACGTGTTTGGGAAGGGAAAGCCGAAGTAGAGCAGGCGAAAGGAGGTTAGAGCCGTCAGCACGGCCAGGTAGACCAGGGCGGGTGGAAGGGCGTGGCGGATGGCGATGCGCGCTCTCCCTGTGCCCAGAAGGACCAGCAGAAAATACAGCGCAACAAACCCCGCGCCCCAAACCATGCTTTCAGGACGCACCAGCAGCAGGAGGGCCGGTGAGGCCGGGAAGAGAATTCGGCCCGCCCGCCCGCCGCAGGCGGCGCCGGAAAGGGTTATGATGCAGAAAATAAGCGAGGCGCTCCACAGGCCGGTCTCCATCAGTGAAACGATGCACCAGGAGAAATATTCCGGCGCTGTAAAGACCCAAGCCAACATCAGCAGGGCGCCCAGTGGCACAAATACCCCCCGTTTACCGCCCCGCTCCCCTCGTGCCAGGTGAAGGGCCAGGGCTGTCAGCGTGAATGAGCAGAGCACCGCATTGAACAAGAGCAGCATTCGCTCGGGCGAGCGGAAAAAAAAGGCCGCTGCGCCGATCAGAACCCAGGCCGGCGAGGTAAACCCCTCGACCCGCTCGCCGCCTGCATTATAAACCAACCCGAAGCCCTGCCGCAGGTTGCGTGCGTACACAAAGAAGATATTGGCATCATCGATGCCCAGTCCGGCATGGGGAATGGCGGCGAACAGATGCCGAATTCCCATATAAACGCCCAGCGAGACCATTGCAAAGAGAAGTAGTGCAGCCCCCTGGCGCCATGGTGCGGCGAGACGTAATAATCCCTTTTTCATACGAAGATAAGCGCCTTTTTGAAGAAAAACAAATAATCCAACTAAAATCTTTGACTCCGCCCCGAAAACTCTTTAGTTAGAGCAAGAACTGCCAACGTATCAGCGGCGCGCCGGGCGTGTCAATGCTATGGTGGATTTGGCGGCAAGCGAATGGATGATATTTAAGGAGAAATAGGATTATGATGAGAAAACTGTATTGGTATGCCATTGTTTTGTTGATGGCGGGGGGAATTGGTTCAGTTTTTGCAGCGCCGACGGTGTCGCAAATAGGGGGAGGCGAATATGTCTCGGGTGCGGGTGGCCTTCGCGGCACAATCGCAACGGACAGCGGAAACGGTCCGCACATTGCCACCACCGAAGCGCCCAGTACCGGCTTTTATTTCAGCGATAAGGTGGGTGGTGCGTTTGTGACGACCCGCTACAACTCTTCGACCATTTTTAACAGCGCCCAGTTTGGTGGAGCGCACATGGAAATTGACGAGAATGACACCGCATGGATTTCCGCCACCTTCTGGTGGCCGAACATGGGCGTAGGCGTGGTGGTGCGTCCCGATATTAAGAACAATCCCGGCGCATATCCGAGCTTCAACAGTGAAGACGTTTGGAATGGCCCCTTTGATGTGGCCAACCTCTCGTTGGATCCCGCCGCGCTGGGCAAGTGTTATTTTGCCTCGCACAGGGGTGTGTGGGAAGAATACACCTACAATGCTTCCGCCGGCTACATCTACCAGTCCGGTGATGGCAGCGTGGATGACGGCGCCGGCGGCGAAAAGGCCTTCTTCTGGATTGGCAAGGCCGGGAGCGTACTCCATGCGGATGGCAAGGAAGTCGGCGTGAAGCATCATGTGACGGAATACTCCTACAACAACTCGTTGCGCGCTGCGAGCGGCATGGGTTGGTATAAGTGGTCGGATTGGAATGCCTATCCCGGCATGCTCAACGATCACGCCTATCCTTCCGTGGTGGCGGACGGAAAAGATCCCATGATTGCCTACATGGCGGCTGAATACTATCAGCGCGCACCCTATGGGATTTTCCTGAACATTTGGAAAGGCACCGATAGATTTGGGAATGGCGATTGCCTCTTTCCGAGCAGCAGCTTGCTGTGTCTGGACTCCAATGGGCGCACCGGCGTGGGTGGTCGCTATGAAGTGCAGCAGTATCCCGCCAACAATGGCGGCGTATGGGTTTCCTGGGTGCGCGGTGGCCGCGCAAAGCTCCGTTACGTGCCGTCCAACTGCACAAGCATCAATGATTGCGGGCCGGAAGTGGATGTTTGCGATGCCGGCATCGTTATGTCGCTCTGCGTGGACAGCGCCGGCGATATTCACCTGCTCTACAACAACAATGGCGTCTTCTATCGTAAGCTGAAAGTCAGTGGCGATTCCGCCGGCTCCAGCGGTATGTATCTCCCCGGTGATTACAATGGCGATGGCGCTATCGATGCCTGCGTGTATTATCCAAACAATGGTACGTGGTATATCAAGTACAACGAGGGCGGTGTGTTTGGCGCCGAGACGAGCAAGGCGTGGGGCTGGAGCGGTGCACAGCCGGTCCCGGGCGACTACGATGGCGATGGCACGACGGATTTCGCCGTGTATGACCCGAGCGTCGGCACCTGGTACATCTGGCAGAGCGAGTCGCAGACCGCCCGCACGCAGCCGTGGGGTTGGAGCGGTGCCCAGGCCGTGCCTGCGGATTACGATGGCGATAGAAAAACGGACGTGGCCGTGTATGATCCGAGCGTCGGCACTTGGTACATCTGGCAGAGTCAGTCCTGGTCGGGACGCACGCAGCCGTGGGGCTGGAGTGGTGCGCAGGCCGTGCCCGCCGATTACGATGGCGATGGCAAAGCGGATGTGACGGTCTTCGATCCCAGTACCGGGATGTGGTACGGTTGGCTCACGGAGTCTCAAACCGCGATGTCGGAAAACTGGGGTTTTGCCGGAACCAAGCCGGTTCCCGCCGACTACGATGACGACAACAAGGCCGATATGGCCGTCTATGCGGACGGCACCTGGTACGTCTGGCTAAGCGAAGAGGGTCGCAGTGCCACCTGGGCCTGGGGCAATAGCGACGCCCTGCCGGTGCCTGCCTGTTATCGAGCGGAGCTCCTGCGCGGAAGAAGACGTGAGACGCGCGCTCAGGTCGCCGTCTACTTCCCGGAGCTTGGCCACTGGTCGATGAAGGATTTCAACCCGGATGATGGTCAGAGCGACTGGACGGCTGAATTCGACTTCGGCTGGAGCGCAGCTCTTCCGCCGAATCTGTAAGCTGTAGCAGCGGCTGAACGCTGCAGAATATCTATCCAGGCAGGCGGTCTTCGGACCGCCTGCCTTTTTTTGTTTTGAAAATTAAACGGACCGGTGCATACTCCTGCATGATGCGGCGTGGTTTGGCCGTAGGTGTAAAAAATGTCGATGAGGCCTATGCCTTGCGCATACATTTCGGTGACATCAATTTGCCGGATACGCAAAGTCCGAACCCGGTGATTGATGCGGGGTATTCGCGCGCCTCCCACGGCCCTCGAAAAATATGAATTCGGCGTTAAATTCTAATGCAGCAACCGAGACCGCTTATACTTCCGGTTTTGCGGAACGGAAACGTCTATGTTGGCGTTAAATCAGGAGATGAGATCATGAGGAAGACAACGACGCGCGGGCAGGCCTTCTCCCTTTATCAATGGATGGAAAACCGGGCTGAAAAATTTTCACTCATTGGGAAAAGTGGCGGGTCGAATTTTCCAATCATTGGAACTTTTTCCACCAGTTGGAAAATCGGTTTGGGCATGGTGTGTGGTCTGTTTTTCTTAAGCGGGTCATTGTTGGCGGCTGAATTTTATGCGGATGCGTCGCGTCCGGATGATTCGGGGGACGGAACAAGCTGGGCCACGGCGAAACAGACCATTCAGGCGGCGGTGGATGCGGCCCAGGCCGGGGATACGGTCTGGGTGACCAATGGCGTGTATGATGTCGGGGAAATGGTGACGCCGGGGTTTTCGTCGACCAACCGGGTGTGCGTGACAAAAGCGATTACGGTGCAGTCGGTGAACGGGGCGGAGGTGACGGTGATTGACGGCGGGGGATCTATACGCTGTGTATATCTGGGGGCGGGGACGATGTCGGGATTTACCTTGACCAATGGCGATGTATCCATCACGAGCGGGAATTTTGAGAACACCTCCGGCGGTGGTGCGTTTCTTCTAAATGGCGCGGTGATGCATTCCTGCACGCTGAGCGGGTCCTCGGCAATGCATGGCGGTGGCGCGTACGTAATCGGTACATTGAGCAATTGTGTCCTGAGCGGTAATTCGGCGACTTACGATGGCGGTGGCGTGGATGGCTATGCTACCGTGGATAACTGTCTGTTCGTCGGCAATTCGGCGGGTGATGAGGGGGGCGGTGCGTATGTCCTGAATAAGCTCAACAACTGCACATTGGTTGGTAACTCGGCGGTGCAGGGCAGTGGCGGCGCCTATTTGGATATGGGTGCGAGAATATGCAACAGTGTTGCCTGGGGGAACACATCCAGCATAGGGAATCGCGATATAGGTGGTATTTTATACTATTGTTATAACACCTGCGCCTCGGATGGCGTGACAGCCGGACAGGATGGCTGCATCACGAACAATCCGCTGTTTGTTTCGACGAATGATTTTCGGCTGCAGGCGGGGTCGCCGTGCATCAATGCGGGGAATAATGCGTATGCGCCGTCGGGGACGGATCTGGCGGGGAATACGCGGATTATTTTTGGCACGGTGGATATGGGGGCGTATGAGGTGCAGGTGCTGCTGAGTACGAATCGGGGTCCGGCGGTGGGCGGCGGTTCGCTGGTGGTGACCAACGGGCATCTGGGGGACGGGGCCGATATTACGAATGTGACGGTGTGCGGCAGTGTGGCGTCGGTGACGGATCAGGGCAGTAACTGGGTGCAGGTGACGCTGGGGGCGAGTACGAATTTTGCCGTGGATGTGACCGGGGATGTGGTGATTCAGTCGACCTCGGTAGGCGAAACCACGTTTGCGGATGCGTATACCTATGAACTTCGACCGAACAAGGTGTTTTACGCGTCTGCGTCGCGTCTGGATGATTCGGGGGCCGGGACAAACTGGGCCACGGCGAAACGAACGATTCAGGCGGCGGTGGATTTGACGTATGACGGAGATACGGTGTGGGTGACCAATGGGGTGTATGATGTGGGCGGGGCGGTTGCGCCGGGGTGTGCGCTGACGAATCGGGTCTGCATTACGAATGCGATCACGGTGCAGTCGGTCAACGGGCCGGAGGCGACAATCCTTGTCGGCGCGGATGCCATGCGTGGAGTTTATATGGCAGGCGGTGGAGCTCTGATCGGTTTCAGCATTACCAATGGCCATACCTTGTCCGACGGAGGTCTTGATGGGCAGGGGGGCGGACTCTGGATGACGAGCGGTTGCGTAGCGTCCAATCTGATCGTGAGCGGCAATACCGGCGATATAGGGGGTGGTGGTGCGTATTTGAATTCCGGTGGCATATTGCATAACTGTGCGCTGATCGGCAATACAGCCGTGATGGCCGGCGGCGGCGTATTTTTGGAAGACAGCAGCACGCTGAACAATTGTACGGTGATCGACAACACATCCGGTTACTGTGGCGGTGGGGTGTATTTGGATTTTGGGGGCGTGGTGAATAACAGCCTGTTGATCGGCAATACGGCGGCTGTTGATGGTGGTGGTGCATGTCTGAATGGCGGTGGCGGTACGCTGAACAACTGTACGCTGAGCGGCAATACAGCAGGTCAATATGGAAGCGGCACTTTTTTATTTACATCGGACAGCACGCTCAACAACTGCATTGTCTGGGGAAATTCGGGGACGCAAAATATTTGCCGGCATTATGGCACGGTGCGTTATACCTGCTCGCCCGATGGTGTCACGAATGGGGTGGACGGCTGCATCACGAACAATCCGCTGTTTGTGGATGCGGCGAGCAGTAATTATCATTTGAACTGGGCTTCGCCCTGCATTGAGGCGGGCGATACGGGGAGCTGGACGGCGTCGGATCGGGATCTGGATGGATGTCCACGCCTGGCGGGTGCGCGGGTGGACATGGGATGCTATGAGACGCCGCAGGGACCGGAGCGGATGTTGCATTTTACGAATAATAAAGGGAACACCAGTTTTACCAGCCTGGTTGCTGTGGCGGACAGCGATAGTCTGGATTTGACCAATGGGTTTACCTGCGAGCTGTGGTTCTGTCCGGGGTGGCTGGGGGGAGATACCAATACGCTTTTTGCGAAGCTGTCCGAACCGGCCGGCACGGGATATGGACTGCGCTATGTTGGTGAGACGTTTGTCTTCAGCGCCTGGGGGAAGCAGGACTATGAATTTTCTCCGGGTACCATTCATTATGTCTGGCACCATATCGCGGTGGTTTTTGATGCGGATAATAATGTGACCTTCTATGTGAATGGCGTCAGCAATGTGACTATTGCCGGCGCGGCTCCTGCCGGTGTCGGAACCGGGGCGCTGCAGGTTGGGTTTATGGAGGGATCTAGAACAGGGTATGATGGGCGGATGGATGAAATTCGCTTTTGGAATACGGAGCGCACGCCCGAGCAGATTCGCGACAACATGCATCGGCACCTGACGGGCAGGGAACCCGGTTTGGAGGCTTATTACCGTTGCAATCAGGTGTCGGGCGATGTCCTGCCGGATTGGTCGACCAACAATAACGATGGAGTGCTCTTGAACTGTGCGTGGGAAGACAGCACGGCGGTTATCGGCAATGATCAGATTGCGCAGGGGGTCAATGCGCGCGCGGTTTGGACGGCCTATAAGCCGGTTACGCCCTTTGCGCCGGGGGGATTGCAGTTGATCAGTACGCAGCCGCTGGGATCGGGGCGGTCGGTGTTTGCGCACAACGGGGAATCGGGCGTGGTTTACAGTAACCTGCCCGCCGGCCTGGTTCGTTCGTCACGCATTTGGTATAACGAAACAGCACCCAGCAACTCGTATGCGCTGAACGTGTCGTGTGTCTTTGATCAATGTGGTGCAGAGGCATTGAAAGGCTGTGCCGCGACCAACTATCAGTTGCTGTATCGCGTGGGAGAGACGGGAGATTTTGCGGCGGTGGGCGTTGCAACGACGGTCGATACCGCGCAGGTAACGTTTGAAAACATGGCGATGACGACCGGATGGTATGCGCTGGGCATACGCAACGAAATTTCCCTGATTCCCGACAACGGTTCGTGTGCGGGCGGAAATACGGTTTGTTTTACCAATGGCCTTTTTGGGGTGGTGACCAATGTGCTGGTGGCGCAGGTTGGACAAACTCCCGTTGCTTGCGGCACGAACTGGTTCACACTGATTATGCCGCCCGCCACGAATGCGGGATCGGTTGATATGGTCGTTCAGACAAAAGACTATGGGGAAATCACGCTCGCCGGCGCATATACCTATAAAGAATCGCAGACCATTGATTTTCCGGTGATTGGCGTGCAGCGGGTGACCCATAGCGTGGCGCTCGCGGCCACGGCATCGAGTGGTCTTCCGGTTACGTACAGCATTGAATCCGGTCCGGGAGTGATTGTCAGCAACAGCGTCTTGCAGTTTACCTCCAACGGAATAGTCGTTGTGTGCGTTTCGCAGGATGGCGATGCCACCTGGGATGCCGCCCGTGCCGAACAGAGTGTCCGGGTGATCAAGCAGGCAGCCTATCTTGATTTTGATGGCGATGGAACGGCCGATGTGGCGGTGTATTGTCCGCAAGAGGGCACTTGGTACATCCTGCAAAGTGCAACGTTAACCGAACGTACCCAGCCCTGGGGCTGGCCCGACGGTGTGCCTGCGCCGGGCGATTATGATGGTGACGGCATGTATGACGTGGCCGTCTACTGCATTACCAACGGTATGTGGTATATCTGGCAGAGCGATTCGGAAAGCGGCAAGGCGCAGGCGTGGGGTTATGCCGGCGCCGGTTCGGTTCCTGCGGATTACGATGGCGACGGCATTACCGACGTTGCCGTGTATGATGTCTCCGCCGGGAGCTGGCTGATCTGGCAGAGTGCCACGCAAACCGCCCGTACGCAGGCGTGGGGTTTTGATGGCGGCGTGCCGGTGCCGGGCGATTACGATGGCGACGGCTTGGCAGACCCGGCGGTGTATGATCGGGGGAGCGGCGTGTGGTACATCCTGCAAAGCACCACAGGCACCGGCCGCACCCAGCCCTGGGGCTGGGTGGATGCCGAACCGATTCCGGGCGATTACGATGGCGATGGCCTTACCGATGTGGCGGTCTACTGGCCGGAGGACGGCATGTGGTATGGCTGGCTCTCGGGCAGCCAGACCGGGATGACCGGGCCCTGGGGCTGGGTTGCCGCCGCGCCGGTTCCTGCGGATTATGATGGCGACGGAATCTTCGATCGCACCGTTTATGCGCCGATTTACGGCATGTGGTATCTGTGGCAGAGTGAAACACAAACCAGTCGAATCCAGCCCTGGGGCTTTGAAGAGGCCGAACCGGTGAATTAAGCGAGCCGGATGCGCAAGGCCCGGGCCAGTGATTTTTGCGGGAGTCTAAAAAATAAAGAGTGAGGACACGATCCCTCCCGTTTTTATAATCGGCAATGGTTCGCAGGGAGGCGCTCAGGCCCGTTTGAGGAAGAAGATATCCTGGTAGGCGAAGACGGGTGGGCGCTCTTCGACCAGGCCGCAGGAGGCGATGGTCTTTCGGAGGTAGTCGATCTGGTAGGCGACGGCCGCTTCCGGAAAGGTCTCGTTGGCAAAGGCGATGTGTTCGTGGTAGCAGGGATAGATGAGTGGGCGGCGAGCGGAGCCGTTGCGTGCCTCGTGTTCATCCTGATAGGTGAAAAAGGTGGCATACAGAATGCCGTCCTTTTGGAGCATGCGTGCGCATTCCTTCAGGTAGTTCTGCATGGCCTGTTCAAGGAGGTGGGTGTAGACGGAGGACATAATGATCAGGTCGAATGCTTCATCATCCAGGGGGAAACGGTATTCATTTTCGTTGACCGGTCCGCGCGGATTGTAGGATTCGCTGTGGATGTTTGCATGAAAGAACTGAAAGGCGGGGGTTTTGGGGGCGAGGTTTTTTTGGCACCAGGCAATGCAGCGATGGTCGATGTCCATCCCGGTATAGCGTAGATTCAGAGTCCTGGCTTCCGCATCTTTTTCCAGATGATAGGCCATGCGCCCGCAGCCGCAACCGATGTCGAGTATGTTCATGTCTTTCTTCAGCAGGCCGTATCCCTTGATTTCGCGGAGAAAGGCGGCGCCAATCTCCTGAAAATCATTCGCTCCTCCCACAAAGTGACGCAGGGACCAGGGAGGCATGTCCTGTTGGCCCGTGAAGTGGCGATAGAAGAAGTCCAGCCGGTCCATATAGGTGTTTTTTACGGTCTGTTTGAAGGTTTTGTAGGGCATGGGGTCCTTTCTTATTTCGAGTGGATGAGAGTGTTGAGCATGTGCAGGACGACGCGACCGGTTTTGCCGAGGCTTTCGGCGCTGATGTGGGCCATGTTGTCGTCGGGGGTATGCCAGTAATCGTTGCGTCCGGGGGCGCTTCCGAATTCAAAATCGATGAGGTTGATGGCGGGCATTCCGGCGGCGAGGAAGGGGACGTGATCGTCGCCCATGGCATAGCGGTAGAGGGAGAAGGAGGAGCGGATGCCCTCCGCTTGCGCGGCATCCAGAGCGATATGGGCAAGGGATGGGGTGGTGTTCTGCGGGATGGTGATGTTGTAGTCTTTGTCGCCGACCATATCGAGGAGGATCACGGCCTGAACATCGTTTTGTTTTCCATTTTCCACGAGTTGCCGGGCGAGGTGTCGGCTGCCGTGGAGTCCGTCGTGTTCGCTGTAATAGCGGAGGCATTCCTCCCCATCGAAGAAGACGAGAAGAATTTCGGGCGGGAGGTTGGTGTGTGGGGCGAGCAGGCGGGCGAGTTCAAGGAGTACGCCGGAGCTGGAGGCGGAGTCGTTGGCGCCGCAGAAGGGGGGCTCCATGCCGGACTTGCTGTCGTAGTGCGAGGCGAGGAGGAGGAGTCCGCGTCCCTGGCCGGGGAGGCGTCCGAAGACGTTGTGAAAGGTTTGGGTTCCGGTGGGAGTGGGATCGGGGAAGGAATCGATGAAGGCTTCGAGTCCGGCGGCCTGGAGTCGATCGCGCAGGTGGAGGGCGGCTTGTTCGGCGCCGGGGGTTCCGGCGTCGCGCGGATAGAGGGCGGCCAGATCGGCCGCTTCGCGCAGGGCTCTCTCGGAATCGAACAGGGCCGGTTGCAGCGATTGTGTGGCGCCCGGGCGAACGGACTGTTCGGCGCTGCATGCGGTGAAGAGGACCGCACTCAGGATGGGGAGAACGGCGGGCAGGAACTTGGAGCGGCAGGGAAAACGCATGGCTTCTACCATTCTTCGGTGAGGCCCAGCAGGGTTAGGACTCGGTCGAGGTCGTCGTTGGAATAAAATTCTATTTCGAGGGTGCCTTTGGTTTTTTTTCCGTTGGCGAGGGTGGCGCAGGGGGTGAGGCGTACGCCGGTGCCGAAGTGGGAATGGAGTTTGTCGGAGAGGTATCGCACATGGCTTTCGGGCATGTCGGCGCGGCGCACGCGTTCTTTTTTCGGTGCGCGGTGGAGTTTGGCCACGACCTGCTCAAGGGCGCGAACGGAGAGGCCCTCGCGTACGGTGCGGTCCGCAAGCAGTTTCTGTTCTTCGGAAATGTCCACACCGAGCAGGACCTTGGCATGTCCCAGAGAAAGGGTTCCGGTGCGCAGGCGGTCTTTGATTTTGTCGGGCAGATTCAGTATGCGGAGGGCGTTGGTCACGGTGGCGCGGCCTTTGCCCACGCGCCGGGCGATGTCTTCCTGCGTGAGTTGAAATTTTTCGGCCAGGGCCTGATAGCCTTCGGCCTCTTCCATGATGTTGAGATCTTCGCGCTGAAGGTTTTCGACGAGGGCCACTTCAAGGGCCTCGCAATCGGTGTATTCTTTCAGGATCACAGGCACCCGCTCAAGTCCGACGGCCTTGGCGGCGGTTAGGCGTCGTTCGCCGGCGATCAGTTCATAGCCGTCACGGATTTTGCGAACGAGCAGTGGTTGGAGCAGGCCCATTTCGCGGATGGATGCGGCGAGTTCCTGAATGGCTTCGGGCGCAAAGGCTCGGCGGGGCTGCCAGGGATTGGGCTTGATCTGATCCAAAGGCAGTTCGAGGGGGCCGGAAGTTGAGGGCGGGGTGACGGGGGCTTCTTCTTCACGCTCGTGTATGAGGGCGTCGAGACCGCGTCCGAGTCCTTTGTGTTTTGCTGCCATAGTAGTGTCCTGTTTGGTTTTTGGAGAGTGTTATGTAAAACGGGGGCAAACCGCAACAGAATTTTCCCGGAACCCGGATGCAGTTGACAAATGCGGGTGAATCGTTGTTAATTCAGAACCATTCAACCGCAGATTTTGCAAGGAGAGCGAACCGATATGACCAAGTCTACTTCACAGCCTGTTTCCGTAGTGGCCGGTGGTGCCGGCTTTTTAGGTTCTCATCTGTGTGATTATCTGCTCGAGAAAGGGCACCGTGTGGTTTGCCTGGATAATCTGATCACGGGGAACGAGGCCAATATCGAACATCTTTCGGGAAACGAGCGTTTTACGTTTATCAAACACAACGTGACCGAGTACATCGATCTGCCCGGGACGGTGGATTACGTGTTCAATTTTGCCTCGCCGGCCAGCCCGATCGATTATCTCGAGCTGCCGATCCAGACGCTGAAGGTGGGGGCGCTTGGTACGCACAAAACACTCGGTTTGGCCCGCGCGAAAAAGGCGGTGTATTTCCTGGCATCGACCTCTGAAATCTACGGCGATCCGCTGGTGCACCCGCAGCCGGAATCGTATTGGGGCAATGTGAATCCGATTGGTCCGCGCGGGGTGTACGATGAGGCCAAGCGCTTCGCCGAGGCCATGGTTATGGCCTATCACCGCTTCCATGGACTCGATACGCGCATCGTGCGCATCTTCAACACGTACGGCCCACGCATGCGCCCGAATGATGGACGCGTGGTGCCGACCTTTATCACTCAGGCCCTGAACAACGAACCGTTGTCCGTGTTTGGCGAGGGTGATCAGACGCGCAGCTTCTGCTACGTCTCGGATCTCATTCACGGTATTTATCTGCTGGCGATGAGTTCCTGCAACGACCCGGTGAATATCGGCAATCCCGGCGAGATGACCGTGCTGGCTTTCGCGGAAAAAATCCGTGCGCTTTGCGGCTGTACCGCCGAGATCGTTTACAAGCCGCTTCCGGAGGATGATCCCAAGGTACGCCGTCCCAACATCGGGAAGGCCAGAGAGCTGCTTGGATGGGAGCCGGTCATGGAGTTGGAAAAGGGATTGGGGCTGACGATCGACTACTTTAAATCATTGAGGACCTGAACCATGATGCTGCACTATACCGATGCAAACGGCATGACGATCTCCCGGGAGGTTGGAAAGATTCCTTTGACCATCGGGCGCGGGTCCGATGCCGATATGGTGCTGGCCGATGTGCGTGCATCCCGCATCCATTGCCGTTTGTTCTATGAAGACGGCATCTATTACGTGGAAGACTTGAAGTCCAAAAACGGCATTACGGTCAATGGGCACAAAGTGGCGAAATCCGTGATCAAGTCGGGCGACTGCCTGAAGGTGGGGAGCACGTCCGTTACCTTGAAGGATACCAATCATCCCGGGACCCGCACCGTCCTGAATGAAGTGCAGGGGAAAATGGATTCCGGCAAGGGCTACCGAACCATCATGAAGGAAATCGTGGACGAAGCCGCCCCCGCCCGTCGCGCGAAAAAGTGACTTTTTCGGGAAGAAGTTGCCGCAGAGAGCCCGGGGCTTCGGCTTCGCTGCCCATCAGGTGATTGCCTCTCCCGGGACCGCCGATCGTCTGATCGACAATGCAGTGAAACTCTTTTTCCATATAACACTTTTTCAACGACTACTCCCCCTTCGTTGCTTAAAGTGAATATTTACGGTCTGACTCAGGATATTCTCAGTCAAAAAGTCGAGCAAAGGCCCTTCACTTAATATTTAAGGGCTGACCCCGAGCGCCCTGTTTCCCCCGCCTTGGTTTTCCCCCTGGACCCCCTTTCCGAGGCGCCCCCTTTCAGGCGGATCATCACCAGGGGGAAAACCCATCCCGCCTTCGCCGAGGCTTCGGCGTGGCACTGCCAGGGGGAAACGGCACGGCTTCATTTATGCTTGAAGGGCGCCGCCCGGTGGGTGCCCGCCACCACAACGCCGCTCAGCGCCCCCCCCGATCCCCCCGGCCTGGGGGGACAAGGTCGGGCCATGGCCGGTTCGGCCCGTTCAGGGCCTCAACACGGCCCCGGCCACTCCTCGGACGGCGAGCACGAAGCGCCATTCGGAAACCTCATGGCGCATCGTTCCCGCCGGACAATAAAACGCAGGCCGTCATCCATTCCCGCCGGGAGCGTGATTCGATTCCGGCCTGCTTGAAAGCGGGAAAGCCCCACACACGCTTTCCCGCTCGGTCGCTCACCGGTTCGCGCCCTTCACACCCTTTCCCCCGGCTGATCGTGGCGGCCTGCTACGCCCCCGCCGCGCCAGCCCCTTTGAACAAATACGTCCCGTCTGTTGCGTGCGGGTCAACGGTCGAGCGGTCGAGCCAAAGCGCCACGCCCGCCCGCTTCCGGCGGCTCAGGCGGCAAGTTCCTTCCCCGCCTTCACCACCGGGTGCTCTGAGAGCACGTTTTCATTTTTTCCAATGGTTGGATTACGAGCCGTGAGGGTAGCGGCGAGTAAGGGCCGCCGTGATGGTCGCTCCCGAAGGGACAAGGATCGGGGACGATCCGTAGCAACAACGTCCGGAAAGAGTTTCCAATGGTTGGAAAAAACGCTATGAAAATTTCCAATGATTGGAAAAACGCTGTGAAAAGTTTCCAATGGTTGGAAAAATTGCCAAAAAAGTTTCCAATGGTTGGAAAAACGCTGTGAAAAGTTTCCAATGGTTGGAAAAATGGATTTTAAGGTCGTGCCGAGTGGTTTGGGAGGTTTGGGATGGATATATGCTTTCTGAAGGATGAGGGGAAGTCTGCGATGTTGGCGGGGGATCGGATGGTCTCGTATGCGGAGTTGCTGAAGGCCATTGGTGAGGCCGCGCGCACGTTGAATCCCGCATCGGGTTCCCGGGTGGCGCTGTATCTGGAGAATTGTCCGGAATGGGTGTTCAGCTTTTATGCGGTGTGGTTGCGCGGGGCGGTGAATGTGACGATTGATCACGAGCTTCCGCCGGACGAGGTGGCGTATATTTTGAGTGATTGTCGGCCGGAGCTGCTGGTTTGTTCGCGTCGGTCGGAGGGGCGCGCACGTGCGGCGTTGGAGCAGTCGGGCGTTTCGTGTCGGTTGCTGGTGCTGGAGGAGTTGGCGGAGGCGTCGGCTGTTTCGGAGTCGGCGCCGGTTTCGGTGTCGGGAGATGCGGAGCGTACGGCGGTTATTATTTATACGTCGGGCACCACGGGCCAGCCGAAGGGCGTGATGCTTTCTTTCAATAATCTGATGGAGAATGTGCGTGCGGTGGGTTCGGCGGGGATTTTCACGCGGGAGCAGCGGACGCTGGTGCTGCTGCCGCTGCACCATGTGCTGCCGCTGGTGGGGTCGGTGCTGGCGCCGCTGGCCACGGCGGGTACGCTGGTGTTTACGCCTTCCCTTTCGCCGGCGGATATGATGGCGACCCTGCAGCGTCATGCGGTGACGCTGATTATCGGAGTGCCCCGGTTTTATTCGCTGATTACGGGGAATATTCAGGCTCGTTTTGCGGAGTCGGTGGTGGCTCGGGCCCTGTACGGGTTGGCGCGTTGGGTGGGTTCGCCGTCTTTTTCGCGCCGTCTTTTTCGAAAGGTGCATGAGAAGTTCGGGGGGCACATGCGGTTTATGGTGAGCGGGGGCGCCCCGTTGGACCCGGCGGTGGCGGAATGCCTCCGTACGCTGGGGTTCTGCGTGCTGGAGGGCTACGGGATGACGGAGGCCGCGCCCATGATCACGTTTCCGCGTCCGGATGGCGTGCGCCCGGGTTCCTGCGGGCAGGCCCTCGAGTGTAATGAGGTGCGTATTCAGGATGGGGAAGTCATTTCACGCGGGCCGAATGTGATGCAGGGGTATTACGGACGCCCCGAGGAAACGGCTGAAGTGTTGCGCGACGGCTGGCTGCACACAGGCGATACCGGGCGACTCGATGCGGACGGACATTTGTTTATTACCGGACGTATCAAGGAGATTCTGGCGCTTCCAAGCGGGAAGAAGGTGAATCCTGCGGAGGTGGAGGAAAAGCTGATGACATCTTCGCCTGCGCTGAGCGAGGTGGGAGTGTTTTTACGCGATGGTGTGTTGCAGGCAGTGATGCGGCTGGGAGACCAGGCGCCTGCCGGGGCCGACGAGACCTGGGTGGAGGAGCAGATTCTTGCGCCGTATAATGAGAAGGCCGCTTCGTATAAGAAAATCGCCCGCGCCTGGATTGCAACACAGGAGCTGCCGCGTACGCGGCTGGGCAAGCTGCGGCGTTTTCTGCTGCCGGATTTGGCGGAGCGGCCCAGGATGACGATGGAGCAGGCGGAGGAGCCACCCTCGGCCACGTGCCGCCGTCTTACGGGATGTTTGGCGCGCCTGGTGACTCTTCCGGTCACGGCGGATGCGCGGCTGATGGCTGATCTTGGGCTGGATTCGCTCGGTCGAATCAGTTTGCAGGTGTATGTGCGGGAGTCGTTCGGGGTGGATTTGAATGACTTGGATTTCGAGCGATTGCCCACGGTGCGTCGGTTGGCGGAATATATCGATGGGCATAAGGATCGCGATGTGGAAAAGACGATTCACTGGAAGGATATTCTGATCTCCGGCGACGCGGTGGAATTGCCGCACAGCGGGTGGTTGCACCGTTTGCTGGTACGGTTGCTGAATGGGCTGGTCCGCCTCTGCTTCCGTGTGCGCGTCGAGGGGGTGGAAAATATTCCGGATCAGGGGCCGTTTATTCTGGTGGCGAATCACGCCAGCTATGTGGATGGGCTTTTTCTTTCTGCGGCGCTCACGGCCCGCCGCATGCAGCGGGTGTTTTTTTATGCCAAGGAACGACACGTGAATAATGCATTCCTCCGCTATCTCGCACGGCACTGCAATGTGATTGTGATGGACATCAACAAGCGGCTGCGCGAATCCATTCAAAAAATGAGCGCAGCGCTGCAAAGCGGCGGAAGTATCATCATCTTCCCGGAAGGGACGCGCACGCGGGATGGGCGGCTCGGTGCGTTTCGGCCCACCTTCGCCATGCTGAGTCTGGAGCGGAAGGTGCCGGTGCTTCCGGCGGCTATTCAAGGCGCGTTTGAGGCCCTTCCGCCGGGGCGCCGCCTGCCCCGGTTTTTCTCGCCGGTCACGGTGCGTATTCTGCCGCCGGCGGCCCCCTCGGGCGAGGACTATCAGGAGATGGCCGATCGGGTTCGCGAGGCCATTTCCACGTCGCTGAATTGAATGGGTTTTTCGGTTTGGGGCGGGATCGGAATATTTCCGGTCTTGGTTTTGCGTGACTTGCCGCCTCGCTTTCGCTAATCTCAAAAGCACTATTTTCGCCGTAAGAGGCCGTCATGACGAAAGCAAATGCGATGGTTGATCAGGTTAACTGTTCCAGAAATGCAGAAGGAGTTCTGACGGTGCGCCTTCGTGGTGCGTGGCGCTTTCGGGATGAACGCCCGGCGCCGGATCTGGTGCGGGAGGCGCTGACGGCGGGCGGCCCCCCCACCGCCATCGCGCTGGAAGGCTCGGGCATTACCGATTGGGACAGCGCCTGCCTGATTTTTCTGCAGCACGTCTGCCAACTGGCTTCCGACTCCGATGTGCCTCTCCGCCTGGAGGGCTTTGCCCCCGGAATCGAACGGATGCTGCGGCTTGCTCAGGCGGTGCCGGACCGTACCGAGGCGCACCGGGAGCAGGCCGGCGGATCGTTTTTGGCGCGGGTCGGCCGATCCGCGCTGGCCACACTGGACGACTGCAAAAAAACGATGTCGTTCCTGGGGGAAACGGTGCTGGCTTTCGGAGCGCTGTTTCGCGGCAGGGCCCATATGCGCCTGGTGGATTTGTGGTCGGTGATTCAGGAATGCGGGCCGGAGGCCCTGCCGATTGTGGCGGTGATCAGTGTGCTGGTGGGCATGATTCTGGCGTTTTTGGGTTCGATTCAGCTCAAGTTGTTCGGGGCGGAGGTGTATGTGGCGGATTTGGTGGGCGTCGGCATGGTGCGCGAAATGGGCGCGCTGATGACGGGTATCATCATGGCGGGCCGTACGGGAGCTTCCTTTGCGGCGCGGCTGGGCACCATGCAGGTGAACGAGGAGGTGGATGCCCTTCAGACGATGGGGTTCTCGCCCATGGAATTTCTGGTGCTGCCCCGGATGATCGCGCTGATTCTCATGATGCCGTTGCTGACCATTTTTTCGAACGTGCTGGGCATTTTCGGCGGCGCGGTGGTGGGGGTTTTGATGATGGACCTGACCCCGACGCAGTATTATCTGGAAACGGTCAAGTCCCTTACGTTTGAGGCCGTTGCTTCGGGGCTCATCAAGAGTGTGGTGTTTGGCGTCCTGGTGGCCTTCTCGGGCTGCATGCAGGGGATTCGCTGCGGACGCAGCGCCTCCGCCGTGGGCGATGCCACCACCTCCGCCGTGGTGCACGCGATTGTATATATCATTGTGGCGGACTCGATTCTTTCCATTATCTACACCTTGACGGGATTTTAAGATGCAGGCAAACGAAGCTCATATCCGCGTGGAAGATCTGACCATGGCCTTCGGAGATTTTGTGATTCAGCGGAAGCTGACCTTCAGTGTCCGGCGCGGGGAAACGGTGGTGATCATGGGGGGCAGCGGTTGCGGAAAAAGCACGCTGCTGCGCCACCTGATTGGTTTGCAGCGCCCGGCGCATGGCCGGGTGTTTTACGGGAAAACGGATTTGTGGGAGGCCGAGCCGGAAACGCGCAACGCCCTGATGCGCCGGACCGGCATTCTCTATCAGAGCGGCGCGCTGTGGAGTTCCATGACGCTGGCTGAAAACATCGCCGTCCCGCTTGAGGCCTATACCTCGCTTTCCACCCGCGAAATCGGCGATGTGGTGGAACTGAAACTGGCCCTGGTCGGGCTGGCCGGATTCGGAGGTTTTTACCCCTCGGAAATCAGCGGCGGCATGAAAAAACGAGCCGGACTGGCCCGCGCGATGGCCCTGGACCCGGAAATTCTCTATTTCGACGAACCCTCGGCCGGGCTTGACCCGATCAGCGCCAAACGACTGGATGATCTGATTATCGAATTACGCGAAAGTCTGGGTGCGACCATTGTGGTGGTGACGCACGAACTGGCCAGTATCTTTGCAATTGCCACGCGCGCGTTGTTTCTTGATGTCGAAACGCGCACAATGATTGCCGAGGGAAATCCCCGCGAACTGTTAACCCGATGCCCGGAAGAAAAGGTGCGGCGTTTCCTCAACCGGGGAAACGAGGCGCCGTTGCGGGCCGAACAGGAAGAGGTGAATGCATGAGCAAAAAAGTGAATTCCACGCTGATTGGCGCGTTTGTGATGGGCGCGATTGCGCTGGCCGTGGCCGGGATACTGATCCTGAGCGGCGGAGGGTTTTTCGAGGAGCATTTCAACTGTGTGGCCTTTTTCGAGGAGTCCATTACCGGGCTCGATATTGGCGCCCCGGTGGAGTTTCAAGGGGTTCGGGTTGGTACGGTGACCGATGTGCGCCTTATCATGGATCGGGCCATCAGTAAAAAAATCATACGTCCGGTGACGTTTCGCCTCGAGGGTGGGCGTATCGGCTATATTGGGGATGACAAGGAGTTCAACCGGATTGAGGACGGCATGGAGTATCTCGTCAGCCAGGGGATGCGTGCCCGCCTCGCCTCGCAAAGTATGCTGACCGGTAAACTGAAAATCGAACTGGGCCTCTTTCCGGATGTGCCGGTGCAGCGCCAGGAAACGGCCATTTCCGGTTGTTGGCAGATGCCCACGGCGTTGTCGCCCCTGCGCCGTATGGCGGCGGAGGTGCAGGAACTCCCGCTCAAGGAAATTGTGTATGATGTACACACCGCCATGAAGGGTATATCGGAAATTGTGACTTCGGAGTCCACGCAGCAGGCCGTGGACAGCACCGCCGCCGCCCTGAAACAGATCGACCAAATGGCCGCCACCATCAATCGGGACCTCGAACCCATGATGAAGCAGGCGGCCGGTTCGCTCGAGACCATGAATCAAACCATGAAGCAGTTGCAGCAAATGCTGGACGATGTGCAGCCCGAGCTCGAACCCTTTGTGTTGAGCGCCACGAAACTTGCCGACCAGATCGGCGCCCTGCTCGAACGCCAGTCCCCTCTGAATTATCATACACAGCAGGCGCTCGAAGAGATCGCAAGGTCCGCACGCTCTCTGCGTTATCTGACCGACTATCTGGAACGTAATCCCGAATCCCTGATTCGCGGCAAACAATAAACCGACAGGAGATGCCGATATGAATATACTGCATGACTTATCGCTGCTTCGATTTCACCGCCTCATTCCCTGCGCCGCACTGATGCTCTGCCTGCTGCTGACCGCCTGCGGCACCAGCTCGCCCTCCCGCTTTTATGTGCTGCCGAATGCCTTGAACATCGCGCCGGGCGCCTCGGTGGATGTGGCCCACTCGGAGTTTCAGGTTGGGTTCTATCCGGTGAAGATCAGCCCCTATCTGGACCGCCCGCAGATCGTGAGTGTGTGCGGGGGCGGGGAAGTGGTGGTGGATGAATTCAACCGCTGGGCCGCTCCGCTGGATCAGATCGTGCTGGGCGCCGTTGCCGCCAATCTCGCCACGGAATTGCCGGATGCCTACATCGATCTCTTTCCCTGGACGGTCACGGATCCGTTTGAATATAAAATCATGGTGGATATCCTGCGCATGGATGGTGTGCCCGGCGAAAAGGTGACGCTGATTGCGCAATGGACGATTCTTTCATCCGGCGAGGAGCATCCCCCGCTGGCGCGGCGCACCTCAGTGTATGAATCGGTGCCGGCGGATTCAAGCTATTCGGCCTATGTGGCCGGGCTGGGGGATCTTTTGCAGCAGCTCACAAAGGACATCGCTGCGTTTATGCGCGAAAACAGGAGTGCCGGAAAGGCGTCCGCCACGATCGAGCCGTAACGGCGAAGAGGTATGAACAAGGTGGGGATTAAACGAGTGGCGGGATTGATTCCGGCGGCGGGCGCGTCGTCACGCATGGGCCTGCCGAAAGCACTGCTGCGCCTGCCCCACGGCGCGCCGCTGGCCGGGATCCAGGCCGACACGCTGCGTCAGGCGGGATGTGATCCGGTAAAAATCATCCTGGGCGCCAACGAGCGCGAGGTGCGTCAGGCGCTGGGGGATTCCGAGGCGTGTGTGTTCAATGAACGCTGGCCACAGGGGCGCGTCTCTTCGATCCAGGCGGGCCTGCGCGCGGTGTATCCATTTGCCGGTTGCGTACTGCTGCCGGTGGATACGGTGGGCGTGCAGGCAGCCACGATTCGGCAAATGCTTGAGGCTGTCGGGTTGGGCGTACGTTCGGTGCGTCCGTATTACCGTGGCGAACGCGGTCTGCTGTGCTGGATTTCCGGCGAGCTTTTCGATCCGATTATGGCGCTGGATGATGCGGCGGAAGAACAGGCTCGGTTGGACGAGCTGTTGCGTCCGGTGGAGTGTCGGCTCGATGTGGAGG
Organism: Kiritimatiellia bacterium; assembly: GCA_028708815.1. Classification (GTDB taxonomy): domain Bacteria; phylum Verrucomicrobiota; class Kiritimatiellia; order RZYC01; family RZYC01; genus JAQVYB01. The sequence continues at coordinate 31,946 of JAQVYB010000005.1, read as the reverse complement.
ATGCGTCCGTGCTGAACAATATCAATACGCCCGAGGCCTGGGCAGCCCTGTGCGGCGGGATGGAGCCGTGAGCGAAGCCGTCACAGCCCGTGCGCCGGGCAAACTGATTTTGTGCGGAGAACATGCCGTGGTGCATGGATGTGCCGCCGTGGCCATGGCCGTGAACCGCTTCGCAGAATGCAGTGTGACCCCGCTGCATGAATCCCGTTTGACGATTGATGCGCCGGCCTTCTGCGATGGCGTGGATATCAGTCTCGCGGAAGCAGAGGAAACGTTCATCCTGTTGCGCGGGCGCTATCAGGAATTTCTGGCAGGCCGGCGGGCCGTGCGTGAACTGCTGGACGATTCCGGGCAGTTTTTGATTTTCGCGGCGATGCGTGCGCTGGAAGGGGGCGAATGGCGTGTCGGAATGCACCTGCGGGTCGCCACGGATTTGCCGGTGGGTTGCGGCATGGGTTCCTCGGCGGCTGTGGCGTCTTCCGTGATTCAGGCGGTGGGCCGGCTGGCAGGCCAACGTTTTGATCCGTCGGATTTGTATGAGCGTGTCATGGATTGCGAGCGCCTGCAGCATGGGCGCCCGAGCGGGGTGGATGCCTATGCCTCGATCTATGGCGGCTGCATGACCTATCGAAAGGGCGGCGCCATCCAACCGCTGGCTCTCAAGGATTTTGCCGTCACCCTCGCGCAAACCGGCACCCCCGAGGCCTCCACGGGTGAATGTGTGGACCAGGTGACCAAACGTTTCGGGACATCCGAAATATGGACGCAGTTCGAGCAGGTGGCAGAGGAAATGGCCGCGGCGTTGACCCGAGGTGAGACGGTTCGCCTTCCGCCGTTGATTCGTAGAAATCACCGTTTGCTGGTGGAGATCGGGGTGGTGCCGGAACGTGTGCAGCGCTTTGTCGAGGCCGTGGAGGAACGGGGTGGAGCGGCCAAAATTTGCGGCGCTGGTTCCGTGCGTGGCGATGGAGGGGGCATGGTGTGGGTGTTCTCGGATCGCCCGCCCGAAACCTGGACCACCGAGTTCGCCTATCCGGTCTTGTCTGCCTGCCAACCCGTGGAATGCGGGATGCAACCCTGCCGGACAGATTCTGTCACCCATGAGGGGTGAAAATCTCTTCCGCGAAAAACCGCAGAGAACTCAAAAAAGGCGAAAATTCGTGAATTTACGTCCATTTTCGGTCGAAAAATCGAAAAAACGGCCACTTTTTTGGTAAAAACCACTGATTTTTCGCAAAATTTCAAAAAAAATGGACAAAGGGCGCCATTTTCGGGTTAAAACGACAAATAAAAACGTTTTACTTAACTTTGGCGGAGTCGGGCGGTATATCTAGAGCATTATGGGCTATAGGATCGTTTAAATGACGTGTATGATGGAGGAGCGCTTCGCATGAAAACAAAAACGAGGGGTTGTTGCGGGATCGTGGGCGGTTGGTTTGTTTTACTCTTTTTGGTGATGTTGTTTTTTCCGCAGGGGCCCGTTCGGGGTGCCACGGTGCATGTTTCCCGCTTCTGGCATAATCATCAGCCCCTTTATTGGCCGGAATGGAACAGCAATGGCGATCAGACGTCGCGCGGGCAGTACGCCTGGGATTCCATTGTGCTCAAGCCGGGACAGAACTACGGCGGAATCAGTCCGGCGTATCATCCGGAAAATGATCTGAGCGCGATTTTCAGCGTAAACGACCGCATTGCGGCTTATCAGGACCGTCCGCGGGCGTCCGTCTCGAAGGTGGCCAATACGGCTGGATTCGCCATGAGTTATTCCGGCTCGCTGATTGATAATGTGCGCCAATTGGGCGGCGGCGGTCATTTGGGCTACAGCGGTTATTGGAACAGCGGAAATACCGAGGCACGCAAGTGGACGACTCCGTCGGGCGGACCGCGCCTCGACATGGTCGGCTTCACGTATCACCATTCGCTGGCCCCGCTGCTGCCGAAGTCCGTCTTTCGCAAGGAGGTTCAGATTTTCAAGCAGGCCTGGTGGAAGGCGTGGGACGGAAACAGTGATCTGAGCGACCATTCCAAGGGCTTTTTCCCCACGGAAATGGCGTATACGCGCGACCTGATTGATGTGCTGGTGGATGAAGGCTACGAGTGGATCATTGTGGCGAGCCATCACATCAGCCGCACCTGTCCGACGTATCTGGATCAGGCCGATCCGGAGGGGTCCTACAATATTTTTTCGAGTCCTCCGAACAAGGCGGATCTACTCGGTCCTTCACCCACCAGCGGCTGGTGGTTTGACCAACCCAATCCCGGGAATGCTGCGTGGAATGTCTCTCCTTACGGCTATCAGCTTCACAAGGTCAAATATGTGAATCCGGAAACGGGCGAGGAAAAGACGATGGTGGCGGTGCCTTCGGATGATGTGTTGAGCTATCAGGCGGGCTACAGCGGTGCGCAGGTGGGTAAAATCTCGGGCAGTATCGCGCCCTATGCGACGGATCCGAACAACCCGGTCATGGTGTTGCCCTCGACGGATGGCGACAATGCCTGGGGCGGTGGATATACCTCGTGGGAAGAGTCCACGCCCGGGTTTTTCGGCGATTGTCAGAACAATGGCTACCAGACCACGACCATACAGGATTTTGTGAATCAGTATGGCAACAACGCGGGCGTGGCACACATCGAAGACGGCGCCTGGATCTTTCCGGAATCCTGCTATGGGTCTTCGTATTTCCTGAAGTGGATTGAGCCGCCGCTCTATAACCTGGCCGCCGGTGCGACGAATCGCTATCCGGGTACGAAGGTGGATATGGAAACCCCCGGCTTCGCCCTGAAATTTTTCAGTTACGCCCCGCTGATGGCAGGTGCGAACTGGTGTGAAACGGCGGAACAGATTCTGGTGGACGAAGGTGGATCGGTGCAGGCATGGAAGATTCAGTCGCCTTATGATTGGGACGGTGTTTGGACTTCGCCCAATGATGTGGAACTGGCCTGGCATATTTATCTGATGGGCCTCGATTCGGGCTTCAATTATTACGGCGGCCTCGGGAACGACGATGAAGATAAACCCGCGCTGGCGACCCGCCGCGCCATTGACAAACTGCAGAGCTTTATGTCTACCCGCATGGATCAGGACCGCACCGGCCCAACCGCTCTCAAGCCGCAGCGCTTCCCCTACAATCCCGGCGCTTACACCTTTGGATGGTTCAACCCCATTCCGGGCGGCGACACACGCTACCTCAAAAAAATGCCGTCGGAATTTTACATCTGGTCGCATGTGTATGACCTGAGTGGCGTGCAGAGTGTGAATTTGAAAATACGGCGCGACAAAGACGGCGTGCGTTCGCTGTCCAACAACGACAACGTTACCTACGCCGGAGGGGGCGATGTCGAAAGCTGGGTCAGTATTCCGATGACGAAACGTGTGCTGCCCAATACGCGCACGGCCTTGAACGCCGCCGCCGATAACGGACAGATTGACTATTTTGTGTTTGATCCCGCCTTCTGGGCCGAACCCGTGATCGCCGATTACTATTTTGTCCGGATCGATAATGACAGCCTGCCCGGATTCCGCGGCAATCTGTTTGATTACTACATCGAAACCACGGACGAACTCGGCAACGTCACGAAGACGGAAATTCAGCATGTCTGGGTCGAGGATGACGGCATATCGCCCTCCTCCAGCGTGACGTTTTCGGATGATCCGAACAATTGCTCGCCCCTGACGGTGACCTACCATGCCGAGGGTGGTCCCCTGGAAGGATTCTCGCCGGTCTATATGCAAATCAACTTCACCGGAACCACCTGGAACCTCTATCAGATGAGCAGTGTTTCGCCGGATGTCTGGAGCTATACGATTCAGAACGTGCCCAGCAATTCGACGGAAGCGGAGGTCTGGTTCCAGAATGTTTCCGGCGGTACCGTCGATTCGCGCAACGGGCTCAACTGGTCCACTTCGATACGCGACTGCAACGCGCCGGTGGGGCCGTCCACTGCGGTGGTGGATCCTGTATCGCCGTCTGATTGCAACCCGATCACCATTAAATACTATCCGAACGAAGGTCCCCTGCAAGGCGCAGCCGCCATCTACATACACGTTGGTCACGATGGCTTTGCGGACACCGTTCTTCCCAATCCGATCATGACCAAGAACGGGTATTACTGGCAGTATGTCTATACGCCGCCCCTGGGAATCGAGATGCTGGACTTCTGCTTCAACGACGGAACCACCTGGGATAACCAGGATGGACTCGACTGGCATATCGCCGTCACCAATTGCTTTGGTCCCGTACCGGATGGCATTGTCATTACCAATCCGCCTTCCAATCTGGAGGTGGCCTTTATTCAATCGAACTACATGGTGCGCGGTACCGCGAAAATAGTGGTGGGTGATCTGGCTTGGACCAATGCGCTCACCGGCGACGCCGGGACGCTCGATGCCGTCTCCGCCTGGACCATTCCCGCGCTGCCTTTGGGTACGGGCGCCAATCTGATTACAGTGAAGGGGTCCGGGGCCGCCGCCTCGGGCGTGACCACCAACGCGCAGGATGATGGCTCGGAATCCGCCTACGATGCGGTATGGGCCGATGATTCCAACGGGGGCACGGGATTCAGTCCCTGGGTGTTTTACCGTACGGTCGAGGATAACAGCCAGGCCGGCTGGTTCACCCGCAATAATATTCTGGGCGCCAGGTCGTGGGCCATGTATGCCAACAGCGGCCAGATGGCCGAGGCCAAACGTCCGTTTGCCTCCGCGATGCAGACCGGCCAGACCTTCTGCGTGAAGATGCGCAACGGCTGGATCAGCACCGGCGCAGGGGTGGGCATTGCCTTGCAGAATGAAGGCGGCGACACGTTGTGGCAGTTCTGGTTCAACGGCGGCGATACGAATTACAACATCACCTCCGGGACCACCGACATCGGCTGGACCGGCGATGGACTCGAGATTGAATTCACCCTCACCGGCACCTCCACCTTCTCCGCAGAAATCACGCCCTACGGCGGCGCCGCAAGGACCTACGCCGGAAATTTGGAAGACGTGGCCGACAAGAACATTACCCTGTTCCGCGCCTGGAATAATTTTGCCGGAACCGGAGAGGAATATGATTACTATATCAACGACCTCCGCATTACCACGCCGGAAAGCGGAGAGGCTGAAGCCTATTCCGACAGCGTAACCATCACGCGCGCCGCCGGAACCGACAGCAATGGCGACGGTATCCCGGACGCCTGGTACGAGCAGAACGGCTTTACTCCATCCGGTCCCTCCATTGCCGACGAAGATACCGATGGGGATACACTGAGCAATCGGGAGGAATACCGGCTTGGAACCAATCCGCGTGACGCCGCATCCGCTTTGTGCATGGACCGAATCGGTCCGTTGGCGGGTGCGGGTGTGCCGGTGCGCTGGCAGTCCGTGGGCGGGCGGCAGTACCGCATTGAATATTCCGATGATCTCACCGCCGGATTCGTGCCGCTTATTACGGTGACGGAGAGCGCCCCTTACGGTACGGCCACCAACCGAACCTACAACGACGCCTCGGCGGCCAACCGCTCCAACCGGTACTACCGTGTGCTCTATATCGGGGAATAGAATTCTTCCCGTACAACATCCGAACACATACGTACGAATGCCGGCAGGATGAACGGTGGAAGGCGAGCGTTGAACATGGAACGTTGAATGTCGAACAAGGTCACCCGGAACGGCATCTGTGAACGCAAAAACTCCAAAATACAGAAAAAATCCCCTGTAGAATGGGCATTCCTACCTGCTTTCTTCCCTTTCTGTGCAAAAGGTATGTTTCTCGCCCGCTTCGCTCAAGCACGCGAAGAACGCAAAGCCTCTGACGTAAGGTGGACTTTCAGTCCGACATCCCAGAATTCCGGCGGATAAGAGAAGACCCCGAAAGCACCGTGGAACACAACCGGTTTACCAGGCGCTTGACACATGGGCACGGCCCCACTACCCTTCGCTCCGTGTTGTGGCGTTCCATTTGTATCCAAATTTCCGCGTTCAGCGGAACCATTTCAAGGGAGAGCTGGCGTGAATTATTTATCCATCGAGAAAAGAACCCACGCCGTGCTGTTTGCCGGAGTGTTCTTTCTGGCCTCTATCACATCATCCTGGGCAGGAACGCTATACGTCTGGACGAACAGTCCTTCTCCATCCTCGCCCTATGCCACCTGGGAAAATGCCGCCCACGACATTCAATCCGCCATTGATGCGGCAAGCAACGGCGACACGGTGCTGGTAACGAACGGCGTCTACTCTACCGGCATGTTTTCCAATGAGTACGGAGTCAGTCGCGTCGGGATCACCAAGGGCGTGACCCTCCGAAGCGTGGAAGGTCCCGAGGCCTCCATCATTCGCGGCGACTTCTCCACCCCGGCCCGATGTGTCTATATCAACCACACGAACGCCGCATTGCTCGGTTTCACCCTGGAGAACGGGCAGACCTCGACCATCGAGGGGAAACGCAATGGTGGCGGAGCGTTGATTTACAACATCGGGCTGATGTCTAACTGTGTTATGCGGAATAACAGGACGGCAACTTATGGGTGGGGCGGTGGTATCGCTGTAATCAGTGCCGCCGGAATGATCACGCATTGCGATATACGGCAAAACGAAGCCAGTTCTGGCGGAGGCTCCAGTATCCGTTGGGGAAGTGGAACGATATTCGAACATTGCACAGTGATTTCAAACGCAGCCCAGTCCGGTGGTGGATTGGTGGTAGATAACTGTAAAAGTGTCCGCCACTGCATTGTGTTATACAACCATGCGGCTGCCTACGGCGGAGGGATCTTTCTGGATAACAATACGTGCCTCTCTTCATGCACCATTGAGAAAAACACGGCTAACGCCCGTGGGGCTGGTGTATTTCTACAAGGGGTCGATAACCGTTTGTGCGATAATACCATGTATTACAATGGTGCAGAAAATTTTTACTATGCCGGACCGGACGGCGCGATCAATATGATAGAGTTTTGCTGTACGCCTCCGTTGACCAACTCCGTCACGTCCCGTGCCATCGTAACCAACGAGCCAAAGTATGCAGATTTTGAGAACGATGACTACCGTTTGTCCGAAAGTTCTCCATGCCGGGATGCGGGTCTTCAGGAAGACTGGATGATGGAAGGGATCGAAGATTTCTATGGTAATCCACGGGTGGCAAAAAAACATGTGGATATCGGCGCACATGAGTTTTGGACGGACGAAACGCGCGATCCCACGGTGTTTTATGTGGCGACAAATGGGAATGATCAGGCGACGGGATTGTCTTTGAACGATCCATTTCGCACAGTGCAGAAAGGATTAGCAGTCTTGGCTCCCGGTGACACCTTGTATATCCGCGGAGGAACGTATCGTGAATTTCTCATTGTGCCTGTTGATGGAGAACAGGGCCATCCGGTAACCGTGTGTGCCTACAGCAATGAAACACCGATGATAAAGGGTTCTGTCTTGGCAACAAATTGGATTCATCATGCCGACAGTATTTGGAAACTGACAAATTGGGTCCGCAACACACAGCAGCTTTTTGATGATGGTGCATGTCTGAGGCAAATTGGTTATCCAAATGAATGCTATGGTAGTACGCCGACCTATCCGTTCATCCCATACGGTCTCGGATTGGCGGATATGGTTGCCGGTTCGTTTTATTATGCTGCCAACGAGAATGTGCTGTATGTCTGGTTGTCGGATCACTCCAACCCATCCGAAAGCATTATGGAAGCCAGTACCGCCCGAAGTGTGTTATTCAAATCGGCAAGATACAATAATATTTACGGACTTCATTTCATGCATGTGAATACACTCGGATACTCCATGGGTGGTTATGCGGCTGTAAATCTGGGTGAATATTCGACGATGGATTCGTGTGATGTTTCGTGGATGGATGCAACCGGGGTTGGCGTGAGCGATAACACCCAAGTAATAAACTGTAATGTGAGCCATAACGGGATGGCTGGTTTTGGCGGAAGTCCCGACAGTTTTCTGGTCCGAGGGTGTATCATCAACAGCAATAATTACAATGGATTTTCCGTGGGGTGTCATTGTGGCGGGATGAAATTCATGCCTGCTCAGAACGGGACTGTTGAGAGCAACGTGTTCGTTGGAAATCTGGGGTATGGCATTTGGTTTGATACCTGCCCCGAGGGAAGCAATGTCATTCGAGGTAATTTAATCCGAGAAACCGCCCGCAACTGGAAGGATGGCACAACCGGTTCCGCTATATTTTATGAAATCAGTCCAGGCGGAGCCCTTATTCATGATAATATGTTAGTCGACAATGACGGATGCGGAATTTGCATCGCAGAATCTTGTAATACTCGCGTTTTCAACAACACAATTATTGGCCAGCAGGGCCGTTTTGCCTTAGGTTGTCGTACGGGGCAACGTTCAGATCTTGGCTATCCCGCGCCTTTTACGAATAATTATGTGTTCAACAATCTCATCTATGAGAATGCCTGCACTTGGGATATCATGTGGCCGACGAATAAATTGCAGGAGGATAACTACATCTTCGACAATCAGAGCGACTACAACTGTTTTTTCAGAGCGAACAGCAATTATTTGTTCCACGGCGGGACGGTGAATTATACCAATTTGCTTAACTACTCGGCAAACACAGGCTTTGACAGTAACAGCATCGTGACGAACCCCGTGTTTCGCTGCCCGCCGCTTGGGGACTATCGGCCCGCAGAGAGTTCTCCCTGCATCAATCAGGGAACCACGAATATTGCCGCGATCTATGATTGGGCGGGCGTTGCGGATTATGCGGGAGAAACCAGGCTAATCGGCGACCAGGTGGACCTGGGATGTCATGAGTTTTCCGCCTCGCCTGAATCGTTGGCACCCCTTGTCGTAATTACGAGCCCAGTCGGCTTGGTATCGTATGATGTCACCACGGTTTCGGGGGCAAACAATTTCAATGTGTCCGGCGCGATGACGGCCACAGTCCTGGTTGGTGGAAATCTCGCTACCGTGCAAGTGTCGCGGGTCACTCCCTATACTTGGACGCTGGCGACCAATCTGACGTTTATTAGCGTGCCGTACACCATCACCGTTTATGCCACGAATGAGCATGGTGTTTTGGTCTCGAATCAAGCCGTGATTACACGCGGAGGTATCGGCTCCGGCATGCCTCTGGTGAATATTACGAATGGCACAGGCATGGTCGTATCGGAAGCATCCTGCGTCATCGGCGGATCCCGAAATGAACAGACGGCGTCAACCATGTGGTGGAGCAATGTGTACAACGGGGCTGTTATCTCAAGCGGCAGTTTCTCCAGTGCAGTTTCATGGACGGCCTCGATTACCGGGCTGTTTTCCGGATTGAACCGTGTTTATGTTCAGGGCTCCAATGCCTGGGGCATGATGGCTTCAGACAGCCTCCTGATTGATCAGGGGCCTACACCGGCTCATTATGTTTCCACCAATGTTGCGACACCCGTGTATCCCTTTGCCTCTTTGGAAACGGCGGCGCATACCATCCAGGAAGCCGTGGATGCAGCAGCAGACGGCGACACGGTGTATGTGGCAGGCGGTGTTTATAAAAAGGGATTTCGAGACAACACCTGTGGCCGGTCACGCCTGGTCATTGAAAAAGGTATTACCGTCGTCGGCGTAGATGGACCAGAGAATGTGATCATTGATGGCGGAACCTGGGCGACGCGTTGCGTGTATGTGAATCACACAAATGCGTCTGTATATGGTGTTGCCATGATGCATGGTTCCATTCTAGGTAACAGCGTTGATTTGCGTACGACTTCAGGGGCAGGAGCATTGGTTATCAATATGAAAGTTCTCTCTAATTGCTGCATTAATGGAAATTCTGCATTAGTCGGCGGATGGGGTGGAGGGATAGCCTTGATTGCCGCAGCAGGCAAAATGACACATTGTACGATAAAACATAATCAAGCGGGTTGGGGTGGAGGAATAGAGGCCCATTGGGCAGGAAATACCGTTATTGAAAACTGTCTGGTTATTTCTAATTATGCATCTGGAATGGGCGGCGGGGTGGTGCTGGATAATGGGAAAAACCTGAGAAACTGCCTGATTATGGATAACTATACAGATGGTTACGGTGGTGGAATCGGTTTGTGCAATAATGCAGGCTTCCAGCATTGCACCCTGTTGAGCAATTCAGCGCCAAGTCAACGGGGAAGCGGGATACATGTAGATGGTTATGGAGCCATTATTAAAAACTGCATCATGACCGAACCGGATGCCTTGCATGTTGGGGGCGCATCGCAAAACAACCAAATCCAATACTGCTCTGCGCCGGTGGAAATAAGCGGGACGGGGAATTTCGTGGGCAACCCCCAATTCCTGAACGCGGCGGCTGGCGATTACCATCTGAAATATGGCTCCCCGTGCATTGATGCGGGGACCAATCTGGTGGAAGTGACGTATGATCTGGGTGGAAACGCCCGTCCTCTGGATGGGAATTTTGATGGCATCGCTCAATCGGACATCGGGTGCTATGAATACAACCCGCAGACGACCGACTCGGATGGCGATGGGATGGATGACGGTTGGGAACATGGGTATGGATATAACCTGACGAACAGTGCCGATGTCGCGCTGGATACGGATGGCGACCGGATGAGCGCCTGGGGTGAGTATGTGGCCGGAACGGATCCGACCGATGCTTCCTCCATGCTGACGATTGACAGCACCGCCTACCGGTTTTTTGCCAGTTCGCCGTTGGAATATGGTGCCAATTTGCTCCTGAATACCGATTTTGAGGCTCATACCAACCAGTGGACGGCCCTGGGGAATTCCACGGTGACCAATTGGCGGTCACATGGTGGTGCTGAGAGCGGAATCTTGACAGGCAGCTGGATGGCTCAAACCAATTACTCCGGATTGATTCAATCCGTATCCATCGCAGGTGGTCAGATCTACCGGTGCGGCGGCTGGTTTCAGCGGGAATCAAACTGGACCAACCCGACCGTGCTGAAACTGGAATTCTTCGATGCTTCGTATGCATTCCTCTCGCGATACACCTGCTCCATGACGGAGCTTCCCACAGAAACCTGGATGGACCTCTACCTGACGGGCGATGCCCCGCTAAATGCGGTCTACGCCCAGATGGTCGTGGAAGCTACAGGGGTAGGGAATGACGGAACGTTCTATGCCGACGATGTCGTACTGCAACACGTGACCGGCGGCGATACCTCGAGCGTAGACTTAAGCTGGACCGCCAAACCGGGACGAATCTATCGCGTCGACAGCACCACGAATCTGGTGACAGGCACCTGGACGCTCATTCGGGATAACATCACCTCGGATACGGAGAGTCTTCACACGCTTTCTTTGACCAATATCCGCGCCAACGTGAACAGCCTCCTCTACCGCCTAGGCGTGAAGCGCTAATAATCCGAAGAAATAACCGCGTTATTGCTTGATCCCTTGCCCGCATATGATACGTTCAAAACATAATGAACGCCGCAAGGTGTTGTTTTGATGATCTTCCCGTTGTCACACAGGTTAATAAAGAACAAAGAAGCTTCCCTTACCGGGACTTCACAGGGACGAAGTCTATGTCGCAGGAATTAAACACCATTCGTGCATCCTTTGTTGAATTGGCCGGAAGCGCCACCCAATCCTTTGGTGCGGGGCGTGTGATCGGTCAGATTTTCGCTCACCTGTATCTGTGCAGGGAGGTGCAATCGCTGGATGATCTGACCGAAGCCCTCGGCATCAGCAAGGGAAGCGCCAGTATGTCGGTTCGACAATTGGAGCAATGGGGTGCGCTCAAAAAGGTCTGGAAAAAAGGCGACCGCAAGGACTATTACGAGGCCACGGAAGACTGGGGCAAGTTCATGCGCAAGGCCATGCTCGACAGTATTGCCCAGCACATGGAACGTACGGAGGAAGTCCTCCGCCAAACCGATGTGCTCTTAAAGCAATCGGACCCGCAGGTCTGCAAGGAAGAGTTGAAGTTTGTCAAAAAAAGGATAAAACGCTTCACGCAGTTTAAGGAACGCGTCCAGTGGGTGTGGGATAAAGTGATGCTGGGCATGTTGATGAAGTGAGAGGGCAACCCGTGTTGCCAGGGGCTGCCTTTTGGACGCTGTGGACAGCGTCCTTCCCGGGAGGGCCAAGTGTTATGAGGGTACTTTCCAATGATTGGAAAAAGCGCGAAAAAAGTTTCCAATGATTGGAAAAAAGGTCAAAAAAGTTTCCAATGATTGGAAAAATACGGGGATAATTCAATGAGCGAATTTTGGGAAAAACAGCGGGTGGTGGTAACCGGGGGCTCCGGATTTCTGGGTTCCTTTGTGGTGGAGCGTTTAAAGGCCGGCGGGGTGCCGATTATCACGATTCCACAGCACGAGAAGTGTGATTTGTGTAAAAAAGAGGATGTGTGCCGATTGCTGGACAGTTGTATGCCGACGATGGTGATCCATCTGGCCGCCCAGGTCGGAGGGATCGGCGCCAATCGGGAACATCCCGGGGAATATTTTTACAACAACCTGATGATGGGCGTGCAATTGCTGCATGAATCGTATCTGCGCGGCGTGGAAAAATTCGTGGCTTTGGGGACGATCTGCGCCTATCCGAAATACACGCCGGTGCCCTTCAGGGAAGAAGATTTGTGGAACGGGTACCCGGAAGAAACCAATGCGCCCTACGGTCTGGCAAAGAAAATGATGCTGGTGCAATCGCAGGCGTATCGTCAGCAGTATGGGTATAACTCCATTTTCCTCTTGCCGGTGAACCTGTACGGCCCGCGCGACAATTTCAAACCGGAAAGTTCGCATGTGATTCCCGCCCTGATTAAAAAATGCGTGGAAGCGCGGGATGCCCATGCTGATTTTATCGAAGTGTGGGGTGATGGTTCCGCCACCCGTGAATTTCTGTATGTGGATGATGCGTCCGAAGGCGTTCTTCTGGCGTCGGAACGCTACAATGAAAGCGAGCCGGTGAATCTGGGTAGTTGCCATGAAATCAGCATCAAAGATCTCGTGACCCTCATCGCGGAGCTGACGGGATTTCACGGGGACATCCATTGGGACACCACGAAGCCTAATGGTCAACCACGCCGTAAGCTGGATACCTCCCGTGCCGAAGAGGCCTTTGGTTTCAAAGCATCCACCGACTTCAGAGCCGGCCTGATGAAAACAATCGAATGGTACGAGCAGAACAGGCGTTGATTTTTTCGCGAAGCGCGAAAAAATGAAGCGCATGCCGCGCGGAATATTCTCTTGGATAGGATTTGACGTTCTTCTAATCCATCGCCACATTATCCATGAAATTCTAACACGCGATGTTTAATATTCAACAATGAAATCGCTCGTTGACAGGAAGAATCTTCGTGAACGTCTGGATAAGGCGTTGGGTCGCAGTCGCATTGTCGCTCTTCTGGGGCCTCGGCAATGTGGTAAGTCAACACTTGCCCGACAACTGGTGAGTGCTCGTGATGGGGAAACCATGTATCTGGATTTAGAAAATTCTGCTGATTATCGAGCCCTGTCGAATCCCATGTCTTTTTTGGAACCGCTGCGGGGGCTTGTGGTCATAGATGAAGTGCAGGTGATGCCGGAACTCTACGAGGTGTTGCGTGTTCTGGCTGATCGAAGCCCTCTTCCCGCTCAGTTTTTGATCCTTGGCAGTGCTTCACCCGATTTGATTCGAAAAAGTTCAGAGACGCTGGCAGGTCGCGTTGAATTTGTAGATATCTCCGGTTTTTCGTTGGAGGAGGTGGGCTTAGATTTTTTGACTCGTTTGTGGCTGCGGGGTGGGTTTCCGTTGTCTTTCATGGCAGACACGGATGAAGACAGCTATGCATGGCGCGAAAACTTCATTCGAACATTTCTTGAAAGAGACTTGCGGCGGTTCGGAATTGATTTCCCTCCAGCCCAACTGTATCAGTTCTGGTCTATGCTGGCTCATACGCATGGGAAAGTTTGGAACGCATCGAGTATCGGAATGTCACTGGGTGTTTCCAATATGACGGCCAAGCGATATCTGCACGTTTTGCACTCGGCCTATATGGTTCATGTCATAGAACCATGGCATGAAAACCTTAAAAAACGACAGGTCAAGGCACCCAAGGTTTACATCCGCGACAGCGGCTTGTTGCATGCCTTGCTGGAAACAGAATCCTTGTCTGATATTCAACGTCACCCCCAACTCGGCTTTTCATGGGAAGGTTTTGCAATTGATTGCATCTTGCAGAAATTCATGCCGCGACATGCCTACTATTGGGCTACCCACGGAGGGGCCGAGTTGGACCTGCTGCTTATCAGGCCGGGAGGCGGACGAATCGGGTTTGAATTCAAATATGGGGATGCCCCGGGAAGCACAAAATCAATGCACGTAGCTTTGGAGGATCTCCGCTTGCAACATCTCTACGTGGTCTATCCGGGAGAAAGGCACTATTCACTTTCAGCGAATATTTCGGTTGTCCCGCTTCGGGATGTCATAGGTCAAGTGGGCTGGCCGGCAACCCAATGATTGGGTCCTTGCTTGTTTGGGAACCGTTTAAGGAAGAGTCATCATGAAAAAAGTCTATGTGGGAATGAGTGCGGATATCATTCATCCCGGTCATCTCAATATTCTTAAAGTGGCCGCGCAGTATGGTGAAGTCACCGTGGGCGTGTTGACCGATGAAGCCATTGCCAGCTATAAACGACTGCCCTATATGACCTATGAGCAACGGGCGGCCATTGTGGAGAATCTGAAAGGCGTGGAGCAGGTCATTCCTCAAACAACGCTCGATTATGTGCCCAACTTGCGCACACTGAAACCCGACTACGTGGTGCATGGCGACGATTGGCGCGATGGCGTCCAGCGCGAAACGCGTCAGCGGGTGATTGATGCGCTTGCCGAATGGGGCGGCGAGCTGATCGAACCGTCCTATACCCCGGGCATCTCCTCGACCCAACTCAACAAGGCCATTCGGGAAGTCGGCGTCACGCCGGACATTCGTCGTCAACGCCTGCGCCGACTGCTGAAGGCAAAATCACTGGTTCGCGTTATGGAGGCGCACAGCGGATTGAGTGGGTTGATCGTTGAAAACTGCCGCGTCAAAAAGGACAATCTGTCCGTCGAATTTGATGCCATGTGGCTTAGCAGTTTGACCGATTCCACGTTGAAGGGAAAACCCGACATCGAGTGTGTCGATCTGACCTCGCGTCTGCACACCGTGAACGACATACTGGAAGTGACCACCAAACCCATCATTTATGATGGTGACAGCGGCGGGCAGGCGGAGCATTTTGTGTTCATGGTGCGTACGCTGGAGCGGCTGGGTGTTTCCGCTGTAATCATTGAAGACAAGGTCGGCCTGAAAAAGAACTCCCTGCTGGATGCCGGGAACGACCAGAAACAGGATAGCGCCTTTAACATGGGCGAAAAAATCCGCGCCGGGAAAGCCGCGCAGATTTCCGAAGAGTTCATGATTATAGCCCGGTGTGAAAGCCTGATTACAGGAGCCGGACAGGAAGATGCGCTTGCTCGCGTTCAGGCTTATATCGAAGCCGGTGCCGATGGCATCATGATTCACAGCAAATCCACGACAGCGGACGAAATCATCGCGTTTTGCACCGCCTACGGGAGGCTTCCTCGACGGGTCCCATTGGTGGTCGTTCCCAGCACCTATTCCCAGGTGACGGAAGAGGAACTTGCAAAGCACGGAGTCAATATCGTGATCTATGCCAATCAGCTTTTGCGCAGTGCCTATCCGGCGATGCAGAAAACCGCCGAATCCATTCTGACGCATGGTCGAGCCCTGGAGGCGGAATCCGGGTGCATGCCCATACGTGAAATTGTGGAGTTCATTTAGTCATGATCTGCACAGAATCATTTTGCAGCATGTTGGAGCGCGTCGGTGTGAATTTTTTTACCGGGGTGCCGGACTCGCTGCTGAAGGCGTTTTGCGCGTATGTGAGTGACCATGTGCCGCCCGAGCGGCATGTGACCGCCGCCAACGAGGGCGGCGCGGTGGCGTTGGCCGCAGGTCATTATCTGGCCTCCGGCCGGCCGGCCCTGGTTTACATGCAGAACTCGGGGCAGGGGAATGCCGTGAATCCGTTGCTGTCGTTGGCTGATCCGGACGTGTATGGCATTCCGATGCTCCTGTTGGTGGGTTGGCGCGGCGAGCCGGGCGTCAAGGATGAGCCGCAGCACCTCAAGCAAGGCCAGGTAACGCAGGCACTTTTTGAGGCGATGGATATTCCCTGCCGTATTCTTCCCGACAACAATTCGGACGCCGCGAGCTGTCTGGAGGAGATGATACGTCGGGCGACGACGGAGCACCGTCCGGTGGCCCTGCTGGTGCGTGCCGGGACGTTCGAACCGTATGCGCGGAAAGCGCCTGACGCGCGTTATTCATTGAAAAGAGAGGCGGCGCTGGAGATGGTGGTTTCGTGCTTACCGGAGTGTGCGGCGTTGGTTTCCACCACGGGCCAACTCTCGCGGGAGTTGTATGAATGCCGGGAGCGAAACGGCCAAGGGCATGAAAGGGATTTTCTGACGGTCGGCTCCATGGGCCATGCCTCGCAGATTGCCCAGGGCATTGCTCTTCACCAGACCACCCGCCCGGTCATATGTCTCGATGGCGATGGCGCGTTGCTGATGCATCTTGGCGCACCCGCCATTATCGGCTCGTTGAAGGCCCCTAATTATCATCATGTGTTATTGAACAACGGCGTACATGATTCCGTGGGTGCACAGAAAACGGTGGGGTTTGATGTGGATTTCGTGCAGCTTGCGCTCGCCTGCGGATATGTGGATGCCGTATGCGTGGATGGCGAAGAGGCCTTGCTCTCTGCATTCAGACTCCAGTTGCAGAAGAAGGGCCCAAGCTTTCTTGAAGTCCGGGTGGCACCCGGCGCACGAAAAGATTTGGGCCGCCCGAAAACGACCCCGGATCAGAATAAGAGGGCCTTTATGGACTTTCTCCAATCCACCTGAAGGCCGGAAGGAACTCAGCGATCGTGAATCAACTCACACATTTTGGGGCGTCTGGAGCAGAAGATTTTTTGGAGGCGTTCATCCAAAAGGCGGAAGGACGGATTTTGGTGGTTTGCCGGGAGCATTCATTCCATCAATCGGGCGTCCGGGATTTTTTGTCGGGGGAAGTTCCTGCCGATACGGTGTACTTCAGCGACTTTTCACCGAACCCCAAAGAAGAGGACGTGATGCGGGGAGTGGAGAACCTTCGTTCCGCCGGGATTCGCGCGGTGATTGCGGTGGGCGGCGGGAGCGCTATGGATACGGCCAAGCTGATCAATTTCTTTGGCTGCACCGGCGCCAACCTGGATGCTTTCCTTCAGGGGACGTGCCCTGCGGATGTCCCCGTACCACCGTTGTTGGCCATCCCCACCACGTCGGGAAGCGGAAGCGAGGCCACGCACTTTGCCGTGGTCTATCGTGGCGCAACAAAACACTCGGTGGATGGGCCCTCCATGATCCCATCCCAGGTGTTGCTGGTTCCTGAATTCACCTATTCGTTGAGTGGCTATCAAACGGCCTGCACGGGGATGGACGCCCTGGCTCAGGGTGTCGAATCGCTTTGGGCCAAATGTGCTACCGATGAATCACGCGGGTATGCCCGGGAGGCGGTGGATTTGGCGTTGCGATATCTGGAAGCCGCCGTCCACGCGCCGAACCCGGAGAACAGGTCCGGCATGATGCGCGCAGCGAATCTGGCAGGGCAGGCTATCAATATTTCAAAAACCACCGCGCCTCATGCCTTTTCGTATATCCTGACGGCGACCTTTGGTCTTCCGCACGGACAGGCCGTGGGCCTGCTTCTTCCTCATTTTGTGGCCTACCATGCTGCACATGGCGTGACGGTGGAGGGGGTCACAGGGTCGCGTCTTTGCGATCTGTTGTGTAGAATAGGGCTGGATAGAAGACTGGACCTCTCTGCCAATGAATTGCTCCGGTTGCTGGAAGAAAATGTAAATCAGGAGCGACTGAGCAATAATCCCGTTCACATATGCATAGAAATGCTGCATGAATTTACATCTACTCTGGCTAAATAATCACATAAACGAGTTGTAGGTGCGTATGCCGATTATAAAGAGTTAAGGAGAAGGCGACAGATGGATGAACAAAAACCCGCGCGATATTTAGCACCGCGAGAATTAATGGTTCCTGTGATAGCTGGAATCTTTCTTCTTCTTTGTTTTTTTGTACAGTTGCATGGAGATTATGTCTTGCTGGCGATCCTTGCAATTACCCCTTTTGTGCTAATGCTTTTTTCTCGCGCTGATATAGTCGCGATTCTTGTTATTACCTTCTACTTTAGCAGACTGTACTATTACCATATCCCAATGAATCTTATGTTGTATCAGGTATTCATGCTGTCATTCGTTGGGCTATCTCTTGCAAAAAAGATTATCAGTAAGGAAGAAGTGAAGGCATCTCCATGTATTAAGCTGGGCTGGTTGAGTATCATATGGATTTGCTTTGTTATTGCTGTTAGGGGTCATGCGCTAAGCTTCCTTGGCAGTCCGGATGCTGGTGGCGGGGCATATATTCACATATTTATTGCTTTTTCATTATATCTGTTTTCCGGTTACATAACCCTTTCGGAAAAGCAGTGGAAAATAGCCTTTTCATTTATGCTTTTGCTGATTTTTGTCCCGTTTGTTGTGAATCTTCTTTTTATAGTGAGCAGAGGGAGGATATGGTATCCACTTTTGTTCATTCTGCCGGGAGTTGGTTTAGCGGATACATTTACAGCATTTACCCACGATATTACTACCACAAGATGGTCCATTTTACATCCGGTTGTTCTTATATATTTGTTCCCGACGTTTTTATGGCCATGTAAGACGAAGCGACACTATCTATATTATGGTATATTTTTCACACTCGCAGGCGCGGCAGCATTGCTGTCGGGTTATAGAAATCGATTTCTCCACGTTATAGCATTCTTGTTTTTATTTACTATTCTTAATTCACGGAAACCCTTCAGGACCGCCATGATTGCACTGACTGGAGGTATGCTGATCATACTTCTGATGATCTTTCTCGCGCCATATATGCCTTTTGGCGTGCAAAGGGTGCTGGCGATGATTCCTGGAATCGAAGTATCTCACGTAGCATATGCCGCAGGTTCTCAAACGATGGAGTGGAGAAGATATCTGTGGACGTTAGCTTTCGAAAATATTCCAAGATATTTCGTGGTTGGTCGTGGATTTGGATATAATCCAGATTTGGTTTTGACGATTAGGCAATCTGCAATGAGATTTCCTTCGCTGTGGGGTGACGTATACGGAACATTTGTGGGCGGGCATATGCATCAAGGCCTTTTGGACTTGCTGATATTTTTGGGTGCTCCAGGATTGTGTTTTTCGATTGTCTGGTGGATTGGTGAGTCAATCCGCCATATAAAACGTCAAAAAATACAATGGAATAACGAGAATCTTAAGAGATATCACCTTGCTCTTACCGTATACTATGTCGTCAGCCTGACTCAATTTATGACTTATCTGGGGGGGATTCAATGGGTTTATTGTGATTTGATTTTCCAATTGGCCTTATTAAATGCATTGATAGTATGTGATCAACGATATTTTGAAAAAAACATCTTCTAAGGATACGCCTAACACCTGTTAAAAAGTGTCGGCGTTTAGCGGAATCAGAAGGATGAGCTTGAATAATAGGGTTTGTTTTCGTTGACTCGTACTGATTTGCTGCGAGAAAATTTGCACTGTGTAATGAGCAAAAATGATGGTTCATTCTGATATGAAATCTACTGGAAATATAAAAATCATATTTCGAAAAGCAAAAGCACTGATCATTTGGATTGCTGACAGCATTATTCCAAAAAGGGATAAAACATGGCTTTTTATTGTGGGGGATTGTTATCTTTTCAGTGGCAATATTAAGGCGTTTCATGACTGGCTTTGCGAGAAACAGCCGGTTCTGGTTTCCATTCTTTATGGCGTGAATTCGGATATGAGATTGGTCGAGGATGCTCACAGAGGCAACATGGTGAAAGCAAGGAGTTTTCGAGGCATATGGCGGTTGCTTCGAAGTGCAAGCATTGTAGTCGAACAGGGCGCAGGGGAGTGGTACTGGGCGCGCCTGGCAACGCACCGACACCTTTTTTTGAATCTTTGGCATGGCATCCCTATAAAACGCATTGGTTTGACATGTGGCGATATAGAGAAAAAATCGTTTTCTAAAGCGTTTGGATATTTCCGTTATATTAGTTCATCCCCCGTTGATCGGGCGATGATGTCACTTGCTTTTGGCGTGGATTATCAGAGCGTTCTCTGTACGGGCTATCCTCGGAATGATTGCTTGACAACTACTGCCGTTTTATCTGAAAAGCAAAAGGAACAGGAACAGGTGCTGCTTGCCATATTGCGAGGGCGCCGACTTGTTCTCTATGCGCCGACTTTCAGGGGGAATCACGAAAATACAGAAGAGAGTTTAAAGGGCGTTTATGCGTTTTCAATGGACGAAAGAAGGAAGCTTCGTTCTGTTTTAAAAGAGCACAATGCAGTCATTGGCATTCGTCCGCATATCGGTAAAACAGCCTATGCAGGAATCGCATACGACGACGAAATCGTAGAGCTAAGTCGGGATACAATCATAGATACACTCGTGCTGCTTCGAAACAGTGCCGTTTTAATATCAGACTATTCTGGCATTTGGGTGGATTATCTGTTGCTTAACAGGCCGATTGTTAGTTTTGCCCATGATATCGCAAGCTATAATAATCAGCGGGGATTTCTCTATGACTATGAAAAAATAATTCCCGGCCCGATACTTAAAACCGGCGATGAGTTGATTGATGTTCTTGATGACCTGCTTGGTGGCTTTGAAGAGACGATGTATCGGGAGAAGCGCGCATTTGTACGAGATATATTCCATGCTTATCCCATGGGTGGGGCTTCGGAAAGAATATGGGAAATACTACAGACCCGTGGGTCAGAGGATTTGTGATGCGTGTAGCCATTCTGTCGCCGGTCGATCTTATGGCCTTGAAAATGCTCGTTTCCTCCGGGGA
Source organism: Kiritimatiellia bacterium (assembly GCA_028708815.1). GTDB lineage: Bacteria > Verrucomicrobiota > Kiritimatiellia > RZYC01 > RZYC01 > JAQVYB01. The sequence goes on along the minus strand of JAQVYB010000005.1, from coordinate 11,013 downwards.
AACATTGCCCTCTGGGATGGGGGGATATAATGTGACAAACTATGTTTACGAGCGAATATCACGACAAATGGAAACAGATGTTATTACATTAATACCAAACCAGACGGCTCCAATAGAAAGATGGGACGGCGGGTTGCTTCGAATTTGGACGGTTCGGCGTCGCTTGGGGGGTATGTGCAGAGATTTATACCGAGAGGAAACGATGCTGCTTGAGCAGGTACTTTTTGAGGCAGTACCCGATGTGATTCATGTTAATTGGACTTGTGAATATGCCTTGGGTGCAATTCGTTTCGGCCAGCCGTTTCTGTTAACTGCGCACGATCATGCTGCACGCATTTTGATTCATTTTCCGTTATCCTATTTTATAAATTTTCTGATTGCGCTATATACCATGCGGAAAGCCACGCTGTTATCCGCAGTGTCACCATATGTTGCTTCTTTTGTTGCCCGAATTTCGGGGCGGAAGGCTGTGTCGATACCAAATTGCGTGAAATCAGATTTGTTGAAAATTTCATCTCGGGATCGCGGCAGGGCGTCAGAATCTGTAATCTGCAGTGCATTAAGTTGGAGTCGGTTGAAAAATGTAAAAAATGCTTTGAAAGCGTTTCGTCTGTTTTTGAACGATCATCCAGAATTTGCATATCATTTAATGGGGCCTGGTTTAGAACATGGTGGCCCCGCCTATGAGTGGGCGCGCTCCAAAAATCTTCTTGATGGTGTGATATTCCTGGGCAATTTGCCACAAGGCGAGTGTCTTCGTAAGATTCAGGATGCCAAAATATATTTTCACTCGTCGCTGGAAGAATCATTTGGAATGCCGGTTTGTGAGGCGCTTTTATTAAATGTCCCTGTCGTGTTTACTCGACAGGCAAGAGGATGCGCATATTGTTCAAACAACGGGAAGTATGGCATAATGGCAAACGGCCATTCTCCACAGAGTATGGCGGCGGCACTAAAAGAGGCGTATGACAATGCACGTGATGACAATTTGCTGAGGGAAGGACGTAAATTTGCACTCTCCTTGTGTGATCCAGGAGTCGTGTTGTCGCAATATCAAGGGCTTTATAATAAACTAGCAGGCTGTCGGGCTTTGGCCCGTCATCCTGCTAGCTAACAACAGCGAATTCGCTGTTGTGTTTGAATTTTTGTGACAGGCCTTTATACTAAGGGCATAGCAATGAACAAAAGGATATTATATGGCTTTGCGTTTAAAGACAGTTGACCGGGACACCCCCATGCTTCTTCCGCCGGATTTACGTGACTGGATACCGAATAATCATATTGTTCATTTCCTGCTGGAAGCCGTGAGTCATCTTCCTCTTCACGTGTATCATTTAAACTGGAAAGGCAGCGGGTCGCAGCAGTACCCGCCATTCCTGATGTTTTCGCTATTAATTTACAGCTACATCACAGGCCGTTTTTCCTCCCGCCGTATTGAGGAAGCCACCTATAGTGATGTTGCTGTCCGCAATGTCTGCGGCAACACACATCCTGACCACGATACCATCTGCACCTTTAGGAAAAAGAACACCAGGGCCTTCAAAGCGTGCCGGAGAGCAGCTTGAAATGTTACGTAAAGAAGTGGATCAATTGATCGAAAAAGCAGAACGGGCCGACCGCGAGGACCTGCCCATCGGCCTGGATATCCCGGCAGAAATTTCAAGGCGTGAAGAACGGATTAAACACCTCCGGAAAGCGCGTGAAATGATTTTAGAACGGCACAAAGAAGAGCAGCAGAAAAAGAAAAAAGGGAAGACTTCCCGATCTGCAGACCAATCTGAGCCACCGCCAAAGAAACAGGTCAACTTCACGGATCCCGAGAGCAGGATTATGAAGACAGGAAACGGCAAACACTTTGAACAGGCCTGTAATGCTCAGGCAGTTGTTGATACGGAATCAATGCTCATTGTTGGCAAGACGGTTACCAATGCGCCGAATGATAAAGAACAACTGTTACCAACATTAAAGAGTATTCCCGGAGGAACTGATTATTCTGCGGAAAACGTGCTGGCTGACAGCGGCTTTTACTCGGAAGAAGCGGTTCGCGAAACGGAAAAAGAGTGTGATGTCACGGACTATGCCGCAGTTGGAAAACAACGTCATCACAAGAGTATTGAAGACCTTGAAAAAGCGTTAAGAGATCCCGATCTGACTGGGCCGGATGCGACGGCGCAGGAAGTTATGCAGAAACGTTTTGAGTCAATGCACGGACGAGAATTGTATAAGTTGCGAAAACAAACCGTTGAACCGGTCTTTGGCATAATCAAATCCGTCATGGGGTTTGCACGGTTTTCATTGCGTGGGCTTCAAGCCGTACAGGGTGAATGGGACCTGGTCATTCTGAGCTATAACATGAAACACCTGTTCAACCTGAAACAGGCGCTGGAATCGCAGAAATCGGGAACCCCATTCGACAAGTATTATCAAAAACATCATGCAACCCCCTGTTGCGAACGGTTGTTCGCAATAAACAATTTGTCGGAATCATGAGGAAAGGTCACACAACCGATTGATGACTATTCTTGTTGAGTATAAGGCATCCTAAAGTCCGACAAATTGCCAGCATAAAGAGTGGTGCTATGGACAGACGATCAGACAAAGAAATTAGCAAACGTTTTGAAGAGGATTTTCTTGGAATACCACTTCAACGGCAGATTACACATTGCGATCATTATGCAATAGCACCGTTATTCATGGAGCAATTGCAGAATCACCAGCCCATTCTGGAGGCCGGATGCGGCTCTGGACGCTGGTGCGCCTGGTTTCGGAAACAGGGATGGGAGTCTGTGGGGCTTGATTGGAGCGAAGCGCTGTGCGCGCGGGCAAGGAATGAAATAGATGGAGTGACGTTCGTCAGTGGTGATATCCAGGATATGCCGTTCCCGGATCATTCATTTGGTTCTGTGGTGGCCTTGGGATCCATAGAGCATGTGCCGGAAGGGCCGCTACGTGCATTGAAGGAATTCAATCGTGTTCTAAAAGCAGAAGGCGTTGCAATTATTACGGTACCATATGGTGGTGTGTTACGCCGACTGATTCGTAGGCTGAGTAGCCCGCTGCTTTGGATGAAATCATTGCCGTTTATACGCCATTGGCTGCATAAACAGGGAGCAGATGGAACGTCACTATTCGAGGCGAAGAAAGGTTGTCGTTCTGACTGGTTCCCGCAATATTTCTGTTCTGAAGCCGGGTGGGGTTTTTTTCAGTATGAATTCAATCTGATACAGATGCGCGGCTTTTTGAAAGAGGCGGGCTTTTCAATTGAGCGGGAGTTTGTTTCTTTTGCAGATGAAGGCATTCTGCATAATTTTGGCCGTATGGCTGCTCATTGGGATGATAAATGTTGTTGTGTTCGGCTAAATCTTCTGGGTCGCATGCTTCAACGCATTCTGCCTCTGAAGTATTATGGTCATATGCTTTGTTTTCTTGTTCATCGGACATGACAATTCATGTAAGCGATCACAGATGAATAAAATATTATCCAATCCAATTTCTGTAATCTTTTCGCATTCTCTGCCGTTTTATTTGGCGCATGGAGGATGTCAAAACATGATTGAAGCACTAGCGAAAGCATTAAGAGAGCTGAATGTGAACGTGGTGTCAGATAGATGGTGGGAGTCACAGCTTCGTGCAGATGTAATTCACTATTTTGGTCGCCCGCCTGCTTTGAATGTGCGTCTTGCTCGCGAAAAGGGGTACAAGGTTGTTTTTACGGACATCCTGGATTCTACCGCATCACGTTCCCGTATGGCGCTCATGGCTCAAAGGGTATTGATTACAGCTTTGCAAAAGGGTTTCAAAGGTTTTGTTGAGCGGCTTGGATGGGATGTGTACCGAATGGTGGATGCCTATGTTACAATTGTTGCTCACGAAGGAGATGTCGCACGTTATTTATTCAATGTTCCTGCAGCCCGTTGCTATGTGGTTCCCCACGGATTGACAGGTGATTCGCTGAAAGCATTGGCTCAGGAACACAGGCAGGATGATTATTTGTTTTCGTTAGCCACAATACATCCTCGCAAGAACAATCTGGAACTGGCCCGCTCGGCGCGGAAGGCGGGTGTGCCGGTTGTTTTTGCCGGAAAACCCTACGCCAAAGAAGACCCATACTTTGATGCATTTATGAAAGAAGTAGATGGGGTCATTGTCCGTTATGCAGGATTCGTTACGGAAGAGGAAAAAATAAAATGGATGGCAGGGGCGCGCGGGTTTGTGCTTTGCAGTGAATATGAGAGTGGTTGTATTGCTGTATACGAGGCGGCAGCAGCGGGCTTGCCTTTGCTTCTGTCTGATAAGCCGTGGGCGCGCCGGTCCTATCCGCATTGTCCACGGCTTAATCATGCCGATGTGCTTCGGCCTGATGCTCCAGATCGATTGAGAAGTTTCTATGAAAAGTCGCAACGCCTTCCTGGGACTCAAACATTCCCTGTGAGTGATTGGCGGGATGTGGGAAGAGAGTACTTGAATATCTATCAAAAAGTCCTGCTCGCATGACAGATGAACATTTGACGTGGCCGCGATTCTCTCATCTTAAAGGAATACTTATGATTGAAGGAAGAGATCGGCATGGCGTATCTATCGCGATATTTTATGAATAAATTCGGCAGTACAGCGGGCGTGTCTTCTGTATCACAGGCATACTCAGGCTGGTTTTGGTGTGGTGTGGAGCAATTTTCGCAGCAAGGGCTGCGAATGGTGGTGAGTTTGTTGCTTGCCCGGCTGTTGCCCCCCGAGACATTCGGGATCGTTGCTTCTGTGATGATATTTTTGACGATGGCGCAAAACCTGATTGATGGAGGAATCGGATCGCGCATAATCCAGAAGAATAATATTCATGACGATGATTATACGGCTCTTTTTTGGTGCAATGGTGTCGTGTCTGTAATCTGTTGTGGATCCTTGGTGCTGAGTTCAGGCGTAATCTCATCCTTCTACGGGAATTCTGAATTGAAAAAGGTTGTGGTTGTAATGTCCATCGTTACCTTTTTTATGACTTCCGGAAAGGTTCAGCAGTGTCAGCTTATTCGCGAATTACGATTTAAAACGAATGCATTGATCAGTGCGGGATCGGTTATGGCAGGCAGTATAACAGGCATTGTTTTGGCGTTGTTTGGTGGTGGTGTTTGGGCGATTTTGGGCCAGCAGTTGGTTAGCTCCATCGTACAGGCGCTAACGCTCTGGATTCTTCTGCCATGGCGTCCCGGGAAAGTGCCCCGTTGGGAGAATATCAAAGATTTGTATTCATTCGGAATTCCGGTGATGACGTCTCAAACCATTCGAAGCGGGGCCGAGCAAGTCATAAATGTTTTCACGGCCAAATTTGTGAGCTTAACACAATTAGGTTTTTTAGATCGAGGCTGCTTTATTCCAAACAATGTATGTGTATTTTTGCAAAACATATTTTTCAGAACAAATTTCACCATTATATCCAGGCTACAAAAAGATCCCGTTTTGTTGAGAGAGACCTATATGAATCATATGACTGTTTTCATTTCGCTTCTACTTGTGGGAATGAGTGCGCTAGCGGTCAGTGCGCCAGTGGTCATTGAGGTTTTAATAGGTGCAAACTGGCTTCCAGCCACTTTCTTGTTTCAGGCCGGCTGCGTTATGAGCGCACTTCAATTGTTATTCCAGGTTCATGTGGTTGTTTTGAAGGCGATTGGCCGGGTGAATCGTGTATTCCATCAGAATTTAGTTTGTGCCATTCTGCAGGTTACGGGTGTGGTGATAGGGTTGTATTGGAGCTTGACGGGTATGGTTTTCGGAGTGGTTGTGGCAAGGATTCTCTCGTGGTTCTTTTCGGTAATCGCGCTTTCCCGCAGCTCCTCGATCAAATTAAGGGATGAATTATATATTATTCTGCGACCTCTTCCATGGATGTTGGGAACGATTTTGCTGCTGGGTTATGTGCGCAGACTTGGCTTACCTCTTCTTGCGCGGTTTTTGCTTTGTGGTTTATCTGGTTTGGTTATGCTGGTTCTGTGCTGGTTTGTGATCATAATTAAAGTGACTAAGACTAAGATGCATGTTCTCGAAAAAGAAACACCATCTAATTAATACATAATTATAAATTCGGAATTTAATTAGATATGCAGACATTATGGAAGTTAAATATGATTATCGATCAATGGCGGCATGGATATGCTCCTGTCGCTTGCTTGTACAATAGCAGGGCATCGAGAACAATTATGGACGTCTGTTAGAATATGAAGCGAATTCTTCTTTTTGAGTGCTTTTCGTATGGTCACAGCGTGAATAGTCTGCTTTTGCTTCTGAATTCAGCGGCTTTGAGAGCGCTTTGTCATAGAGGAGGTTGGCAAATCACGATACTTGTGTCGGAAAGAGTCGCAGAACAAATCGAAGCGGCTTGTAGACCGCACAATCCGGTCCTGACTTTGAAGAAGTTTCCAACCCTTCATAATATTACTTCATGGCATAGTAGATTTATCGTCACACTCTACCTTGTCAGAGAGCTGCTGTCAGCCCGATACAGCCGAATTCTCTTACTGGAGGGAGATATTCACGTAGTCTTTGCTCCGCTAATTCGTATGTTTGCGCATAGAAGTGAATTGTTATACATAATCTTTCGACCTATTATGTGCTATAAGGAACAGAATTATCCAATGCATTTGTATAAAGGTGCAGCCTATTTTCGTCCGCTTGTTAAAAATTATATTGCCATCTTGTTTTACCGCATGCGACTTATCAATGGTTTTATATTTGAGGATGCAGGCGCTGTTGATTGGTGCCGGCGCAGGCATATTAAGGCAGAGCGCCTTTCAATACCCGGTGTTTTTTGTTCGCTTCGTTCCAAAACAAAATCTCCGTTTATACGCTTCACCTTATATGGGGTTATTTCTGAAGCAAAAAGTGCATCAAGTATACTTCAGGCATGGGCGGCGCTGGACCTCGAGCTTAAAACCCGGGCAAGGCTGCAGATTAAGGGACGAATACTTGAGCGGGATGCAGCCGTTATTCGTGAATGTATGGACTCGATAAATGATACCTCCATTGAGTGGTACGATGAATTTATAAGCAATCAAGCGGTTGAAGATTTGCTTGCGAATTCTGATGTTGTGTTGCTCCTTTACTCGCCGATACACGTTGGCTGCAGTGGGGTGCTGACTCAGGCGGCATCTACAGCAACACCAGTGTTGGCCGTAAATATGGGATGGATAGGTTATACGGTTAAACACTATCAACTAGGGCAGGTTGTGGATGCATTGGATCACATAACCATAAAAGATGCTTTGGAATCCTGTATTTCGCAGGGGGTTTCGTTTAATACCGATAAAGCGCGCCAGTTTGCCGGCATTTATGATGCGGCAGCTTATGGCAACGCATTCGTTAATATTATTTGCCATGGGGCGACATGACACCATCAGCCAGTATAATCATAGTGAATTATAATGGCGGTGCCATGCTTCGCACCTGCTTGGATTCTGTTAAACGTCAAACATTTCGAGACTATGAAGTAATCGTGGTGGATAATGGATCGAAAGATGACTCTTTGGATATTCCTTTTCTGGATACGGACCCGCAATATCGTGTGATTCGTTTGAATCGAAACAGTGGCTTTTCCGAGGCCAACAATATTGCTCTCAAGCAGGTACGCGGGGAGTTCATTGTGCTTTTAAATAATGACGTTGTGTTGGATTCCAGCTGGCTGGGTGCCATGATTCATGCGGCCCAACCCGCTCAGATCGGCAGCGTGGCATGCCAACTGAGGCAGGCAAACGCACCGCATTTGCTAGATAGCGTCGGTTTCGCGATGTTTTTCAACGGTTCGGCAGATACCTTTTATGGATGCGATGCCCAAACGTTCAATCATGCCACCCATATTCCATATGCTGCAGCAGCAAGTGCGGCATTGTATAAAAAGTCCGCCCTGGATAAGCTAAAATTTCTTTTTCATGACGAGTATTTTGCTTATTATGAAGATAATGATCTGGCATTTCGACTGCGGGCATTCGGGTATAATGTGGCCTATGCTTCTGATGCCATAGGCTGGCATATTGGCTCTGCCACAGGTAAACGAAAGAGCAAATTCCACGTTTTTCACCTTCGCAGAAATATTGAATTCTTTTTTTGGATTAATACGACGGGGAAACATATTCTCCGCTATGGTTTGTTACATCTTATATCGGAGGGGCTTGCGTTTTATGAGTTGATTAAGCAGGGACGCCCGGGTGTTTTTATTAGAGCAAAGATAGCTTTTCTCCGTTACCTGCCATGGGCTATTTCCGAACGAAAAAAGTTGTTTGGCACGATCTCCAGAAAGAGCCATCTGAAGGCCGAATCCTTAATGATGGGCTTTGGGGAATATATAAGATTCAAGAAAAACAGTCGGATTAATCACGACTCAAGCAAAATGCAGGTAGATACAGATAATAACTCTGTATCGTGTTCTTCAAGATAGAAAGGAGATTGTTGTGGTAAAATCACTGGTTACGGGTGCGGCAGGGTTTATCGGTTCACATGTGGTGGATGAATTGATTCGCATGGGACATTCGGTTGTGGCTTTGGATGATCTTTCCGGCGGTTTCCGGGAGAATGTTAATCAAAGCGCTGAATTCATTGAAGGGAGCGTAACGGATGAAAAACGGATTAATCGAATCTTCGCGGAGCATCGTCCGGACTATGTCTACCACCTGGCGGCTTATGCGGCGGAGGGGTTGAGCCATTTTATTAAACGGTTTAACTACACGAACAATCTGATTGGCAGCATCAACCTGATCAACGCCTCGGTGAATGCGGGATGTGTGAAATGTTTTGTATTCACCTCGTCGATCGCGGTGTATGGGGCCGGACAGGTTCCCATGTCGGAAGAGATGGTTCCGCAGCCCGAGGATCCTTACGGCATTTCAAAATATGCGGTGGAATTGGACCTGAAAGAGACGCATGAAATGTTCGGGATGGATTACATCGTTTTCCGTCCGCACAACGTTTATGGTGAGCGGCAGAATATCGGGGATCCCTATCGCAATGTCATCGGCATATTTATGAATCAGATTTTGCAGGAAAAGCCGCTGACTGTTTTTGGCGATGGACAGCAAACGAGAGCGTTCAGTCACATTGATGATGTCGCCCCGATTATCGCGCAGTGCGTAAAAAATCGGGATGCCTATAATCAGGTGTTCAACATTGGGGCAGATCAGCCGTATTCCGTGCTCGAACTGGCCGGGACGGTGCAGCGATCGATGGGGGTAAACGCTGAAATACAATTACTGGCCGCACGCAATGAAGTGGAGCATGCCTTTTCCTCGCATGAAAAAATTCAACAGGCATTCCCGGAGTTGATTCGTAATATTCCTCTTGATGAAGGAATCTCGCGCATGACGGACTGGGTGAAGCAAGCCGGCGCGAGGCAGGGAAAACCATTTGGAAACATTGAGGTGGAAAAGAATATGCCGGCGAGTTGGGCGGCGTTTACCTCGTGATCAGGCTTGAGAACGGACCAGACGGAAAAATACGCATGAGCGCATTGCCTCCTTCCAAAGTCATGCAATTGGGGCCCATCTCCCTGTCTCTGTTTGGCATAGAGGAGTACATCCAGTGGGTCGGCGAGCAATTGCGCGACCCGGAACGCAAGCCGCGAATTCTGAATTTTGTAAATGCTCATTTATACAACATGGCGGTGAGGGATGAGAACTTTCGCGGGTTGCTGTCGGCTTCCGATTGCATTGTTGCCGATGGCATGAGCATCGTGTGGGCTGCCAATCTCTTTGGATACCGCATGAGGGAACGGTGTAACCTCACGGAGGCCTTTCGTGCCTTTCTGCAGAATCCGGACATGCCGCAAACCCGCTGTCTTCTGATTGGCGGCGATGCGGATGTCGCAGAAAAAGCCGCCGCAGCCATAAACGAAGTGTCTCCCCACTGCCATGTCGAACGCTGGCTGACCGGATATGGCACGGATGCGGAATATGAAGCCTGCCTGCGTGAGCACGGCGATGTCGACATGATATTGCTGGGCATGGGCAGTCCAAAATCGGAACGGATCGCCCGGATGGCCGCAGGAATTTGCCAGCGGGCACTTGTTTGGCACATTGGCGGCGGAACCGTTATGTTTTACGGGGGGATGTTAAAGGAAGCCCCGGTATGGATGCGTCGTGCGGGCATTCAGTGGATACATCGTCTGCTTATTGAGCCCCGCCGGATGTGGCGCCGGTATCTGATCGGCAATCCCTTGTTCATATGGAACATGGTCCGGGATCGATTTGGAAGGGCCGCGGTATTTCGAGAGGAGGTCCCGGAGGAATCTCCGGTGGTTTTGGCACGAAATGGCGAAACAGAACGAATCTCGCTCATGGGGGTGAATATCAATGCGTTCACCCTCATGTCGCTCCACGATACGATTGCGGACGTTATACGAAATCAACACAAGGCCGTTGTGGCCAACGTGAACGCTTATGCCATGAATATTGCGTGGGAGCAGTCGTGGTTTCGCGAGTTTTTGAATAGGTCGGAATATGTTTTTTGCGACGGGCACGGGGTGATGCTGGCAGCCCGTGTGGCCGGCCTGGGCATACCGCAGAAGATCACCTATGCGGATTGGTTCCCGCGCTTTTGCGAGTTCTGCGCGGAGCAGGGATTTTCCCTCTTTTTTCTCGGGGGCGAAGAGGGAGTTGCTGAAAAGGCCCGGGACCAATTGGTGACGCTGTTTCCGGCGTTGAATGTGCGGGGTTGCCACAACGGCTTCTTTGATAAACACAGGGATTCGGAGGATAATCAATCGGTTGTTGCCCAGATTAACCAGTGCAAGCCTGATGTTCTGCTCACCTCCTTCGGGATGCCGCTTCAGGAGTCCTGGTTGAAGGAAAACTGGAACGACATTAATGCGCGAATCGCCCTGCCGGGTGGCGCCTGCCTGGATTATATGGCGGGCAAACTCAAGCGTCCGCCGGCGTGGATGACCAATTATGGATTCGAATGGCTGGGACGCCTTTATTACGAACCGCGTCGTCTTTGGAAGCGATATTTGATCGGCAATCCACTCTTTTTCTTGCGTTT
>JAQVYB010000238.1 GCA_028708815.1 Kiritimatiellia bacterium | reverse complement strand
CCGGAAGAGGACTACATGAAGCGAATCTAAGGACCGATTGCCAACCCCTCCTGCCGATCCCCCGCGTTGCCGGCGGAAGGTGCGCGGAAAGTACCGGACCGCCCAAGGACTTTTTCAGCAGAATCAATATTTACGGTCTGACCCTGTCGACTCGCCATGTACTCAAGGTAGGAGCCGTATGCGGTAATCCCGCACGTACGGATCTGCGCGGGGAGGGCTTGCGATGACCATAATCGTCGTAAGTCCTTCTACCGCAACGCAGGGAAACGGGGGCATCACCAGTCAGGCGGTGGCGATGACGCACCGACGGGCACAGGCGCTTGATGGAATAGATTGGGCATCTCTGGAACGGTCAGTAAAACAGTCCCGTCAAGAGGAGAAGTGAATATTTACGGTCTGACCCTGTCGACTCGCTGACCCTGTCGACTTGACCCTGTCGACTCGCGGCGGGTGTTCCGGGATACTGTTTCCGCTCTCTGTCTCCGCGCTTCCCGGCTCACCGTGACGGTTCGCCCTACCAATTTCGGATTGACCCCTTTTGTGCCGACTCTTTTTGCGGCCGCGGAATATTTTTAGCCATCCGTTGGGCTCGGTGTCGGGCCGTCTGACAGGGCAATGTCGAGGCGGGGGATGGCGAGACGTTTTCGGGCCGTTTCGCCGAGGAGAAGGTGCTGTTTACGCCAGGCGGGTGCGTCGCGGTCGGTTTCGGGATGCTGATCCAGGAAGAGGGCGGTGCCCAGTCCGATTTTGTGCTTGCCGAAGCGGTGGTTTATTTCGTCGATCAGTTCGGAGGCGTGCAGACATTTTTCGATGCAGAGCGGATCTTCGAAGAGTTCATATTGCCGGGTGGAAGCGGGGGAGAGGCTGGAGAGTACGATCTGGGTGGTGCGGTATAGGGTGTCGGGGCGATAGAGTTGTGCGAAGAGTTGATTGACCAGCGTTACGGCCTCATGGGTGGCCGAGGTTGGACGGTTGAGGCGGGAGGTGAGGGCGTCCTGCCGATAGTTTTTTTCGCGCAGGACGATGGTGATTTCGCGGGCCTGCAGTTGGTGTCGGCGCAGTTTGATGAAGGCCGATTCGAGGTTGCGCAGCAGCTTGGCATGCACGAAATCACGCTCGGCTGAAGGGGTGGTGAAGGTTTTGCTCTTGCCGATGGAAAGGCGGGCGTGTTTGGTTTCATTGGTGACGGGCTGAACACAGGTGCCGCGCAATTCATTCCAGATGTCGACGCCGGGTTTGCCAAGCATTTTGCGGGCCCAGATTTCCGGTTGTTGGATGAAGTCGGCGGCGGTTCGGAGTCCGTATTTTCGGAGCAGGTTTACGGAGTTCGGGCCGAAGCCCCAGACTTCGTCCAGTTGGATACGTTGGAGGAAGAGGTGGATGTGGCATCCGGCCACGGCGGTGATGCCGTGCGGTTTTCGGAAGTCGGAGCCGAGTTTGGCGAGACTTTTGGTGAGACTGACGCCGACCGAAACGGAGAGGTCGAGTTCCTGCTGAATCTCGGATTGCATGCGGCGGGCGATTTTTTCGTAGGAGCAGCGGAAGATGCGCCGCATGCCGGAGAGATCGGCGAAGGCTTCGTCAATGGAGTATTCCTCGACGACGGGGGTGTAGCGGCGGAGAATGTCGAACATGCGTTTGGAGTAGACGCTGTAGGTCTCGTAATCGCTGGGGAGTACCACGAGATCCGGGCATCTCTTTTTGGCCTCCCACAGGGAGACGCCGCGGTGGATGCCAAGGGCCTTGGCCTCATAGCTGGCGCAGGCGATGATGCCGCGTTCTTTTCCACTGACCACGGGGCGCCCTTTCAGACGGGGATGTACGGCCTGTTCCACCGAGGTGAAAAAGGCGTCTGCATCCACATGCAGAATGGCTGTGGGAAAGAGTTCCAAGGTGAGGGGATTGTCATCCGGATTGATTTTCATGGCACCGTTCCTGTTTTTGATGTGCCCCATCATAGGTGAACGAACGTTCACTTATCAAGCGGATTCGGTCTTTAGGGTCTGACGTTGTTCCTCCCTGAATCAGAATCAGGGCAACCGATGCTCAGGACCTCGGGGCGCATCTCCGTTTTAGTACACCTCCCCGCCAATCAGACGATTGGCGCTCCCGGGATCGCCGATCGTCTGATCGGCCATACAGGCGATGCACTAAATCGCAGATGCGCCCAGGACCTCGTGTTTTGTTGCTTTCTCCTTGTCATGCGGTCTGATTCCATTAAACTACGGCCCTTTGATTTTTAAGGGAAAGCGGCTTTTATTATGAAGAATTACAAGATTGGGTTGCTGGGATTCGGGACGATTGGCGCCGGGGTGGTGGAAGGGATTGAGCGCAACGGCGCGTTGATAGCCTCCCGCACGGACATTCAATTAAGTCTGAATATGCTGTCGGACCTGGATTTGGATACGGATCGTGGCGTGACGGTGGAGCGGGAGCGGATGACGACGGATTCGCTGAAGGTGATCGAGTCACCGGATACGGACATCGTGGTGGAGCTGATCGGCGGCACCGGCATTGCGCGTGAGCTTATTCTGCGGGCTCTTTCGCTGGGGAAGCCGGTGGTGACAGCGAACAAGGCGCTGCTGGCGGAACACGGAGAGGAAATCTACCGCACGGCTCATGAAAACAATACGGATGTGTTTTATGAAGGGTCGGTTGGCGGCGGGATTCCGGTGATCCGGGCGTTGCGCGAGGGGCTGGTGGCGAATGAAATCGAACGGATTTACGGGATTCTGAACGGAACGTGTAATTATATCCTGACCAGCATGGAACAGGATGGCGTGCCTTTTGATCAGGTGCTGGCGGAGGCGCAGGCCGAGGGATTTGCGGAGGCGAATCCGGGGCTGGACATTGATGGTATTGATACCTCGCACAAGGCGGTGATTCTGGCGGCGTTGGCGTACGGGAAGCAGGTGCCTCTTTCGATGGTGACCATTCGGGGTATTCGCGGATTGGAGATTACGGATATTCAGTATGCTGCTGAATTGGGCTATCGGATTAAATTGCTGGCGGTGCTTAAGCATGAAGATGGGGAGGTGGAAATCGGCGTGTACCCGGCGCTGGTACCGTTGGATCACCTGTTGGCCTCGGTGAACGGGGTCTTCAATGCGGTGATGGTCAGCGGCGATGTGGTGGGCGATACGCTCTATTATGGGCGCGGTGCGGGCCGGAAACCGACGGCGAGCGCTGTGCTCGGAGATATTGTGGATGCGGCACGGAATCTGGCCTTTTCTTCACCCCGCCGCGTACCGGCTTTCACGGAGCATACGCATTATGAGCGGGTACGCCCGCATGAAGACATTCGCACCCGTTATTATCTGCGGGTTTCTTTGTTGGATAAACCGGGCATGATCGCACGGGTGGCGGGAATTCTTGGGGCGCAGGAAATCAGCATTGCCTCGATCATTCAGAAGGAGTGTGATCTGGGGTGTCATGCGCCGGTGATTATCCTGACGCATACGGCGCAGGAACGTCAGTTTCAGGCGGCCCTGGAGCAAATTGATGCGCTTAAGGAGGTCGACCGCCCGACGGTTCGCCTGCGTATTGAAGATTTTAAATAAGCGGCCAATAAAAAACATACGCTGAATATTTAATGGATCGGCCTTTGTGCCGTAAAACCCCGTCCGGGGAAAGATTGGAGGGATGCGATATGGGTTTGATTATACAGAAATACGGCGGTTCATCGGTGGCGGATCCGGCGTGCATGAAGCGTGTGGCTCAACGGGTGGCGGAGACGCGCCGCGAGGGTCATTCGGTGGTGGTGGTGGTCAGTGCGATGGGAAAAGGCACGAATCAGCTTATTGATCTGGCCAAACAGGTGAATCCTCATCCGAGTGAACGCGAGATGGATGTCCTGTTGGCCACGGGGGAGCAGATTTCCATTTCGATTCTGGCGATGGCCCTGGATGTGGAAGGGATTCATGCCGTTTCCATGACGGGACCGCAGGCGGGTATTCGCACCGATCACATGCATACCAAGGCAAAGATCACGGGCATAGATCCGCACCGGGTGTTTGAGGCGCTGAAAA
>JAQVYB010000086.1 GCA_028708815.1 Kiritimatiellia bacterium | reverse complement strand
GCTCTTCTGGGAGGTGCATGAGCACGGAGGAGCATAAAATGCCTTCAAAATGGCCTTTTTCGACCGTTTTTAGGTCCGGTAGCACGTCTACGCGCACTTTTTGGCGTGTTTGGGGGTATTTTTTGGCGGCCTGGTCCAACAATTCCTGGCAGGGGTCCACTCCGATGGCATCAAAGCCCATTTCGAGCAGGGTGTTGAGGTCGCGACCGGTGCCGCACCCCACATCGATGATGCGCGATTTTCCGGCAAACGCCTGCTCAAAGAACGCTGCTATCCCACTTTGGGCAGCTCCATAGCGATCGGCCAGTTCATCGGCATTTTCCCGATAATAGTTCAGCGTTTTCTGATCCATTTGTACACCTACAAATGACAAATCAAACATCCATTATTCGAAGGTTCCTCAACCTCAATACCGCCGAACGTTTCAACAAGCCGCTTGTTCCCCTTCCTTGACTTCAACCATTCCTGCCGCACAAAATGCTTCTGTTTGACATCAGCCTGGACACCAGGATCACGCAAGGTCTCCAGCGGCATATCTTCCATCCAGGTGAAAAGCGTTCCTGTGGCAGGGTCAATGGTTTCGTACTTTTCGGCCTCAGCAAACTGATCGGGATAGACTTCGAGCAAGCGCACCCATTCATATTTCGATTGAAAGAAGCAAAAGAAACATCCCGAATGCGTTCGGCCCCAGCTCAGATAGGGCGGCATGCCGATGCCGCTTTCTTCCAAAATGCGCATCACACCATCATAGTCGATCCCATCCTCTTTGAAGGGGAAAACGGTTGTTAAATTTGGTTTGGAGCTTATCAGGCCCGTACGATTTTCATCCGCGCGAATACCCACATAGCTGATGACCTCATCATCACCGATGTAGGCTTCAAAAGGTTTCAGCTTGAGAAGTTTGGTGCACCATCTCGCTTTCGGAGAAGGTAGATAGTTTCCAAAGACATCAAGCCAATGATCAAAATCCTGCTTGGGATTGAGATAAGTAATCCGCGTCCCGAGGAACGCCTCAACCAGAGCCAGGTAATCGTAGGTTTCCTGAAGTTCCCGACCGGTATCGCAAAACACATATTCCATGTCAGGAACCCGGTCGCGCATGTAGAGCGCCAGCGCCGTACTGTCTTTTCCTCCTGACAAGCCGCAAATATGTCGTATTTTTGACATTTTTACCCCCTCATCAAACACTGATCCATAAGCGAAACGCGAATGTCTCATGGCCGGAAAATCTATATTTCATTCATGTGTCCCGAATTGGTTTTCTACCCCCAAACAGAGTACCGCAGTTTATTAGGTCATTAAGCGACTGGCAACCTCCATTTCGCTTCTGAACCGTCTTTCTGTCAGCGGTCGATTAAAGTGTACCACCTCGGGTCGAATCAAAGTGTACCACCTTAAGGAATTGGGAAATCGAGGTTGGGGATTGCGAAGGATTGCCAGAGAACTGGGGGTTCATCGCAATACAGTAAGAAAATATCAGAGAAATCAACCGGAGCGGCCAACGTGTACCATTTCGACCGCCGGGATCCACGGTTGGTGGTCTTGAGATCAATTATCACGTTTTTGCTCCTCTCCGAAGGGTCCGGCGGCCGCTTCGAGGTCGAAAAAGGGCAAACAGGTCGAAAATTGGTCATTTTCAGGGTTCTCCCGGATATTTCGTGAGCATTCGGTGTTTTCTTCAAGGCAAAGCGATGAATGAATGCTGCCGATCAGACGATCGGCGCTCCCGGGCAAGCCACCGACCGCAAAGCCCAAGCTCCGTGCGCTCCGTGTCCTCTAGCGTAGCGGGTGGTAGAAAAAGAGTCTTAACCACCCGTTCCCGTTGGTCACTGGAGAACATGGAGAACACAGAGGCTTAAACGAGGTCCATTAGCGTAAATCAGTGGTTCAAAATCGCAAAGCCACCTGCAAAACAATCGGCGTAATCTGCGGAAATCGGAGCGAAGCGGAGAAGGGCCGGCGTATTCCCGCAGGCAACGAAGTGGCCATCTGTGGACAAGAAAAAGCCCAACACGAATCTCTGCCGAAGAAAAAGGACATGGTTTCTGTTTGGCATCTTTTGTGTCGCTCTACAGTTCAGCTTATCCACGATTATTCCGGAAGAACCCAATTTCTTCATTTCTCGCAATTTTTTGTGCATTTTGGTGTTCTTTGTGGCTATTTTCACTAATGGATACAGCACTTACACTAAAACTTCCCGGTTGCCAGCGTTCCGCGCCGCGCTGGATGGCGGTGATTTCTCAAAGAGGAATGGTTCCCCGGCACTCGGGATAGGCGGAGCAGCCCCAGAATGAGTTGCCTTCATTTTTGCCGGTTTTTGCTGTTCGCAGGACCATGGGGCTTTTGCATTGGGGGCAATTAGGAATTTGATCGGTCGAATTTGACTGATCTGGCCGATCCGTCAGATCTCTTTTTCGGCGGCTTCGTTCAACGAGCCGTGCGGCAGCGAGTTGCTCGCTGTAGCCGCCACCTTCGATGAATTGTTTCTCGAGTGCGGCGATCTGCTGATCCAGTAAATAGTTGGCCTGATTGATCAGGCAAATCAGCGCATTAGCGCGAATAGCGGGGTCATTGTGGTCAAGCCATTGGGCATAAAGCGCGTAGCGTTCGCGATCGGTCAGATCCGTCAGATCTGACTGACCCGACTGATGTTTTTGAAGACTTTGGGGACGTTTCGAACGGCCATGGCTTCCGGGGAATCGGGTTCCCATTGAGGGAGACGGCGATGTCGCAGATAGTCTTCGTAATCGAGCAACAGTTCTTCCTGACTGGCTCGCGCCACATTAATCAGACGGAGTTCCGTTTGCGAAGAGGTGGCTGCCGCACGACTTCCTTCAGCAATATTCTGTCGCCCTGAACGAGCAGCCTGGAACATCTGATCCACCAAACGAGAATATGAATCAACAAATTTCTCGCAGAACCAAGAGGTAGCATCATAGATGATCGTTGCCGTCTAAAAACTGGCTGTTTTTCGGTATCCACCACTGGGGAGAAGCTTGCTCATGGCATTTCCTCCCTCGTTGTGGTTATTTCCAGCTCAAACAGCATGGTGGCCCAGCGGCGGTGGCCGCGTCCGAGGGAGTCGGCGTTGTCCCAGCGGTTGACGAGTTTGAAACCGACGCGCTCAAACAGCAGATGAAATTTCTCGGGGGTAACACCATTGAACAGACGGTCGTTGCCGTCGCGGTGGGTTTGGTCGTCGATCGTCTGGTCCGGTAGCGGAACCGACATTAAGAGGCGTCCATTGGGCTTCAAAATGCCGCGCAGGGCATACATGGAGTCGAAAAGCAGCTCTTCTGGGAGGTGCATGAGCACGGAGGAGCATAAAATGCCTTCAAAATGGCCTTTTTCGACCGTTTTTAGGTCCGGTAGCACGTCTACGCGCACTTTTTGGCGTGTTTGGGGGTATTTTTTGGCCGCTTGATCCAATAATTCCTGACAGGGGTCCACGCCGATGGCATCAAAGCCCATTTCGAGCAGGGTGTTGAGGTCGCGACCGGTGCCGCATCCGACATCGATGATGCGCGATTTTCCGGCAAACGCCTGCTCAAAGAACGCTGCTATCCCACTTTGGGCAGCTCCATAGCGATCGGCCAGTTCATCGGCATGTTCCCGATAGAAATCTAGTGTGGGCTCATCCACGTGCGTACCGCCATGGCTAAGAAGAATCCGCTCTTATGAATCATCCCGATGTTCTCCTCCCTTTTACGCTCCACGTCAAAGCATCACGATAGATGCAAATGCGACCTTATGCAAGGAGTCGTATCGTTTTTGCTCTGTGTGTTTTGAACTCATGGGCAAACGGGGTGATCAGTCCGGGGGCTTCCCCCATCGCGAAGGGATTTTCGTTCAAACGGGCGCAGCCCGTTTGAGATGGTGGGCGATACAGGGGTCGAACCTGTGACCTTCTGGGTGTAAACCAGACGCTCTAGCCAATTGAGCTAATCGCCCGTCGCGCACGCACGAGGCGCGGCAAGCAAGGCGCATAACTTACCGATAACGGCCCGCAAGTCAAGAGTCATCCTTTGTCTCTTTATATCTGCCTGCGCGGGGCGGGGTTTTTCTTGCATTCCCCGTGCTTTCAGGCTAACCAAAGGGCCTTCAATCACGCAACGCTCGGCAGAGGAGTATGACGACATGTTGAAACTGGCGGTTATCGGTTCCGGAAGCGGCACGAATTATCTGGCTATTCAGGAGGCCATCGAGAAAGGGACGCTGGATGCCCAGGTGGTCTGCGTGCTCTCCGATGTGCCGGATGCCCTGATCCTCGAACGGGCCCGACAACACGACACGCCCGCATTTCACGTGGACTGCGCTCCTTTTAAAACCAAACTCGACGGGGAGGCCGAGCAGCGGGTCATCGCCCTGCTGGAGCAACACGACGCGGACCTGGTGGTGCTGGCCGGCTTCATGCGCCTGATCAAACCGGCACTGATCGCCCGCTTCGCCGGACGCATCGTGAATATTCACCCCGCGCTCCTGCCCGCTTTCCCCGGCCTGCACTCCTGGAAGCAGGCGCTGGATTACGGCGTCAAAGTGGCGGGCTGCACCGTGCACTTTGTGGATGAAGGAATGGATACCGGCCCCATCATTCTTCAGAAGACCGTGCCGATTCTGGATGAGGATACGGTGGAAACCCTGCACGCCCGAATCCAGCAGCAGGAACATCTGGCCTATCCCGAGGCACTGCGGCTGATCGCCGCGAACCGTCTGACTCTCCGGGGGCGCCGCGTGCTGCAAACCCTCCCGCGCGACCTGAATTGAAAAAAAATGCATCAGGGGATGGACGGAACGGGGTTCATCGTCTATATTCCACGTTTTCCCGTGAAAAAGTTGGCGTAAGGAACCGTTTATTATGACCAAAATCGTACTGGGTTTACCCAAAGGAAGTCTTCAGGAGAGTACGTTCCTGATGATGAAGAAGGCCGGATTCAACATCAAATCCGGCTCGCGTTCGTATATCCCCTCGGTGGATGATCCGGCCATAGACGCCCGCCTGATCCGCGCTCAGGAAATCAGCCGCTATGTCGAACACGGCATGCTGGACGCCGGGATGACGGGTTTTGACTGGATTCAGGAGAACGGGTCCGACGTGGTTGAAGTGGCGGATTTGGTGTATGCCAAGGTGGGACGCAAGCCGGTACGCTGGGTGCTCGCGGTTCCCAATGATTCCCCCATTAAATCCGTCAAGGATCTCGAAGGGAAACGCATTGCCACCGAGGCCGTCGGACTGACCAAACGCTATCTGGAGAAGAACGGCGTCACGGCCGAAGTCGAATTTTCCTGGGGCGCGACGGAAGTCAAGGCGCCCGAACTGGTGGATGCCATCGTGGAAATCACGGAAACCGGCTCCTCCCTGCGTGCCAACAATCTTCGCATCGTCGAAAACATTCTGGAATCCACCACCCGGCTGATTGCCAATAAGGAATCCTGGCAAGACCCGGAAAAACGCGCCAAGATCGAACAGATTGCCATGCTGCTGCTCGGAGCGCTTCGCGCGGAAAACCGCGTGCTGATCAAGATGAACTGCGGGAAAGACTCGCTGAAGGACGTGCTGGGCATTCTGCCTTCGATGCACGCGCCGACCGTCAATGATCTGAGTGGCGAAGGCTGGTGTTCGGTCGAGTCGGTGGTGGAGGAACAGATTGTACGGGAGATCATCCCGCAGTTGAAGCAGGCAGGCGCCTGCGACATTATTGAAATAGGCTTGAATAAGGTAGTGCCTTAGGCAAGAGAGATATCCTGGAGTCAATCACATGGGCAGCATAAAAAAGAAACGTATTAAGAAAATGTCCAAGCACAAACGCAGTAAGCGTTTGCGGGCGGATCGTCACAAAAAGAAATAATTCGCGGGCGGCGTGCCGATAGGCGCGGGACTCCGAATAGTGCCGACACAATTATTAAGCACCATCAGCGCAGGCCGGAAACGGGCTGCGCTGATGGGTGTTGTGTTCGGATCAAAAGGTTCCGGCATGAGCCTGTTCAGGTTTGTTTCGGACCGGAGCGGGATACATGATGTACGGATTCACCAGACTCGGACTTCTACGGGCAATCCAGGCGACGGTCCTTTTGTTTCTGTGTGCGTGCTCCAGCACCGGCGTGCTGAAGCCGTCCGAGTCTGCCGCGAAGCCGCCTCCGAATCCATCGCCACACAATCCATCGCTGCACGACAGCCGGGCCTTCGCGCAGGCACTGGCACTGTTCGGCACGGGAATTTCAGCCCAGATCAACGGCGAGTACGCCCTGGCGCTCACCAACTATCTGAACGCCATTGTCCTGGACCCCACCCATGAGGAGCTGTATATACGGGCCGCCGTGGTTCACCTGCAATTGAATGAGCCGGACAAGGCCATTGCCCTGATCCAACGCCTGTGCGAACTGAAACCCGACTCCGCTCAAGCCTGCATCTGGTACGGGCTCATGTGCAATGCCGCAGACCTTCGCAAGGAATCATACATCGCCTTCCGCAAAGCCATCCAGCTCGATCCTCTGGGGCCGGATGCCTACAAGGAACTGGCCGCCAATTACGTCCGCGACGATGAAGCCGAACGCGCCATTCTCATCCTCGAACGCGGTGCGCAGCAATCCTCCGATCCGGGCGGTCTACTGCATTTTCTCGGCCAGTTATACATCCACAAGTCCAATCTATGCCGCGACCCCGGCATGGCTTCCGAATACCGCACCACCGCCCGCCAAACACTCGAACGGGCCCGGGACATCACCCCCGACGACGATGAAATCCTCGCCCAACTCGGCGATCTCTATATCGTAGACCGCCAATACGAAGAAGCCGCCGTTGTACTCCAACGCCTCACCGAACTTCAACCCGACAACATCCCCCTGAAGAAAAAGCTCTCTCTCGTTTACGGCGCGCTGAAGCAGGAAGACAAAGCAGCCGAAGTCCTCGAAGAAATCTCCCGCAAAATCGCCTTCCATCCCAAGGCCTATTACTACCTTGGCGAGCTCTACGAGAAAATGGGAGAAAAGGAAAAGGCCATCCTGAATTTTCGTCTGGCCACCCAAATCGACCCCCCCGATGCCGCGCCTTTTCTGCACCTCGCCCTGCTCAATCTCGAAACCAATCCCGAAGAGGCCATCGGCTACCTGCACGACGGATTGCTCAAATTGCCCGACGATCCCCGCCTCACCGAAATTCTCGCTTATTTATACATGAAGCAGGGGGACTATGCGCAGGCTGTGCGCCATTTTAGAAAAACGGAGGAGGCCCTGAACAACCGCGGCACGGAGGCCGTCACCCCCGCCCTCCTGTTCAATTACGCGCTCGCGGCACACCATACCAGGGATTACGAAACCACCGCACGCCTGCTTCAACAATCCATCCACATCGAACCGGCGGCTCTGAATGTCTATGTCCAATACGCCTTGATGCAGGACGATCCCGCCTCCATATGGATGGCCCAAAAGACGCTGGCGCTGTTGTCCGGCGAAATGGAGGACCAGCGGCAGACCATCCTTATTCATCTCGCCATTCTCTTCGGTCATCAGGAAGAGTATCTCAAGGCCTCACTACTCTTCGAACAAATTGAACAGGAAGCGCGCGCCGAGAACAACGAAGAGAGCCTGACGGACCAGTTTTACTTTTGGTACGGATCCGCCGAAGAACGCCAGGGTCACAGCGAGCGGGCCGTCGAGCTCCTCCGGGAATGCATCGAACGCAACCCGGAAAATTACGCCGCGCATAATTACCTCGCCTACATGTGGGCGGAACAGGGCATCAACCTGCGTGAGGCCGAACGCCTCATACGCATCGCCCTCAAAGGCGACCCCGAAAACGGCGCCTACCTCGACACCCATGGATGGATTCTATATATGAGCGGGCGCTACCAGGACGCTGAAAAACAACTGGCCGCCGCCATTCAGGTTCTCCCCGATGATCCGGACGTCAATGAGCACTACGGCGATGTGCTTTCCAAGCTGGGCCGCTCCGATGAAGCCCGTGCCTGCTGGGAAAAAGCCCTGCAGTTCAATCCGGAAAGCACGCGCCTGCAAAACCTCGTGAATCAGACCCCGCTTCTTTCCGAAGAAACCACGGTCCCCTGAGCATTCACCGCCACGCCTCCAGTTGTCGGACCACGGCATCCACCGGATGCAGTTCTTCCTCGCTGAAGTGCCGTTCAAACCAGGACCGATCGAACGGAACCACCCCGGAGCAAACGCCTGTTTCCACGGTGACGAACGGCGATCGAAAAGAGAGCGCACAGGCCAGCCGGTGGGCGCCGTCCACCAGATGACCATCCGAACTCACGATAATCGGACACGATGCGTCGTAGCCGCTCTGCGCATAGCCTGCAATCAGCTCTTCAAAATTCCGGCACAGGCGTTCGAGTAAAACACTTCCCTCGGGTGCCTGGCGCCGGATGCGCTGCATCTTCCTGTACAGCGGACCGATGGAGCCCGACTTCAGATACGATTCGATCGCCACACAACGTGCGGGAATATCGAAACGATTGAAATTTCCTGCCTCATCACGAAAACCATTCAGCACATCGCGTGCGGATTGTTGATGCCGTTTTTGCCAGTCGGCGCAGCGGTGGCGTTCCTTCAGCAGGGCGTTTGAGAGCGGAGCCAGAAGGCGCTCGGTGACGTGATCGGGCAGCATTCCCGCGATAAGCGGACGTTCGGAGGACGACTCCTCTTCATCCACCAGCGTTTGCAGCACGTTGTCGGGCTGCCGGGGATCAAAGAAACAGACCTCGGAGGAACGCAGGATTTCCGCTCGATCGGCCAGGGCCAACCAGGCGGCCAACAACATCGGCGACTCCACGGCCACCCACATCCGCACGCGCCCGGCGCAGCTTTGCAGCAGGCCATCTAGCAATTCCCCATTCTGCAACCCGGCAAGCAGCAGAGGCGCCGCCACCGATTCGGAATTCAAACGCGATTGAACACCGGCGAGAACCTGTTGCATGCGGGCGCGGGATGCCTTCGGATCAGAAAGCGGAAGCCAGTTCCCTTCCGTCTGTTTCACGGCATAAAACGGCACTTTTTCCGGGTTCAACAGTCTGGCGAACGGTTTATCGGCAAAGGGCAGCACGGCGGAGGCGAGCCCGGGGCTTTGCCCGGCCAGCAGGCGCCTGTTTGGCTCAAACCAGCTCCTTAAACACGTCGCACTCATGCTTCGACTCCATCCGCCTTTCGCTGCAACACGGCGAAGATTCGTTCATGTACCCCGTCATCCCGAATCATCCCCCACCGCCGAAGCTCCATCCCAAGATGGCACATCCACTTGATCCGTTCGTCAAAACATGAATCGTTCTGATGAATATTATGGCTTTCCAGCAGCAGAATGCCGCCGGGCTTAAGCAACGTCAGCAGCTTGGCGGCAAACATCTCAAACGGCATACGCACCCAGAGATGCACCGCAAAGGAAAGCACCACATCCCACTGCCTTTCGCCTGCATTCCACTGCTCAAACGGTGATGCAATAAATTCGGCATTCGCAGTGCCCAGATACTCTTTTGTTTTCCGTGCGATTTGCACGAGACGCGGATTTAACTCAACCCCGGTGATGGAATGCACGAGCGGGGCCAGCGTCAACGCGAAAAACCCGCAGTTGCTGCCGATATCCAGCACGCTCATTTCAGGCGTCAGCAGCGCCTTCATTTCATAGGTGCTCATCCGCTCATCCGTCGGGCGCTGACCGGTTATACCGAGCTGCGGAAAGCTCTGATAAAAGCCACCCCGCCCAAACTGCTGCTGTTCACTGCTCAGCAGATGCAGCAATTCGTCTTCCAAGGCACGATGCATTTTCGTTTCTTGCTGGGTGTTCATCGTTGTTTCGTTTCCCGGGAAGCCAACGCGGGCAATCCTGTTCCTTCGTTCAATGCGCAGAGTAGCTTCGTCGTGTCGTCCGGTTGTGCGGGCTCGCAGGTGCAGGCCAGCGGACCTTCCGCCAGGGTTAACAAGGCACGCAAAGCTGCGGATTGCACACGCCCCTTCTCCCGTGTTTCCTGCACGGCGTGCCGCAAGGCGTCGGCCAACTCCCCGACGTTGCGGGGGCATTCCGTCAGCTGCGGGTGGGCATAGAAGGCGCGCGATTCCAGCGTGATCACCCGGCACCCGGCGCGCAGGGCATCCGCCCCGATGTTGGACGTGGTGCAGATCATAATATCCGTTTCATCCAGGCAGGCTTCAATCGACCGTTCATCCAGCAGGATGTCGCTCCGCTTTGCGGCATGAATCCATTCGGTTTCTGCGGCGTACCGTTGGCGGTATCGTGGATGCAGGCGCACGTGCAGACGCCAGTCAACGTCCAGCGCCTCCAGCGCGTTCAGGACCAACCGCAGCAGGCTTCCATGGGAAGCCAGCGCGGAACTCGTACGCCAATAGGTGGCCAGCGGAACAAGATGGTTTCCCTGGCGCATTCGTTCAAGGACGGCCGGGATAGCTTCCACCGCATGAAAACAGGAAAGAGAAAAGGCCAACGTGATGTCCAGTGGCGCGCCCCTCTTCTTCTGTGCCGTGCAGAGCGTATCGGTCAGGTTCATCGAGCGGGCCGTATTCTGCAGATCGGCATTTAATGGGAACAGCATCGGCAGCGCAAAAGGCGTTCTCCCCAGATTCTCCTGAGATAGTATGGGAATGCGATGGAAACGGGCCGCCTCTTCGGTCACCTCGTCGGGTCGATTATAGGTCCAAAGCACATCCGGCCTGTTTTTGGTGAAGACCTCATCCAGATAGGCGCGCCAGTGCGCTTCCGTGGGGGGCGTTTGTGCTTCAAGCAGCCATTCATGCAGCGGAAGAAGCTGAAGCGGAATTCCGCGCGGCACAAGTTGAGACACGTGACGCAGAAAGTAGTCTGAACGGATTGTGATATAGGCTGCAATATTCATGTCTGATTAAAGGGTCCATCGGCGCGGGTTGTTTTCCTTCCAGTCATCACGGTCCAATGTAGACCACCTCGCCGGCACCGGTTTTGAGAAGATTCCGAGCTAGTGGGGTGTCTTTCCATTTTTGATGGATCTCGCTCAGGTCGGGATGAATCTTGTCCCATCCCCAGATGTTTTTCCATTGAGTCAGCGAGCGATAGACTTGGTCGGGCGCATCGTACGATGCTGTTTTCTGTTGATATTCCCAATGACGATGGATGAACTGCACGCCGCCCAACGCAACGCACTGATGCCCCGCCAGCAGAAGACGAAGATTGAGGTCTTCCGTTTCGCCGCGCAGGCCATCGAACTCCGCTCGCTGCCCTCCGACTTCGGCATAGGCGGAGGACCGGAATGCGGCCAGACAGCCCATCACGGAATCGCACTCCACATTACCCAGCGCCAAATCGCCGGAAAGCATGAGAGGCGGAGGCTTGTGTTCAATGGCTTTGGTTGCATTGTGCCAGTTGAGAATATGCGTGTAGCCCTCAGGATGAATCAACATATCACCCAGGGCCCACACGGCGCCGAAGGGAAGCAACTGACAACCCCCAAGCGCCGCCACGCGGGGATTGTTTTCAAAATGACGCACAAAACGAATATCCCATCCGGGCGTCAGAAATTCGATGTCGGCATCAAATCGTGAAATGGCATCGCATCCGAACTGACCGATCAGCACATCAGCCGCTTCATTCATACAGCGAACAAGACCGCTGTTGTGTTTTTTCGCGATGATGCGGGTAATGCGCGGGGCATAGCGTTGGATAATCTCCAGGCTGTCATCGGTACTGCCGTCATCCACCACAATGAATGGACCATTCAGCGCGGTCGTCTGAAAATAGCTTTCGAGGCACAATTCCAGAAAGCTATCGGGTTTCGGATCCGACGTTTCCGGCAGCGTTGAATAATCGCTCACGCGCGATCCGCTGCCGTTGTTCTGCGTGATCAGCATATTTCCCAATTTCATATCAATCTATATAAAGCAGGCTGAATGCCGCTGCTCAGCTCCGCATCGCGGCATCCACTGCGGGAAGCAAAAACCCGTTTCACCCCGTGTTCATGGGGGTGTTTTGTGGTCCATCCAAACAAAATACGGCTGATTTTTGACCCAAAAAGCCGTTTTTACTGGTTTTTCGACCCCAAACCGCAATATTTATGCACTATTGCTGAAAAATGTGGTAGACAACACAACATCTATGGTTACTATCTCCTTTGAAAAGTCTGCTCATCCCAATGGTTGGGAAGAGTGAGTACCCACAGGAGAATACACATGGCAGCAGCAGCAGCAAAACCGAAAACCAAGGCACAAATCGTAACTGATATCGCGGAAGCCGCCGGCATCACCAAGAAACAGGCCATTGCCGCTCTCGAAGCACTGGTTCAGATGTCCTACAAAGGCGCCAAGCTGGGATTCACCATTCCGGGATTGGGCAAACTGGTTCTTCAGCAACGCAAAGCCCGCTGGGGCCGCAATCCGAAAGACGGAAGCAAGATCAAAATCAAAGCGAAAAAGGTCGTCAAGTTCCGCGTTTCCAAGACCTGCAAAGATGCGATCCTTCCGCCGGCGAAATAAGTCGCGAATTCTCAATCGATCAGACAAGCGCCCCGTTTACGGGGCGCTTTTTTTATGGGGGTGAAGGACACTCCGCAAAGCGGCGGACTTCTCTCATACAGCATCTCACAGGACCCGCGGGACCGCAGGCATCCCCCTTACCGACGACGGCGCTTTCCCCGCTTGGGAACCATCCGCCCACTCTTTTTTCCGTGTGTTTTTTTATCCGCGAGCTTGAAGTCCACCTGACGCCTCTGCTCATCCACGCGAATCAGCTCGACCTCCACGGGATCGCCGATGGTGAACACCAGTTCACGATCCCGCGTGGCGGCCACGGTATTCGTTTTATTCACGATCAGGCGATGCCGCGCCAGCGAAGAGAAATGGACCAGGCCGCGCTGCAGGGTGTCGGTGAGTTCCACGATCAGCCCGATGGGCAGGATGGCTGAAATGATGCCGTGCCACGGCCCGCGTTGGTTGCGGCGGTAAAGGTCCATGTAGTACTCGACGCGTTTGAGATCCACACTTTCGCGCTCGGCTTCCATGGCCGCACGCTCACACGTGGAACACTGCCTGGCCACATCCACGAGAGCTTCCGCCGTATAGGGATTGGGACGCCCCTCTTCATGGGCCTTCAGGACGCGATGCACCACCAGATCGGCATAGCGACGTATGGGCGAGGTGAAATGGGTGTAGCGATCAAAGGCGAGCCCGAAATGATGATCACAGGTTGGGGCATAGAGGGCCTGTTTGAAATTGCGCAGGATGGCGGTTCCGGCGGCATACGCTATATCCGTTCCGGACGTCTCGACACCGATGGCATTGATTTCGGCGCGGGAGCGCGGCGTTTTGGCAATGCCCAGAGCGTTCAACTCCGCGCCCATGCGTTTCCACTGATCCTGATCCGGGGCCGGATGCACGCGGTAGATACAGGGCGTCTCCGCTTCAACCAGCAGGCCTGCTACGGCCCGATTGGCCTGGAGCATGAATTCTTCGATCAATTGATATGCCTCCACTTCTTTGCGAAGGCCTATCTGCACCGTTTCGCCGCGCTCATTGAGCGTACACTTGACTTCAGGCAGCGTAAGCCCCACCGAGCCCTCCTTCATTCGAAGGCGGCGCAGCACGGCGGAAAAACGCTGCATGGCAAACAAGGTGGGATGCAGCTCGGGCGGGATGGAATCGGATGTGCCGCGATCAATCAATCCCTGTACCTCTCCATAGTTCAGGCGTGCTTTGGAATGGATGATGGAAGGATAGGTTTCCACATGCAGAAGGCCGCCATCGGCATCCAGCAGCATGTCCACCGTATGCGTGAGGCGGTCCACCTGCGGGAGGAGGCTGCATATGTTGGCGGTAAGATGCGCGGGCAGCATGGGAATGGTGCGATCCACCAGATACACGCTGTTCCCGCGCAGCAGCGCTTCCGTATCCACGGGATCGCCCATGGCCACGTAGTTGGCCACATCCGCAATGTGTACGCCGAGTCGAAATCCTGCGTCGGTCTCCTCCAGCGAGACGGCATCGTCATAATCCTTGGCGTCGGCTGGATCAATGGTGAAGATCAACCGGTCACGCAGATCGCGTCGCGCATGCCCATGTTCCTGCAGGGGGACGACCCGTTCC
Organism: Kiritimatiellia bacterium; assembly: GCA_028708815.1. Classification (GTDB taxonomy): domain Bacteria; phylum Verrucomicrobiota; class Kiritimatiellia; order RZYC01; family RZYC01; genus JAQVYB01. Next base: position 2,875 of record JAQVYB010000086.1, on the reverse strand, counting down.
GCGGCGGCGGTGGTTTCCGCCGTATGCGAGGCACGGAATCCCTTGCGGCGGGCTATCGATAGAATGTCCACGCCCGGTTCATCTTCATGACCCAGGTCTTCGATGACCATGCCGGCATTTTCGGACGCGCCCGGATCGGGCGGGTCCAGGAGCACAACCACTTTATGGTGAGGCGCCACCTGATTGATTTCAGCGGCGTATCCACGGACTTTCACATTGGTTGTCAGGTGTTTGTCATCGGGGATGATATATTCGTAGGAAGGAAGTTTCAGGAGCAGCCCCACCACCTCACTGCGCGGGCGTTCCAGGATACCGCGGATGGCGGCAGGCGGAAGAAAGAGTCCGCCTCGAACCCGACGCTTGCGCCCGGCGACCGGGGTATAGTCCACGATGTCGCCGCTGAGCGCATTGGCCAGCGCCTCGGGCATCACATAAAAACGCGGTTCTTCCTCTTCGCCGGCATAGATCAATCCATAGCCATCGGGATGCACCCGCAGCCGCCCGGCGGACGTTTCCGGCTGCACCGCCAAAGCAAAACGATTCTTACGCAGGCAGGTGACTATGCGTTCCGTTTCCAGACGCTTCAATTCTTTGCGGAACGGCGTACGTTCTTTGGCATCAAGCTTCAGGGCATTGAACAGTTCATGGCGCTTGAGCGGGGCATAGCGCGGTGATTTCATGAGGGCGAGAATTTGTGTTCGGATGTCACGGGGCATGGGGCACGTCCTGACGTTCGGGGTTGGATTGCACGGGCGGCTGGATTTCGGTTTCTTCCGGCGAGTGGGCGGGTTCCCGGAAAACGACGGCGGAATCCGGATCAAGCACGTGGACGGGGAAAGGAAAAACCACGGCCTTGTGGGCGGTTTTCAAACGACAGGACGGGCGCATACGGAAGGAGGTGCGCCGATTATACAGCCCGACCTGCATTTCATAGTCGCCGGGCGGCGCCTCCTCCGGCACCTGAAATACACGACGCGTAATAAAGGTTTCCGGGGTCAACTGGTCGGTGATATCCTGCTCCTCCACATCCTCCAACAGGACATGGTCATCCTGAAAACGACCCGATCCGGAATTGAAATGCACAAAGACCGCAAAATCCGCCGGACGTACCGAGGGCGGGCACTCCCAATAATACCACATCTCGAGTTCTTCTCCGGGATGCCCTTCCCGTTGGATGGCCGTTACGCCAAGCAGCGTGATGCCGTTCGGGAAGCGGATGGAGGTATCCAGTTGCGGAGCGAAGGCCTCCAGCGCGTTCAGGGTGTCCTGATAAAGCGGAAGATTTCCGCGCAAATGCGAGACATCCGCCAGGGTCCGCAGGGCGGCTTTATGGCGCGGATACAGCGATACCGCCTCCTTCAAATAATCGAGCCGGATGTCGCCATCATCCGAATCCAATGCCTCACGGTAATAGTAATGCCCTTTGAATTTACGGTTGTAGCGATAATTGCTGAGACAACCGTAACCAATCCACTTCAGGCCGGGATAAAATGCGCTTTCCCGCGAATAGGCGCCCGGCGCATAATCAAACAGGATAAACGAGCCCACCGGCGTTTGCCGCATATTGATCCGATGGCGCTCGAGCACCCGCTCCAGCGCGGGTGCTTCCACGGCGGGAACCAGCATGGCGTCGTGCGGCGTAAGCCGGCTGATATCCCAGTACTCATTCACGATTCTCCGCTCACCGGAATGAACGGAACGGGATATAAAGGAAGGCTGAATGGTCTCGATACGCCCCTCGGAAGCCTCGTCCAGACGGGCTGAAAGCAGGCGATCCGCAAAACAACGGACAATGCTGCGTTCTTCGAGCTTCTCCAGGATCTCACCTAATTCGTTGTCGGTATTTTCATTGGTCTCCGGTCCAGGCGCGGAAAGCAACTGGAGTTCCGCAAGGTCCACTTCGTAGCCGTGTTCGGCGGGCGGCAGGAAGGAAACCCGCAGGCACGCCAGCGGCTCCGTGGCGGGCCAGCGATACATCAACCGGTAAAACAAGCCGTTGATATACCAACGGGTACCGGACCAGTAAAACGGCGTACTCTCCATCGGCTCGAGCAGGATGCGCCATTCGGCCTCGCCTTTCGCACGCCCTTCGACACAGCATATCCCGGGATAACGATCCTTGTTGCACCAGAGACGAATTCCACACAGGGCGACAGGCTCCTTCAGCGTAATATTCAATTGACGCACGGCACCGGAGGAAGAGATCCGGGTGAACCAGGCGGTATCGCAATCCATATCGGTCAAGGCATGTGTGAGCTCATTGGTTTGGCCCTCGATCCGGATGGATTCGTACGCTTCTTCCGGCAGAGGCGTGACCGGCTGCGGCGTGTGCCTGAATTGCCACATGAGGGAATAAGGCCCAAACTCGTTGACGGACCAGGCACAATCCGACGCACGCAGAAAATGGCTCAGCCGAAAGATATCATCCAGCAGAGCCACCCGCTCTGCCTGATTGCCCTTCTTTTCATAGGGGGCGTACGGTTCGGCCTGAGCATCACAGAACACCATCTGCTCCCCGCTCACCGCGTTCATCCAATGCAGCCAACGATGCACAAACACCACTTCAACACCCTGCCGCCGACAGAAGTCGGCCAGCTCGGCGGCAGCCTCCCTCCGTTCCGTATTATCGTTGGGTTGATGCGTTTGAACAAAGGCCTGCAGATTCCCGGCCAGCAGCACAACCAGCGGAAGAAACGCCCCCCCGCGACGCCGCAACCGATGAAACATCCACGCCGTACAACAGCCCAGCATCAACGCCAGGACCGGGGCAATCAAAATGAACGGACGGAAGAAATCGCTGGAGGCAAACGGAGAGGCCGCATAGCAAAAAGCAAACACCGGCAAAAAAGAAAGCGACAGGCCCAAATGAATCCAT
>JAQVYB010000085.1 GCA_028708815.1 Kiritimatiellia bacterium | reverse complement strand
TGTTGTAGCTCAGGGCAACAAGGTCCCATTCCCCCTGAACTGCCGCGAGACCTCCTCAAATCCTTTGTTAAAAAGCCATGCGTTTACACTATCGACTGAACTCGTTCGTGCCAAGCCACAACAGCGTATCCGCTGTTGTTAACCAGCAGCCTGTCTCCTTGAAGATCGTTCGCACCTTGAAAGACTCAACGTGATAGATAGATTATTGCAGCACCGAAAGACCGACAGGCTGCTAGTGCCGCACCTTAACCCGGAAGTACTCCGTCTCCTCCGCAGCACTGCCGATGTAGATCATGGTGCCGCCCGTGCCTGCGAGGTCGATATAGCCCGTCACGGCCGTCCAAGGGCCGGCCAGAGTCGTCGCTCGATACACGGTGTAGAGTTGACCGGTCAGCGTGTCCCAGGAGAATGTGTACAGCTCGGACGAGGCATCCCATGCCGCATCCTCCGATGCAAAGACGCTGGCGCCGTCTGTGGGGGCTGTTCCGGCGATCAGTTCATCACCATCCTTCATGCCATCACCATCGGTATCGGCGTTGAGCGGGTTCGTGCCCAGTAACATGGCTTCTGCACCATCCTGAATTCCGTCCCCATCCGAGTCCGCACTCTGCGGCGACGTCCCGTATACATAGACCTCGTCGTCGTCCGACAGGCCGTCTGAATCCGAGTCCGCGCCGGGAGCGCCGAGGAAGCGGAGGTCCCGCTCAGGGCCGCCGTAGAGAATCATTGGTTTCCCGTCTTTGGTGATCATCGAGCAGGATTCGGTCCGTCCGGCATCCAGGAGGAGGTCATACCGGCTCCAGACACCGGATGCGTCCGCAGCAGCGTTCTTCGTGTAGTACACCGCGGTGTTGCCGTCGGGGTAACAATATCCGCCACGTGTGAAAGCCAACGCGGGCTTCCCATCCACCTCCGCAAGCGCATGCCAAGTCACCCCGCCCCCTTCACCCAGGTCGGTGTTTGACCATGGCCCTGAGCCGTCCGCCGTTGAACTCATCGCCAGGTACAGACCGTTATACCTGGCCGAACAAGCGACGGCTGGTTTCCCTCCGATGTTGACCAACGAGATGGCGGCCATCGTCGAAGACAACCCCAGCTCTTCGAATATCGGATAGGAGGTCCAATACCCCGACATGTCCGCCTCCGAATTGATGGCAAACCATATGCCCGAACGCCCGCGATCATGAGCCACTGCGGGACGTCCGTCGATGATCGTCAAATCACACTCGCTGATCTCATTGAGGACGCCGCCATAGGAATTGTAATAACCATTGGTTATTTCGTTGCGGCTCCATAGGCCCGATCCATCGACTTCAGCACTGTGATACATGTTCAGGAAGTAGCCGGTCGTCGAGTACTTCGGGGCCGGGTAGTAGACCGCCGAGATCGCCGCCACGGCAGGCCTTCCATCGACTACAGCCAGCGAGGCGGAAATGCCGTCCACGACGTCGGTATCCACGTTCAGGACAGACCATGAACCCGAACCGTCTGCGGCTGAATTAATCGCAAACTTCAGATCGCCGGCCATCTGGTATGCGATTGCCGGCCGACCATCCACAAGTGCGAGGTCCACAGCACCGCACGGTATATTCGTATCGACGATCGTCGTGGTCCACGTCCCGTACCCGTTGGAGGAACTGCAAATGGCAAAGGCCAACCGGCCGGCGCTGTTATACGCCGCAGCGGGACGACCCGCCACAAGGGCCGGCGACGACTCGTTCGTGCCGCCGTTGTTGTCCACGACTGTTGCTGCATACCCCAGATACAGGTCGTCGGCGATGAACCGGCCCTCCCCATCCGAGGCGTTCTCAACACCCGCGCTCAAACGTACCGAGGTGATCGCATCGGACAACGCCACACGGCCTCGGACCTCCATCCAGGTATCTTGTATACTGTTCTCATCGATAGCAGGCGTTACGCCTGCTGCGGCTACTGTGGAGTTGCTGTACAACTCCAACCGAATCACACCACGCTTGCTCCCGTTACGCAACGGATCCGAACTCGGCGTAAACAGGTGGCCGCTGAATCCGACGTTGAACCCGGCATCCAATCCCGCAAGAGACACATCCTGGTAGATCGTGCCATCGCTGCTGAACGTCCATGCGTTGTTGGAGCTGATGTACGTCACCGTGTCCGGATCATGACCATCCACTCCCGTTGCCGACCAGTCATCCGGCGCACTCCCGGACCCGGTCAGTTCCGGATTCACAAGCGGACAACGATATGAAGCGTAAGGAGGATCGACATAGACGATGACCGTATCCTCATCCTGCAACTCACCATCATCGGCGCGCAGCTCCAGCACATATCGACCGTCTTCACTGAAGTTCGCCGTGGTGTTCGTGGCATGCGGGTCCGCAAACGTTACCGTGCCCGGGCCGCTGACCTTGCTCCAGGTCGAGGTGAGCGTGCCGCTCGGATTCCCGTCATCCGTTACGGTGCCCGCCAGGAGGGAAGCGTTTGGCATTCTCACGCTGGGATTGGAGAAGGGCAGCATCACGGAGGGCTTATCGTTGCCGAACGACCCCACGCGCAGGGACATCGTGGCTGAAGAGGTGCAGGCCCCGTCAGAGACCGTCATCCTGAACACATGCGTTCCGTTTGTAGTGAACGTCACAGCACTGTCCTCACTGGACGGAGAATCTATCGTCACAGGCCCAGGGGCGCTCTCGACCGTCCATTCCATGGTCAGGACGAGATTCGTCGGCATGCCGTCGTCGTCTATATCGCTGTTCAGGTAGCCGTTGGGGAACGTTACGTCCCCGTTGTCATCAGGAAGCGTTACCCGCGGCGGCTGATTCACCGGTTCAGCCCCGACGGTTACCTGCACGTCGCCACGGCCGGTCAACTCACCGTCATCAGCGGTCAGTCGCAGCAGGTAAATGCCGTTTGTTGAGAAGCTCGCGGTGGTATCCTCGGCCGTGTCATCGCCGAAGCTCACCGAGCCCGGGCCGGAAAGGAAACTCCACTGATAAGTAACGTTCGTCATCGGCAGATCATCATCCACCACGGTCGCATCGAGCGATGCCACAGCGGGCAATGTGATCACCTGTCTCAATCCCGCGTCCACCACGGGCGGCTCGTTGGTGATCGGAGGATTCTCCGGGTCATATTCATAGGCGCCCATATCGTAGCCCGCCGTGCTGTCGAGATCGCCGTCGATGGGACGCAACGCGCCGAGCAAATCCACGGGTGACGCATCAACCGACGTGCCACGGTCAATACAAGGAGAGTTTCCGGTCAGTTGATAGTCGCGAGCCAACGTCACGAAAGTGGGATCGGCATTGATATTGCCTGTACCGGCGGGCAGAGGATTGGAGTCTGAGTAGACGGCGGTTCCGCCCACCCTGTTGCTGTTGCTTTCATAAGCCGCATTGCCCCAGACAATGCAGTTGCGGAGATTCGCATTCACGGTTCCACCGCCGTCTCCAGCCGTCGCCGTGTTGTCCACAATCGTGCAATGGCGGACGGCGCCGCCGGATGAACCGCTGAGTCCGCCTGCCGAGCCGCTCGAGTTCTCCGCCACCACGCAGTTTTCAATGAGTGAACCGGACTCCATGATTCCGCCGCCGCGTGCGCTCTGATTGTAGTAGCCATAGGGCGCGCTATTGTTCACGACGGTGCACCCCTCCACCCAGCCGGCCACGCAGGCCACGCCACCGCCGGAACCCGCGAAATTGCCCTCAATCAGACATCGGCGAATCGTGCCGTTGGTTGCGCAATAAATACCCCCGCCATAGCCTCCTTTGGGATGACTGCCCCCGTTGTCCGCCGTGTTGTTTCTAATCGTGCAGTTCGTCACCGTGCCGCCATCCTTCATATAGATGCCGCCGCCATAGCCGACCGTCGCGTAGTTGTCGGCAATCGTGCATCCGGAGATCAAGCCGCCCGCGTCCATAAAAATACCGCCTCCATAACCGTAGAAACCGGGTACCGTCGGGCCGCCAAAGGCGCGGTTATCTTCTACCACGCAGTCCACAATGCGGCCCCCGTCTGACAGGTAGATACCACCCGCGATGTCCGCATCGCCGTGCTGTATCGTAAGGCGCGACAACGTCGCATTGGAATGAAGGAGATCGATACAGCGAACGGCATCGCCTCCATCGATCACCGTTACATCCGCACCGTTGATACTGCTGAGCGTGATCCCGTTCGTCACTTCGATCGTCGTCCACAGCAGATACGTTCCATTCGTGAGCAGGACTCTTTCGCCGGTTTTCGAAACATCCACGGCCGCCTGGATATTCGTCGCCGCCGTCGCCCAATTTGTGAACGGGTAGGTGTGAGATCCGCTCGGAGAGACATAGCGGGTAAATTGGTTGCTCCCCACCACTTCCAGCGTGAGATCATCAAACTGGAAGGCCCCGTTCCAACCGAACTCACGCGCAAACACGACCACGCGTACCCAGTCACACGTTCCCGGGGCCGTCGCTTCGAAAGAGTTGTTCGTCCAACCTGCGCCCACCTGACCGAAAAGCTGATTCGTCACCCCATGCACCAGCGTCGAGCGGTCGTAGAACTCGATTTTTACGCCCACCGTGCCCGTGGGCCCCAGATCCGACCAGAACCAGCCGTCAAAGCGGTACTCTGTATTCGCGTAGCCCGGCACTTCCTGCCACCACTCGCCCACATCGCCCGCATTGGCCCAATGACCCTTGATTGTCGCCTCGTAGCTCCCGGCGGACGCCGGACTGTTTCGCCAGTTTTCGCGTGCTGCGGCGCCCGAAGCATCGCCATGCAGATCCGGATTCCCCGACTCCCAATACTCCGCCTTGGTCGCCGTGGTCCCCGCGTTCTCAAACCCTGAATTGTGAAGAAGATTTGCCGTCGCCCCGCACGTCACGACACACACCCATGCAACACAAAACGCCACCACGGCAGCAGTCAAATTCTTCATCACATCCTCCCTGTCCTGCGGGACCCTCCCGCATGTAGAGATCCTTACTACCATTTATGTATTACATTGGCAAGCTAGTTGTATACTGGGTCTGTTGCTGAGGGGTAAAGGCGGAGGGTTGAGACCTGAGTTGGATTTTGGAAGTCGTTATTGGTCACTCGGTGAGTGCCGGGCTACTCGCACGGCCCCCCGCGCACTCTGCGAGATACGCTCATTTCCCTTTCCTGCTTTCCTGATCATCCCGGCATCGGGCGCTTTTTCGAGAGAAAAAAACAGGCCCCCCGAAGGGAGCCTGTTCGTTGGAGTTCGGGATGGAATTAGCCCAGCCGTTTTTTGAGTGCTTCGAGCTGTTCTTTCATGCGAACCGGAAGCTTGTCTCCGAAGGCGGCCAGATACTTTTCAGCATCCGCCAGCGTCGATTTGAAGAGTTCCTTGTCGACCTTCATCAGCTCCGCCCAGTCGGCGGCCGGGATATTCAGCCCCTCAAGGGTCAGGTCGCCTTCCCGGGGCATCAAACCAATGGCCGTTTCGCGGGCGCCGACTTTACCTTCGACGCGATCGCACATCCACTTCAGGACGCGACTGTTTTCGCCGAAACCGGGCCAGAGCCATTTGCCGTCATCGGTTTTGCGGAACCAGTTCACGTAGAAGCAACGCGGAGCTTTGTCGCCCAGCAGATCACCCATATCGAACCAGTGCTGCAGGTAGTCGCCGGCATGGTAGCCGATGAACGGGGTCATTGCGAAGGGGTCGAAACGCAGGGCCGCCTGGTCAAGCGATGCGGCCGTCGCTTCAGAGGAAGCGGTTGCCCCCATATACACCCCATGTTCGAAGTTGAAGGCTTCGTGAACAAGCGGCATCACGGCAGTCCGTTTGCCCCCGAAGACAAAGATGTCAATCGGTACGCCGGCCGGATCTTCCCAGTCGGGACAGATAACCGGGCAGTTGGCTGCGCGGGCGGTGAAGCGGCTGTTCGGGTGAGCGCCTTTGATCTTTTTGCCCTCGGCGTCCTTCATGTCCGGAGTCCACGGGTTGTTCTTCCAATCCGTTCCACCCTCGCATTTCACCCCCATGTCTTCCCACCAGACATCCAAATCCGGAGTGACAACAACGTTGGTAAAGATGGCGTCTTTTGCGCAGGCGGCAAGAGCCATCGGGTTGGAATACGCCGCCGTCCCCGGCGCAACGCCGAAGAACCCTGCTTCCGGATTGATCGCGTAGAGTCGGCCGTCCGGACCTGGTTTCATCCAGGCGATATCATCGCCGATGGTTTCCACTTTCCATCCCGGAACGGTGGACTGCAGCATGGCCAGGTTGGTCTTGCCACAGGCGGACGGAAAAGCCGCCGCAATGTGGAACTGTTTTCCTTCCGGATTGGTGAAGCGCAGGATGAGCATGTGCTCGGCCATCCAGCCTTCTTTGCGAGCCATGTTGGAGGCAATCCGCAGGGCCAGACATTTTTTCCCCAGCAGCGCATTGCCACCATACCCGGAACCGTAGGACCAGATCAGGTTTTCATCCGTGAAGTGGGCAATATATTTCTTTTCGAGCGGGGCGCAGGGCCAGCGAACGTCTTTTTGACCGGGCTCAAGCGGAGCACCCACCGAGTGCAGGCAGGGGATAAACTCGTCGGTCTTTTCGATCAAACGAAGGACTTCGGTGCTGACTCGGGTCATGATATGCATGTTACACACCACATAGGGGGAATCGGTGATTTCGATCGCATTCTTGGCGATCGGAGAGCCGATCGGGCCCATGGAGAACGGGATCACATACATCGTGCGGCCCTTCATGCAGCCGGCGTAGAGTTCCGTCATGGTTTTTTTCAGCTCAACCGGATCGATCCAGTTGTTGGTCGGCCCGGCATCTTCCTTGTTGACGGAAGCGATGTAGGTGCGGTTTTCAACGCGCGCCACATCGGACGGGTCGGAATTGAAGGCAAAGCTGTTCGGGCGTTTTTCTTCGTTCAGCTTAATGGCTGCGCCGCTGGCAACCATTTCGGCCATCAGACGGTCGTATTCGGCCTTTGAGCCATCACACCAGACCACACGGTCCGGAGTACACATTTTTTCAACTTCCGCCACCCACGCCAGCAGTTTTTTGTTCTTGGTCATCGGGGTCTCTCCTTGTTTGTTGTCAGCCGATTCCTGCATCGGCCAGTTCCACTTCTCGGGCCATTTCCTCTCGAAAAGAACCCTGTTTATTTTTCATTTCAGAATCCATGAGCGAAAGAATCTGCACCGCCAGAAGGGCGGCGTTTTTGGCACCGGCTTTGCCGATCGCTACGGTGGCGTCGGGTATCCCGAATAAAAAAAACAGGCCGCAATGCATGGGTATGCACTGCGGCCTATCTTCTGCCGGTCTCGAAAGACCCTCAGTTAATCCACCGTTGTGATGTGGCGGGCAAAGTACGGGGACAATGGATTCCCGTCAAGCAGATTGAACAACAATATTCTGCGTGGTGAAAATAATCACCCGTTCTCCGGTAATGGTGCTGATATCCGTGTGAAGACTGACCACCTTCTGGCCGGTAATGGCGCCAACGGCGGCATCCAGCAACGGACGACCCTTTTCGATCAATTCAATGCGCATTTCTTTAATCAGCTTCCGTCCGCGATCCGAATCCTCCGCTTTCACCAGTTGCAGTTCGGCTCGGGTCAAGACGCCTTTCAATCGCACGATAATCATATTCTCAATGATAAACGTTCGGGTTTCGAGGGGGCCACGCCCCATATATTCCTTTTCAAAGTTAATAATGGCGTCGCTGATTTGATGTTCCATCGTCCCTTTTTTCGGCATAAGGCCCCTTTTGACAGATAGTTTAAAATCGGGTTCGCACCGGCTTTTTCGATACCACCCGGGACAGCATTCATACGCCGAAATTTCCGGCTACGACCTGCATCACGTTCCTCTATTATGAAAAAATGATTATCGAAAGAGGACGCGAGGATGTAAAGCGCCGTTTCGGATGAAAATCGGCGAAGTTTGGACATCCCGCCGCGAACTTCCTGCGCATGAAGCTATGGAGGTCAAGAAGAACGCACTGATCGCAAAAATGGACAATCCCGGGAACGCCAATCACCTGATTGGCCGTTTATGCGGAAAGAACGAAGATTCCGGAAACCGCTCTCGTTCCTCGTTTGTCTTCCTGAAACAGAGCGGCGTCGCGTGCCGCATCCGCGGCTTTGCCCTACGTACTCCAAAATACGTATACTCTTCTGCGCATTTTCCCCAGCACTCGGCGAGTGCCGGGCTACTCTCTGCGTCCTCTCTGCGCTCTGCGAGAAATGCATTCCCGATTTCCCGTTTTTTTCGATTTTCAGGCGTTTTGGCATCATTTTTCGGCGTTTTTCATGAATTTTGACGCGTTTTCGGCGTTTTTCATGAATTTTGACGCGTTTTCGGCGTTTTTCTTTGGTTTTGAGCCACTTTTCGCCCATTTTCGACGTTTTTTGCGGGTTTTGCGCACTTTCCCAGCCGGCTCAGCCCCCTACCCACTTTTAGGCTTCTTCTTTGCGTTCCCTGCGTCCTTTTGCGAAATCCGTATTCGCGACGCTACACCGGGAAAGAAGAGGGCGTCCTAATTCACCGAATGATCTGTCGGACTCATTGCCTGTGGCGCAGCGATCAATGGCTGCCCACCCAACTGACCCTTGAGATACTCCGTGAGAAGAATTTTCTCCATATCGCTTGGCGAGAGCGATTGCAGGTAGTTTCCTGAAGTCAACTGGGTTGAAAACGGCTCTCGTTTCACAAGCGGATCATCCATCGCAGCCACCATGGCGAAGTAGGGCGCAACCTGTTCCCGCAATTCTTCCGGCGGGATTGCCGCTACTTTTTGCTGCTCGCCCAAAAGAATCTCATAGGCGGGCAGACGGGGGGATTCCATGACGTATTTCAATGTGTCCGCAAATCGCTGCATCCCATTGATCAGGTGTTTTGTTTTTGACATATTAAAGCCGGACCAACCGGCATCCAGCCACTTGAAGGCGGACACGTTCAGGGTATTGCTTTCGGTTTCAGAATACACCGTGACGGACGACGCCGCGTAAATGTACGTTTTGGCCCAGCCAATGCCGCGTGCCGTAACCCCCTGCTCACCCGAATAGAGATAAATCCACTGATCGTCATCCCCTATCACGGCACCTTTTTTCCCCACCTCAGACTTGTCGCGTTGCACTCCGATGGTAATGAAGGTTTTAAGAGCACCTGGAATGAGGATCATACATTGGTTCTCGGAGTAGGAAAAATAGGCCCCGGTATTGATGTCGGGGGTCAGGTTTTGGCGACCGACTCCGCAAAAGGAAAACGGCGCTGTCAGGGTGGAAAGCTCTTCGAAGAGGTCAGGTGCAGCGCCCTGCTTGATTCCATTGATTTCCTCCCAACTGAACGACCGCACGACCGAAGGCATAAGTATGGCTGAATTGAGTTCCGGACTGTAGCAGTAACGTAAAAGATTGCTCAGCGATGTATTTACCGAAAAAGCGTAATAGGCGGACACGGTCCCGTCTATTTCTGCTGGTCGATAATCCGGAGCCGCGGAGTTTTTTTGAACAAAATCCAGGAGGCATTCTATTTTCCCCAGTTCAAAGCGACTCGTTGTCTTCGGGTCTGCCAAAGAAAGCAGGTAGCCCAGCTCCTGGTCCACTTCCTTCGCCAACTCCTTTGGATTCGACGGGCATTGCGCCACGAGGCCGCGAAGGGGTACGAAGCATAACGCGCTTATTACGAACAGGATGCGATATTTATTTTCGGAATTCATGAAGAGAAGATAGTGGGCGCATCAATAGGAGTCAATCGCGAAGACGCTATCTGGGAGAAAAAGAAGGGGCCAAGTATATCCAGCGCTACGAGCTGGAATCGCAAAGCAGGATGGCTGGATTGCGACCGGTGAGAAACGGACCGACGAAGGAGACGCCCAAAAAACCAAGGGGGTTTAACGTGAAGAATTACGGACTAACACCGGGTGCCCAGTCATGATTCGTTCTCTTCCTTCTTGTGATCATAAGAGGCCTCAATCAGTCGGCGCTCCCGCTCGATTTCAAATTTTAACTGCTCTTCTGTCGGCAGGTACGGCAGATATTTGGAGGCAAAGATTTGCTTTCGATCGTTGAGTACCGAGTAGCGGGCGACGGTGTCACACTTTTCCGTGCAGAGGATCAACCCAATTGTCGGGTTGTCGTCCGGTGCCAGAAAAAGCCCGTCAAACATGCGCACATACCCATCCATCTGACCGACATCCGCATGAGTCAATTTCCCTTGTTTGAGGTCAATCAACAGGTAAAATTTCAGCCGGCAATGATAAAAGACCAGATCCACATAGCGATCATCCTCTTCGATGCGGATATGCTTTTGACGGGCGACAAAGGCAAACCCGCTGCCCAGCTCCAGCAGGAAGCGCTGCAGATGTGTGATGATGGCGCGCTCCACATCGGATTCGTGCAGTTCGGCAAAATTTGGATAACCGAGAAATTCCAGCACATAAGGGTTCTTGAGTGTCTCCGCCGCAGATGGAACCGTTTTTTGCAGTTGCCGACCCTCTGCGATCATGCGATCAGGTAGCTGGCTATGCAGACAGCGCTCATAGTATTGCGTATGGATTTGACGTTCCAGTGTGCGTTTATCCCATCCGCCCTCCACGGCTTCCCGCTCATAAAAATTACGCACGGCTTCATCCCTTACCCGCATCAACGCACGGTAGTGAGACCAAGATAGTTGCGGAGAAAAGCCTTGGGGCAATTCGGTATTCGCCAGGCACGGAGTTGGGGCGGTGACCAATTCTCTTCCCAACGGGTGGAGAATTGCCGAAGATTCTGCGCCCAACGGGCGTGGTTTCTCTGAATATTCGATGGAGTCGGAAGATTCCACGCCCAGCGGGCGTGGAATTCCGGAGCACCGACCCAGGTAAGCCAAATGGAATTTCCGAAAATACTGAAGCGTTGTGACGGAAAAACCCTTTCCATACCGTTCCGTAAGCCGTGCAGAAAGATCTTCAACAACCTTCTTGCCATACTCCGCCCGCTCTTCACCGCCCTGCAACTCCTGAATAATTTCGCGCCCAATCAACCAGTAGGCCCACACCATATTCGAATTGACGGCGCGGACAACATTGGTTCGGGCCTGTTCGAGAATGGAAACCACCCGATCAAAGATCGGCTCATTGTCCAATACGGCCTTCACGCTTATCTCCTGTTTTTGGGTCTCTGGGTTGGTCATGATTTCGAACCTTTCAAATACGGATTATCTCACGCAAAGATACGAAGTTATTGGTCTCACGCAAAGAATTTAAGATTCATCCAATCGTTCTCTTTTCATTCCTGGCGTCTTGGCGTGAGATTCCTGATTGGCATCATCCTGCAAACCGTGGAAAACGGCCTTTCAGCAAAATGATTTCAAGACTCCACCTGCCCTTCGTTGCTTAAAGTGAAGAATTACGGTCTAACCCCGGATGCCCCAACACCGCGATCAGCCCAACAGCCAGATCATGCTTACAATAGTCAGGATGGAAGAGATAAAGGTCGTGAATACGAGAATGCTGGTCAGTTCGGCATCGCATCCATACCGCTTGGCAAACACAGCCGAGAGGGCGGCCGTAGGCATGGATGCTTCGAGTACAACGATTTGATGCCAGACGGGTGGGAATCCAAACAACGTTGATTGTCCGAACGCAAAAAGCGGCTGTAGAAACAGTTTGATCACACAGGCCAGCAGAACGATCAGCCACACCGCTCGAAAGTCCCTGAAATGCAGCATCACGCCAATCGTTAATGTCACAAGCAGGGTGTTGGCACCGCTGCTGATGTGAAGTACCCGATAAAAGGTACCAAGCACCCAGTTATTCTTAGGCATCGGCCAATGCCGCCGAGTTATTCGTATAGATTTCCTCCACCAGAGCATAACCGAGAAATCCCGAACTGGTGAAAGTGGAACCCAGGATCAGAGCTCCCTTGCGCGCACGGGACAATCGCAGCAGATTGCTCACACCCCATGCCAGCAGCGCACATAACCCTTGCGAACCAATCATAACCACCGCCAGCAACAGCTTGCGAAAGTCAATGGAACTGGTCGAAAGCGATGCGAAAATCAGAGCCGGAAGAGTATATTGCGTAATCAGGCGCGCGAACAGTCCCCCATCCTCCTCCTTGAGAATTCCGAAATGCCTCAGTCCCATCCCAAGAAAAATCATCCCGATGAGAGCGGCTACGGATTCTATGACGGTTTGATCAAACGACATAACACATCCCTTCGTTGCTTAGTTAAAATCCTAAATGACCTGATGATGCACTTCAATGCGTTTCCAGTCCAAATCGCTCCTGATTCGAGCCAGAAAAGGTCTTTCAACAGGCGATTTGCTGCTCCGCACCGACTCCTCGTTGCCAAAAGTCGGGGATTTTCGCCCGAAAAAATACCGGACTGTTCGATGCTCCAAAGTGGGCCGCCGCTCTCCGAGCGACTGGCGCTCCAGCACAGCCCAGGCAAGGAGGAGGCGGGGGACCCATGCTTCGCTTCTGGTATCTACGCAGAACAAGCAGCATCCCGCCCACCTCCTCCTCGACGAAGCCCTGGAACGAATAAAATTGGAGACCAAATCGTACTTCTTCCCGCATACGGGAGCGGCATCGGCTTCGCGCTGCATTCCTTCTTCTTTGGAGCCGGTGCGCCCCCGCGCCGCTCTTCCCCGGCGAGGGCGCCGGGTCTCCAAAAGACTTCCCGTTATCCTGCCTTCGCTTCAATCTGCGAAATCTGTGTAATCTGTGGACACCTTCTCCTCCGCATCTCTGCGTTCTTTGCGGTGAATTCTATTTCAGCGGTACAGTGCCTTCGTACGCGAAGTCGTCGATACCGTCCCCATCTAATGCGGCAACCGCTGCAATAACCCGCGACCTGCCGGAAGCAAGGAATGACGAACGAAGATGGCTGTCCACTCCGGGACCGCCGAACGTCTGTTCGGCTGGTTATTAAATCGGGAACTCAGGAAAGCAGGAACCGGATCACGAATTTCACTCATCGCACGAATAGAAATCCCGTCGACTTTTCACGTCAACCTCCATTGGGACTGCGGAGCGCGGTTCCTAGAACGCCCGCAGATGGCGAGAACCATCCAGAGTGGGAGCTGTCCACAGGTCGGGCCGGTTGTCGGGCAACGGTTGCAGATTGCTTTGTTCATACCGCTGGGGATTCGAGCGATACTCGTCATAAAAGCCGTTCTGGAATTCATAGACCGAGCCTGAGTCGGGGTCGTACAGCCGTTCTTTGCCGAGAATGGCATCACTTCGTTTTGCGGCGATGATGTCCTCCGACTTGTTGCGGTTCTGCCAGCCGTTGACGATGATGTCCGATGTCTCGCGCAGGGTGTCGCCGGCCTTCATGATCCCCGCATACTGTTGTTGCTGCATGTTCAGGCAATTTTGCACATAGGCCGGGCTCAGATTGAAACTGGAGACACAGGCGGAAAGCATGGGTTCCAGGGCGGCGAATTCGTCTTTGGGTGCTGTGATGCCGGTAAAGGAGAAGGCGATCCCGGTGCCGCCGCCCGGGCCGTTCATGAATGGCGCGAAGGGGGCCACCGTGACCAGGAAGAGGCCTTCGCCCACCTGTCCATCGTGCGTAAACAGCGCCCGAATGAGGGTGGTTTGCGCGTCAGGCATCGTAAAGGCGGAGGATTGCGGCGTGGAGGAAATGATCTGGATTTGTTCCAGGCGCGGACACTGCGGCATGAATCGCCGGGCCACGGAGGTGTCGGCGATGAGATGGAACTGCCGGATGAAGTGTTCGGGTGTGAGGGGCGTGATGACGGGCATTTCGATATATGAGATGGGGTAGCCGCCCATGTTCATGTATTGGTAGTCCATCTGCTTCTGCTGTTCGCTCATGTAGAAGGGACCGACCTCGCCAAAATAAAAAACCTGACGCAGGGGATTGGAGCGGTCGCGGATCAGAAAGGCCAGCGTAGTGCATTGCCCTGCGGTGAGGAGTTCCCAATCCACGGGCTTGCGGATGGAGAATACGCCCGCATCATGGGGTGCCAGGGCCGGGACGGCACCCCGGCTTTCCGGCGCCGGCGGCTTCGAAGGAGCGGCAGGCTTTGCAGGCGTTTGATTTTTCAGGACGGCGAGTTCCTTTTCCGCCTGGGCCAGGCGGTCTTCCAGCTCGGCCCGGGATGAGTCATTCCTTGAGCAACCGCATATTCCCGACACCGCGATCACCATCCACAAAAGGACAAACACAGAACGCATAATGACCTCCTCGTTATGACTTCGACGTCTCCGCATCCGGCGTCGGGAGATTTTTCCAACGATTGGAAACTTTCTTGTGCATTTTTCCAATGATTGGAAAACGCCCCGTTTTTCCGAGTCTATTCTTCCTCGCCGAAAAACTGCTCAAAAAGTCTTTGGCTTTCTGGAATCCCTGTTCAGTCATAACGACCGACTTGGCTTTGCCTTTGGGTTCCGCGATGAATCCTTTCTCATGCAAACGATCCATCGTATCCCAATCAAACCCTTTCCATGCCCGCGCTCCAAATCCCTCCACCCGGCCATGCGCGACGAGATACAAAAGAGCCAGCGTGACTTCATCTATTTTGTCGGTATTGTGTTTCATAATATGCTGGGGAAGCGACCAAGCTCACCGGCGGCAATGGCGCGCAGCGGAATTGCCGTCCGAGTGCAGCGCCTTGTTATGCGATTCCGGCATTGATTCGCTTATATCTCTGGTCAAACGCCTCTTTACCACCTTCCATAACTTTGCAGATTTCATCTCTTATGGAACGCTCCTGAAGTCCTCCTTGCGTCACGATTCGGGTTTGCCCTGACCTCACATCAAGAGCGATAACGTTTTCCGCATCGCCATTCACAACGATGTTGGCGTTGTGCGTGACGATTAGAACCTGTCGCTTCTGCTTTATCTCCCGCAGTTGCGTTACAATCAGATCATAAATCAAGTGGTTGTCGAGATCGTCTTCTGGCTGGTCAAGCACGAGAGGCTCATTGCCATACGAAAGGATAAAGGCCAGGAGTGCAGCCGTTTTTTGCCCCGGCGATCCTTGCTCCACGGGTTTGAAGCTCTCCCTATCCTTGAGGCTGTATCTGACGTCCAGGGAGTCATCGGGAAACCAGCAGCAGATTCGATCTATTTGTTCGGGGGCCAGTCCCTGAATGTGGGAGACAAAGCGTCGATCTTTGGCTGCTGTCACGGCCGTTGTATCGTTCGCATGGATGGCCAGCAGCGATGATTTCAGTGCCGCAATTTTTTCTTCCATGGCTTTGGAAGAGTCCTGCGTCAGTGTAGCCAGCAGGCCCTCATCTCCGTCGACTACGCCGATGTCGCGATCAAAGCCGCCATTGCCCCGGTCGATTAGGTTACGGAACTCTTCCTCAACCGTGATCTTGTTTCCAAACGGAATGACATTGATCTGTACATATGAATTGCCGACGAGGGTATCCTTGAGAAAGTCCTCTCGAAGCTTGGTTATCTTGGCCCGATGCTCATGGAGTTTGGCCAAGCACTCTTCCGCGCTCTTTTGATGCTGCGCAAGAGTTTCTCTCTTCTTGTTGAACCCCTTGAGCTTCTCCTCGAGATCTTGCCGCTGCTTAACCAGAACACCATATGCCGAGGGATCGCCCGCACCTGCTGCGCTGAGTTGACCGAGGAGGTCAGTGTATTCCTGGTTCGCCGTTATGATTTTCTTTGATATTTCCAGGCCGGGCCGCGCTTGATTCCATGCGCTCTTCGCATCATCAATCCGCTGCGCGATTGAATCCATCTCACTCTGGAGTTTCTCAAACGTCGCACGGATGTCCGCTGCAGCGTCGATCAGCTCTTTATCACCCGCATTCCCAACGTCGAAATGCTGTGAATCCAATTCTGGTGGCAACAGGCTTCCTGAGATGTCCCGGACCTGTTCGGCGGAACCCTCCCAGGTCTTTTCCCAGGAATCGATGGCCTTGCTCTGGTTCTGTCTGAGCTGGTAAGCCTTAAGGACGTCCGCATGGCCCGCCTTTTCAAAAACTTCGAGCTTGCGTTTGACGTCCTCAAGCTGACCTTTGATTACCGATTCTTCCTGAAGTCCGGCCTGAACTTCACGCTCCTGGGCGCGAAACGAGAGATATTTGGAAGCCAGTTCCTCCCACTCAAGTTGCCAATCACGATGATTGACCGCTGGGGCATCATCGACCACCTGCAAGAGCGCCTGGGGATGCTTTGCCAGCTCAAAAATCTGCTTCTGGCTGTAAATCCTGACGGGAAATCGTTGTGCGATGTCTCCCTCGGAAGCACTCCAGGTTCCGGGAGCGGTTTCTTCCTCTATGGCGTGTCTGTTGTCGGCGTTAGACCAGGTGATTCGAAAGCGGCCACCGTCTTTTCTAAAGCCGACGGTGATTTTCGTGGCATCTTTTAACAGCCCTTCATCCTGGCGGTCGCTCGATGTTTGACTGTACTTGGTAAATTCCTTTTCAAGGCTCCTGGGGATTTCTCCCTTCCGCTTGAGAGCAATCCGCAGGAACTCCAACGAAGTCGATTTCCCGGTGCCTCGTCCACCAATGATGGTGTTGAGCCAGGGGTTCAGTTGGCAAGAAAAGGATTGCCCTCTGCCCAGGTACTTCGCATCGTCAACCACGATGCTTTCGATGGCGAGTTGTCCATGGGTATTGGGGTCACCAGTGAAGCGGTCTGACCGCTTCAGTGAAAGAGCCCCATCAATGAGCGCCAGCCGTAATCCGTCATAGGATGGCTCCGACATTTTTACCCAGGTGAAATGGCTCCCAGGGTAGCGTTGACCGCCGGTGCCGGACGGATGATGGGAATCGGTTCCAAGAACCTCTGCCCAATTCAAATTCTTGCCGATGTAGAGCGGCGGTTTTGCCTGAGCAAGGCCTGTGACCTCCATGGCAAAGACACACTTGTTGTCGAACACCTGCTCCAGTGTGTTGCCGGTACAAACCGTAAAAAGTCCGTTGGCCTGATCGACATGAGCAGGTATTACAAGCCCGCCTGGTTTTGCAATTTCGTCAATCACCTCAACTGCAGAGCATTCAGAACAGCCGTCGCTCTTTCCC
>JAQVYB010000084.1 GCA_028708815.1 Kiritimatiellia bacterium | reverse complement strand
GATGGGGGCAACGGGTTCCGACTCAACATTGCCGCCCCTTCTTCAGGTGCTTACGGCACAGGCGATTCCTTCTCCTGGACCAACACCGGTCCTACGGCTGATTATCGTCTGCAAAACAATGTGAAGCTACAGATCGGCCCCGACAGCAATCAGGTTTTCACTGAGGATGAAATAAATCTGGAAGCGGGCAATTTTGATGTGATCGGCTCCTATGCCGCCTATTCCTACGGCTCTATCAATATGACGCTGCTTGGTTCCACCTATCACACCGTGCGCTGGGGAAGTCTCCTCTCCGGTCAGCATCTCTCCATTTCACAGCAATCCGCCGCGCAGGGCGCCGTGGACAAATTGAATCTGGGCATCGACCACATCAGCTCCATCCGGGCGGTCCTCGGCGCCGAAATGAAACGCATGGAACAAACACTCGACGGCCTGCGCAATTATGAAGAAAACGCCCGCGCAACCGAATCACGCATCCGGGATGCAGACATCGCCTACGAAACCACTCAATACTCGAAATATCAGATTCTGGTTCAGATTGGCCAGGCGATGCTGGCGCAGGCCAATACCATGCCGCAGGCTGTATTGCAAATGCTTGGATAAAATGGAAAGGAAACAGGAACAGCAAAACAAGAGCTCGAATCACGAACGGTCGCCAATGCACATAAATGTAATATTTTCACGCTGTCCGGAAGATCAACGTTCACCACAAAGAACGCAGAGAGCGCGAAGGAAAGAAGATGAGAAGCGATGGGAAAACGATTTTGGAGACGTCGCGCCCCCGCGACGCACTTTTCCCTCTCTGGAGACGTCGCGCCCCCGCGACGCTCTTTTCCCTCTCTGGAGACGTCGCGCCCCCGCGACGCTCTTTTCCCTCTCTGGAGACGTCGCGCCCCCGCGACGCTCTTTTCCCTCTCTGGAGACGCTCTTTTCCCGGCGAGGTCGCCGGGGCTCCAGTCTTTTCGGCTCCTGCACCCCGCCCGGGGTTCTTGCTTTTTTTCGTCACGCCTTCCCGGGGTCGTCTTGTTCTCACATCGCGCCCGCGATTTGGGGAGCAAGAATGACCCCGGAGGGGTCTTGGAATACAGCCCGGGGTCGAATGACCCCGGGAATAGGCAAACAAAACAACTCAAGCGCCCCGGACGGGGTGCAGGAGCACTCAAATGCTGCGAATCGAAAGAAGCTCCGTGTCCTCCAGCAAAGCAGGCGGTGAAAATCTCGTTTTTTTTGTCGGGGTTGAATTTATAAGTTACTAAAGCGGGCAGGTATCAAACAATCAACATGGAAGCAAACTGCTGGAGAATCAAAGAACGTCATCCGAGTGGCGGGTCTCCCGCTTAAGTCATGTACAAATAACGTTAAAATGGGTATGCTCCATCAATAGGTGTTTCAATCGGGTTAAGGAATTTCAGCATGGGGAAAAACCGGACAGCGCTATACGCCACGACGTGGATAACATTCGTTGCATGCCTGCTTTGCACCCCGGTTACGGCATCACTGCTGCACACCAACGTCATGGTCAATGATGTGCAGCGGGGAAACTCCATCGGAACCCCGGACACCAGTCGCAATATCGCCGTGGATTCCTCCGGCGCCGTGTTCATTGCTTTTCATGGCACCAACGGCATTCGTGTAGCCCGCAGTACGAATCGCGGTGCATCATTCGAGGCGAGCATTCTGGTTACCAACGTAAACGCGGAATGCGAATTGGCCATTGATCAGCAGGGTGCTCTGAACCTGGTCTGGGTGGAAACGGATTCCTCCGTTTACTTGGCCCGAAGCACCAATCAAACCACCTTCAACACACCCAACCTCATTGCAGAATCCCCTTCACATGTTCGCATGGCTCTGGACGCTCCTTATGTCTACATTCTGCCCGGCAGCGGCGGACCTCTCCTGCGCAATACTTCATACGGCTCGGGCAGTTTCACCGCGATTCCGCTGGATACCAACCGCCTCTTTGCAGATGTGATTGTGAACGTGCGTAACCATGAGGTGCTGGCCGAAACCGATGACCCCGACATCCGCTATTTTAAAAGTACCGATTACGGCGCCTCCTTCGGCGCGACGCAATGCGTCTCCTGTAAAGTGTACTATCCTTCGGTGGCCGGGCTCTTTGTTGAATCGGGAGACTATCTTTTCATAGGCGGCAGCAGTAATTACATCACGAGAATCAACACCGATTCCAACACCTCCGCTAACTTGACGGCTGAAAACACACTGGAACACGGACGCTCCCTGGCGACCGATAGCGCAGGAAACCTCGTAGATACCTACCTCTGCTCAAGCGGCGTCTACTACCGCGTCAGCACCAATTTGGGAGCGACGTTCTCCACGCCGGTCCATGTGGTTGGCTCCGTCGACGCTATCAGCACGGCGATCAATCCGATATACGGTGACATTATTATTGTTTACGAAGATAACGGTCAGATTTTCAGCAGCGTATATGCCGCTGAACTGATCTGCACCAACATTGATCTGCGCGTGGAGTCGATTTCGCAACCGTCCTGTCTGCGCCCGAACACCGAATTGGTCTATCAGATCAGTGTCACCAATATAAGTTCAGGAACCGCTCGCGATGTCGTTCTCAGCAATCAGCTTCCCGCTACGGTTTCCTTTCTCGGGGCCGACGCGTCCGTCTCCAATCATGGAAATGGACGAATCTCCTGCACCATTGGTGAAATGGCGCCCTTTACAGGTTTTGAACTGGCCATCACCGGGTTGGTTTCCGCTTCCGCTTCCGGCAGTTTCAGCAACCGAACGGAAGCCTTTCTCACCGGACGTGACATTTATCCGGCCAATAATATTGCCTGGGCCCGCACCTGTGTGAGCCCGACTCTTTCCATTGTTTCTCCGCGCTCAACCTGCGTACCTCCGTCCGGCCTGATGACCAATGTCTATGGAACAATACAAACCAATTCAGTCAGCACACCGATCTCGGGATCCGGCACCCAATACTTCTGCACCGGCTGGTCTCTATCCGGGAACACCCCGACTTTCGGCACAACCAACTCCTTTGTCATGACGCACACCAATGATGCTGTGTTGACCTGGATATGGGGTGTTACCAATGTGCAGTATGCCGTCACAGCCGGCAGCCATGGATCACTAAGCGGTTCATCCAACGGATGGTACCGCCAACACACCGCCGTCACCGCCGCACCATCGGCTGACGCCCATTATCACTTTGCCTCGTGGAGCGGTCAGGTGCCCGGCGCTCAAAGCTCCGACAATCCGCTGATCCTGACCATGGATCAGGCACGCAGTATTACCGCCAATTTCTCCATTGATCAGCACACGTTGACGGTATCCAGTGCCCACGGCTCAACCACACCTGCAACAGGTGCCAATACCTACAATTACAACGCATCATTTACCTGCCAGGCCGTCTCCCCGCAAACGCTGGCTGCCGGTACGCAGTATTTCTGCACGGGATGGACCCTTTCCGGGAACACGCCCTCCTCCGGCAGCACCAACTCGTTTTCCATGAACCTTACCAATAATGCAACGCTTACCTGGCGATGGACGGTCACTAACGTGCAACTCACCGCCTCCACCGATGGACATGGCAGCCTGACCGGCCAAACGTCGGGATGGTACACCCGCAACCAAAGCATCAACATCACCGCCGTACCCGATTCCTTTGAACATTTTTCCGGCTGGAGCGGCGATGTTCCTGCGGCTCAAACCAATCAGAACCCACTGACGCTCCTGATGGATCGAAAGCGCAGCATTCAGGCCGATTTCTGGATTGAACAGCGCACCGTGGATGTCTCTTCCGCCTATGGCACACCGACTCCATCCAACGGGTCACACTCCTATGACTGCATGACCACCATCAATCCATCCGTGAACTCCCCGGTCAGTGCCGGCACCTATACCCAGATGGTCTGCACAGGTTGGAACATGACCGGGCACGCCCCGGCTTCCGGAAGCACCCGCTCTTTCAGCATGACCATTACCAACCAGGCCTCCATCACCTGGAACTGGAAAACCAATCTCTACCTGAATCGCACCGTATCCGGCCCCGGGGAAATTTCCGGTGCTTCTTCGGGATGGTATGACCTGGGGCAATCACTCACACTCACCGCCACGCCAAACAATGTGTATAGCCATTTCGTTGGCTGGTCCGGAAACCTGCCTTCAGCCCTCACCAACAACAACCCGTTGACCATCACAATGACCAACGGACACTCCATTCAGGCTGTCTTTTATCAGGAAGAATCCAACCTGGAAATTATCTCCCCGCGCGGCTTACCCTCACCGACTGTTGGCACGCACACCTACTCCCGGGGGACCACCCTCACCGCGTCTTCCGGATCGCCCTCTTCATCCGGCGGGACCCAGTACCTCTGCACGGGTTGGACCATGGCCGGCAACACCCCGCTTTCCGGCACCAATACGTCCACCTCGATTACACTGACGAACCATGCCGTCCTGACCTGGCTGTGGGACGCCACGAATTATTATTACAGTTTTTCCTGCACAGGGAGCGGCACCGTAACCGGACATCCGTCTGGATGGTATCCGGAAAATACGACGGTCCAGGCAGTACCGATCCCCGTGTCAGGCGGCGCCTTTCTGGGATGGCAACTCGATGTTCCGACCGCGCAGACCAATAACAACCCGCTCTTCCTGCTGCTGGATCGACCGCGCACCATCCGTGCCCGCTTCACCGAAGTCTATCGCAATCTCACCGTCGCCAGCACCTACGGCTCGCCCACGCCTTCCATGGGTTCCCACTCCAATATTCACGGCTCATCGGTATCCTGCTCGGTGAATACTCCGGTGCCCGGAACAGCCGGTATCCGCTACGCCTGCTCCGGCTGGTCCCTCTCAGGCAATACCCCAACCAGCGGAACAACCACCGCCTTCTCCGCAGTTCAGACCAATAACATGAACCTGACCTGGAACTGGAAAACCAATTACCAATTCACCGCAACCGCTGTATCCAACGGTTCCGTCACCGGCGCCACATCGGGCTGGCACGACGCACAATCCTCCGTCATCGTCACCGCCGTCCCGGCTCTCGGCTTCACGTTTGCAGGTTGGCAGGGAACCCTGGCAGGCGCGCAGACCAATCAGAATCCGCTTTCACTCACGCTTACCGCACCCCACTCCATCACAGCCTCCTTCATACGCGCATCACGCACCTTAACCATTCAAAGCCTCTACGGCACACCGGACCCGCCCGCGGGCACCTACACCAATCAGCACGGCGTCCTCCTGACCAACCATCTCTATAATTCAACGATCCCCGGCACCTATACCTCGCTGACTTGCATCGGCTGGAATATGACCGGCAATATCCCCTTCACCGGCACCAACTGCAGCATGACCATGACGCACACCAACAACGCCGTGCTTACCTGGATATGGGCCACCAATGTCTATCTTTCGTGTTCTGTGGACGGCAACGGCTCGTTGACGGGTGCCACCAATGAATGGACCCGACGAAGCTACACCAACCTGATCCAGGCCGTTCCCGCCACCGGCATGACGTTCGGCGGGTGGCAGGGCGATGTGCCGACGGCACAAACGAATCAGAATCCGCTGCAATTAATCATGGATCGATCACGCGCCATCACCGCACGGTTTGAACGCACCCGACTCATCCTTGAAATCCGGAGCATACATGGAACCGGCACTCCGCCCGTCGGCACACACACCAATCTCTACGGCGATATCGTGACCAATACGGTTTCCGCAACGGCCTATGCTCCCGGCACTCAGTTTGTCTGCTCAGGTTGGACCGCCAGCGGCAATCAACCGACAAACGGAACCACCAACTCCATGATCATGACCCACTCCAACAATGTTATTCTGACCTGGAACTGGCGCACCAATGTCCAGCTCTCCTGGACGACTCAGGGCTGCGGAACGGTCACGGGCGGTGGCAACGGAAGCGCCTGGTATGCGCTTGGAGGACTGGTCACCATTACCGCCGTGCCCGCCGTCAACTGGCAATTCGACTATTGGAGCGGAGATGTACCCTCTGCCCAATCCAACAACGCAATCCTCTCCCTGACCATGGATCAGGCGCGTACATTACAGGCCCACTTCTCATTGAAGCTGTTTATCGATTTTGAAATTTCCAGTGTCGGCGTGCATTCCAGTGTAGATCGCTATGCCGTGGAAGCCTCTGTATCCATACGGAATGTCGGCACTGACCCCGGCGACGCAGGTACCTTAACGGTCTGGGCCAACCGCCCGACCCCTGCCAATTGCGGAGAGCTGGGCGATCAATCCGTCACAAACGTCGGCATTGTGAATCCGGGCGAAATAAAAACGTTCAACTTCACCAATCTTTACCCGGGAGCTGGCACCAAACTCCGTTCATTCAGGGCCTTCATAAACGCCGAATGCATCACCGAAGAAACGATCATGTTCAACAATCAAGTTACTGCGGAATACACCTATCTCGGACCCGTCCTCGAGGAATTCTCCTTCAACGCCGTTGCCCTGACGAACGACATCTACCTCCGCTGGACGGCACCAACCAACAGCGGCTTGCCCAATAATAAAACCCGCCTGCTGGTCAATACCAATCACTATCCCGAGAACTTCACCGACGGCACGAAGCTGACCGATGCCTACACCAACACCTTTTACATCCACACCAACTGTTTTCCCGGAACGCCGTATTATTACACCATCTGGGTGAACGACGGAACCTATTACGTCGCACCGCCAACGGAATGATTACCAATCCCTCCTAAAGCGGGCCCACCCGCAACCCAACTGACGTTCCTTGATGCACCATCGTCTGGCTTCCTGTTGATTGTTTGCCCCCCGCCCGCTTTAATCAAAATCGCGTTCGCGATTTGGGGAGTAAGAATGACCCCGGAGGGGTCTTTGAATACAGCCCGGGGTCGAATGACCCCGGGAATAGGCAAACAAAACAACTCAGGCGCCCCGGACGGGGCGCAGGAGCACTCAAATGCTGCGAATCCAAAGAGGCTCCGTGCCCTCCAGCGCCAGCGGGTGGTGAAAATCCCTTTTTTTTGTCGGGGTTGAATTTATAAGGGCCTAACGCGTGTAATGCCGCAGACTATTGGATTTCAGTTCGGCGCATCCACCTTAACACTGAAAATACCGTACTCCTCCTCATGTGGCGCAATCCAGCGCGATCCTTCCACGGCATTCAGCATGTTCGGTGCCCCCATCCAGGGCTCAATACAGAAAAACGGATGTTCTTTCTGCGTGAAAAGCTGAATAAACGGATACATGCCGTCATCCTGGTTTCCGGATGCCTCCACCCGAAAACGTAATCCGTCGTGGAGTGTCATCTCAGCACGACAATCGCCCTGCGGCACACGGAAAAGCTGTTCGTTGATTCCCGGCTCGGTAATGGGTATCGGAAACTTCATTGCCTCCGCCGTGCCCACCGTATCGGTCAGACGGCTGTTGTACACATACCGGCACGTCGGATGCAGATCCACCGTGCACTCTTCCTTGCCTGCGCCCGTACGCGGTGTGGCAAAATAGGGGTGAAAACCTGCATAATACGGCATCGGCTTATCCCCGGTATTGCAATACCGCTGCTCACAAACGATCCGATCGTCTTCCAGCGAATACGCCAACGTCACCTCGAACGAAAAGGGATATTGTTCCCGTGTCTGTTCGTTGTCATTCAACCGCATGCAAATGGAATGATCCGTCTCATCCACCACCCGCCAGGGAACTCGCGAGGCAAAACCGTGAATCGGCATCCGGTAGCGACGCCCCCGATACAGATAGCACTCCGGCTCCCCGTCGCACTCCAAACGCGCACAGATCGGAAAAAGAAACGGCCAGCCGCCATAGCGCTGCGTGCTCCCCTCCTTCCAGAAATCCTCATGCAGCCACAGAAGCTCCCGCGCATCCTCCCCCGTTCCGCAACGCAACGACGTACCCATCCCGCCCACTTCCGGAACAAGAGCCATCCGCAACCGCCCGCCCGGAGAACTGATTTCCCGGAATTCATAACCGTGAGCCGAATAAATACGCGCCATGTTTCCTCCGCTAGTTTTTGGCCCAGCGGAATGTGGCCACGGTTCTCGCCGGTATTCGGGGTTTGATCTGCTGGTCGCCGCATTGAATCTCAATCTGCTTGTCCCATCCATCCTGATTCACGGCAACCAGGACCACGCTGTCGTCAGGATTCAGAAAAGCCGCCGCCGTCACAAAACTCCGACTGCCGTAGTTACACTCCACCCGCTTCGCATCGCGTTGAATAAAGGCCGACAACTGACCGAGAAGATAGACCTCCGGGATATAGTAATACCCCCCCTCTTTTTCCAAATCCCGCACCACAAACGTCGCATCCGCGCCATGGCAACCACTGTTGGGTTGCCGCTCGTTATCCAAACAAGTCACCCACGCCACATAGCATTTCGCCCAGTTGCGCAGATATTGAATCACCCGGTCCACACCACCCGTACCCCACACCGAACGCTCCGTGAAATATATCGGTTTATCGGGATGCTGGAAATGCAGCGTTGTCATTTCGGTCGGCTCGTCCAGATAGTCATGAAAGGAGAATCCATCCACGGCCGCGCACACCTCGGGATCTTCCAGCATCCGCGCACCATAACTCATCGCCATATTAAAATTGTGATCCACCGGCCAGATTTTTGTCGTGAGCCCATGCGCGGAAAATTCCTTTTTCAGCTCTTTGACAAACGCGCTCAATTCCTGCCAGGTGAACCGGCAGGTCGGATAGCTCCCGTTATCCATCAGCGGCTCATTCTGAACCGTGAAGCCCTGAATTGGAATTCCCAGCTTCTCATAGGCTTGAACCGCCATTCGATAATAACGTGCCGCCGCCGGATAATATTCCCGCAGCAGCGAGCCGCCGCACATCGTACCGGAATCCTTCATCCACGCAGGCGGACTCCAGGGCGAGGCAAACACCACCACCTCCGGATTAATCTCCATGACCCGCTTGATATATTCCACAATCCGATAATCAATATCCTTTTGAATAGAGAAATGTTTGAGATCCGAGTCCGTTTCTCCCTCCGGCACGTCGTCATACGAATAATACGGCCTGCCGGTGAAGTCGGACGAACCAAAGCAGATGCGCAGAATATTCCAGCCTACGCCCTGCGCGGGATCAAACAGCTGATGCAGAATGTCATTCTGTGACTTTTCCGGCATCTGGCTGAAATTATACACACTGCTCTCATCCATCGAAGTCCCGAAACCGGTGATACTCTGATAGGTGATTCCCGGGTTCACATAGATCTTCTGATCCCCGCGCGACACCTCGCCGAACTCCAGATTATCCTGCTTCGATATCGTATACCGTCTTCCATCCTCGGAACTGAACCATTGCTCTACGTATTTTTTCATAATCACACAGCCTTCTGCCATGCGGATCGACCGCAGCGTTCTACTCTGTATTTATCGCTTGGTACCATTGAAACTCGCGGGACCGGACACCGCAGTTCCATCCGTCAGTTCAACATACACACTGCCCGAGAGACTCATCGTATTATTCTCCACCGGACCCTGCATCTCAATCCGCACGAATCCACCGTCTTCCTGCGATTCCGCCCGAAGATACAACGTGTTACCATCCACGCTCCCCGTAAACATGCTGCTGTCCGCGTTGACCCCCGTCACATCACTCCCGTTCTGGACCAGAGCCATAGCAATGTTATAGGAATTCTTATACATCACCATGGTTCCCGGCCAGGTTCCCGTCACATCCACGGTCGGATCATCCGACCCCCCGCCTCCGCCTTCACAGGCCGTAAAAAGGGCCAGAACCGATACCTGCAGTAGAAACATCAACCACTTGAATCCACAACTCATAACGTCTCCTTCTTTATTATCCATGCTTACCCATTCAACACCACATTCATTTCCACCGTTTCATAGAATGTGCCCAGCTCCGGTTCCGCCAGGAAGCCGTGATGCCCGTCCACCAGAACCGTCAACACATTTTCCTCTTTCAGCATGGATTCCGGAAGGTAGAAATCCTGCTGCGGCCCGATCGATTCATACCAGCCCACGGCCTGCCCATTCACATAAATGAAACAGCGGCGCTCCGCCTTTGGAATCGTCAGCTTGACCGCGCATTGAACGCCCGGCCCACTTTCCATCGTGAAACGTCGGCGCATCCAGAGAAGCTCTCCAATGGAATCATCCAGCAGATACTTATCCCCCTGCGCCACCTTGATCCAGTCCGAATCATCCAGGCCGGGCGCCGCATAGCCCTCACGCACACCGGTCAGATCCTGCCGAACCGCCAATTGGTCCACCGTGATGACCGACTCCTGCCCGGCCAGCATTCCCCTGATCTCAAGCGGCTTCATCACGCCACTGTGCTTGATGATCGCCCCCTCGTGCGGATGCGACTTGTTGTGATAAAAATTCTGATAGAGAATCGCCACGGAATTTTTTCCCGACTTCAGCGCGCCCTTCAGATTGATCTTCACGTTCTCCGCGATGCCAGCCCAAACCAGCTTACCGTTGATGTAGATATACTGGCGGTCCGTATCGTTGCCCGTATAAACCAGCCGGCCATCCGTCAAGCCCTCGGGCACATCAAACGATCCCCGGTACCAGAAATAGCCGTGACCAAACAATCCCAGATTTTCCAGCGACTCCAGCTTCTCCAACACCTGCCAGGCGCCGGAATCATAATCAGGCAGCCGTTCCGCCGCATCACCACGCACCTTCCAGTCGCCCGCCCAACACAACTTCGTGCGCACCGAATCATCCGTCGGAAACTCAAACGACGTCGTCCCCGCTTCGGCATCCGACACCGTCTTCACCTCGCGCCCCTGAACGGAAACCGAAGCGTACGGCGCCTTTCCGAACACCGTGAATGCATTCACTCCATCCAGCCGTGCATTCACCGTCAGGTCCACATCGTCCCCCGCACCCAGGAGGCCCTTCACCGAATACGTATCCGCCGAAACCAGACAGCCATCCTCCGTCCATTCCATCTTGCCGGCCAGATCCAGCTCCACCAGATAAACCGTCACATCGCCCACCTGCACCGCCTGCACCCCTTCATGCCGGTAACGAAGCACCGTGTTTTTGCCATCCGACGAAATCTCCGCGTTGCCGGAAATCACACGCACCTGATCCGCAGGCACATCAAACACCGCCTCACCCGAACGATGCCTGCGCCCATAAAGACCCAATTGAACCGAGCCGCCCGGCTGCCGGTTGAACAGCAGTTCCGACGTACTCGAAAGCAGCGTCAAGCCGCTCCCGGCCACCCGAACACACACCGGAAGAATCAGCACTTCCCTCGGCTCCAACGTGACCCCGCTGAACACCCGTACACCCGTTTGCTTCCAGCCGATATCCACCGTATGTTTCTCGTCCGACAGATTGCGCACGCAGATCAGCGCTTCCTCGCCGCGTTTTTTTGCAATCACGTCCACCTTCGAAATATCGTAATGTGCATACGCCTCATCATTCGACGCCCCGTCCGCACCGATCACCCGCAGCTCCGAACCGCCACCAAGCAGCACCGCCTCATCCGTGTTATCGGATTCCAGCAGCAGGTCCGCAAAATCCTGAGTGAACCGATTAAACGCCTTCAGCCAGTAATAGCGCTCCGGCATCAGTTCCCCCCATTCCCGAACCGGCGCACCGCCGAAATCAAACGAGCTGGTAATGCCGATGCCCTTGGCCGCTAGCTCATAATGATACTGACCATCCCAATGACTTCCCGCGTAATGATCGTTATCTCGCAGGCTCACACCATCCACATCCCCGCGGCATCCC
This sequence comes from Kiritimatiellia bacterium, assembly GCA_028708815.1. GTDB lineage: Bacteria > Verrucomicrobiota > Kiritimatiellia > RZYC01 > RZYC01 > JAQVYB01. The sequence goes on along the minus strand of JAQVYB010000084.1, from coordinate 5,365 downwards.
CAGAACGGGAATGTCGTTCCGCCTGCATACATGTAATAATTCAGCACCGAAGCACCTTCCATCAGCACGCTCTTCGACACCGCCTCCGTCAAATCCAGCCCCGGAACATAATCCGGATGCCCAAACATCGAAAACCAACCCACCTGCAACTCCAAAATCATCGTCGGACAATCCGGCTGCCCCTCCTTGGCCTTCATGATCTTCTCATCGAAATGCTTGAAATTCCACATCCAGTCCTGGAACGACGGGATATTCGTATAATACGTCCGCGTATCAATAATCCCCTTCCCCCGCAGAAACTCCGCCTCGTTCGCGAACTTGGGAATGTCAATCCCGTATTTCTCCATCATCCCCTTCAGCTTGTCGAAATACGTCAGCGCATCCTCCAGCGTGATCTCGTTCTCCCCGTAATTGATCAGATGGTCATACTCATTCTCCACCTGAATGCAGACGATGTTCCCACCCTGCGTTGCCAGATACGGACGGATAACCTCCGCAATCTTCTTATACCACGCATCCACATACGCCAGATAACGCTCATCCAGCTCACGCAGCTTGATGTCCTTCCCGATCAACCAATCCGGATGCCCCCCGAAATCCAACTCCGCACAGCAATACGGACCGGGCTTCACGATAATGAAAAAATCATGCTTCGTACAAAGCTCCAGAAAATGCCCCAGATCCCGATCACCCGTCCAAAGCTGCTTCCCCTCTTCCGGCTCATGCCAATTCCACGGAATATACGTCGTTACCAGATTCGCACCCGACGCCTTCATCTTGATCAGGCGGTCCTCCCACAAAGCCGAGGGCGTGCGGAAATAATGAAACTCACCGCCCACCAGAATCTTCCGCTCCCCGCGGATCACAAAACTCCTCGCATCAAATTCAATCGCCTTGTTGCCATCCCTGCTCATGATTCATCCCTTTCCATCTGCTTTTATTTATTCTCAATACTCAAATATTGCTCTGTCATAAATCCTAAAGTCCGTCCACTTCAAGCGTCCACCACACCCACCTTCGGCCCACCTCATGCCCCTCCCTGCATTCACCCGGAAAGGGACCGAGTCCAACCCGGACCGCAAAAATACACCACCCCTCTTGTTCCATTAAAAAATCATGGAGTCGACTCAGACCCCGCCGACCGCTCAGGGATTCAGCCAGCTCTGACTGGCCTCTTCATCCCGTTCACACCGGCCAATCACTATGGCATCCAGCAGCTTGTCAAAAGCCCTCTGCGCCGTCTGCAACGAAGGCCGTTCCCCCGTCCGCGCATAATTCAACACCGCGGCCCATTCCTCCGGCATCACAATATTATACGGCGAAGGATGCTCGCCGCGTTTCTTGTGCGGCCAGAAATTCCAACCGATATTATGCTGCTTCAGCAGGCGGCTGCACTCCCGATACCATGCATAATTATTCTCCCCCGTTTCCCCGCACCAGATCGGCACCTGCCAGCGATCACGAAAATTCAGAAACAACTGAATCTGCTCCGTCGAACAGGCACTCCAATACTTGTGAAACTGATACACCACCTTCTCATCAAACGGTTCCCCGAGAGCCGACATGTCCGACGCCCAGTTCACCCCCTCCAAAATCAGAATATGCTCCGTATCCACCTCGCGAATCGCCTTTGCAATCTTCTTATAAAGAGGATCGAGCAGCGGATAATACTCCCGGTAAACCTCCGGAAGCGGCTCATTCAGCAGATCATATCCCAGCACAATCTCCTCCGCCCGATACCGTTCCGCAATCACCCGCCAAATCGCGCACGTACGTTCCTGCTCACGCTCCGACAAAAACAACCACGGATGCCCCCACCCATCATCAATATTCGTACCATTCTGCCCGCCCGGCGCACCGTGCAGATCCAGAATCACCCAAAGCCCGAACTCCCGACACCACCCCAGCGCCTGATCCAGAAGCGCAAAGCCATCCTCCAGCGGCGCCAGCGTACGCGCATCAAAAAGAATCTTCCAGTCAAACGCGATACGGATCGAATTATACCCATCCCGCGCCAGCGCCTCCACATCGTCCCGATTGAAATAGCGCTCCCGCCAAACACGCCAAAACTCATCCGCCGCCTCCGGACCGATCAACTCATACGTCAGCGCCTTCAACCCGCGCGGCGACTCGTAATTCTTGCTCTTCATCATGTCGAACATATAGCCTTCGGGAAGCAGCCAGTTTCCAATCCCCACCCCTTGCAGATAAAGCGGCGCACCGGCCCCATCCATGATTTCGGTCCCAACCACACGTGCAAAAGCCATACCTTACCTCATTCACTGGTGTTTTTTATTTAGGCGATCGACGGAATAAACGCCTTAGAAATTTTGTGACTGCCTATACATTATTCCACTTCGGTGCAAGTACTTTCAGCAGAATTTCTTTGTTTTTTCACACACGCCAACTTCCCTCACGAAAGGCTGGACAAATCCCACCCATTCCCGTATAAGCACCAACTGTCAACCACCACTGCGGGAGTAATTCAGTGGCAGAATGTCAGCTTCCCAAGCTGAACGTCGGGAGTTCGATCCTCCTCTCCCGCTCCACTTTTAACCAGCCCCACACCCCTCTTCTCCCCGATTCACCAATCCGGGAGCGGCATGGTCCCCCATGCCAAAAACGGCCACAAAAGAACCCAAAAAGCGAAAAAAGCCCGTTTTTCGGTTCTTCCGGGAGTTTCGCGAACGTTTTTTCCGCATGATAAGCACCGAAAGGTGCTGAATGCCTTGAGGCCTGCGGTTTCAGCCCTGGGTATCCATGGATGCAAACACGGTGCTTAAGTTCTCTTGGATTGTTTGCTGCAGGGCCTCGGTTACCGGCTGATTTGCATTGATGAACACGCCCCATTCCTCGTTGAGCAAAAGGCGGGCGGAAAACAGACAATCCGGCGGGGGCTCCATGGTACTGCGCAGTACCGAGGCATGACGCCGACCGGTTATGCGTACCAGATTCAACTGGATGGTATATCGGCCGGCCATCTCATTGAGTAGCCTTTGCGTTTCTTCCATGCTCCCTGCGAAGGGGGTGGATTTCTCGTTTGGGCTCATTAGAAATACAGATCCCGTTCGCCGCTGCAGATGCGTTTGTAATACCCCTCGAATTTTTCAAAGAATTCAGGTTTTACCATTGCCCGGACACCTTCTATCTCTTTTTGGATAACAGGTTCACAAATGGCCAGCGATTCCGGACTGGCAAAATCATCCAGCCATTCCCGGAAGGTCAACACGGCATTGAGTTTGCAGAAGGTGCCCTCTTTCCCGGTTTTCAGCATATCCATAATGCATCCACCGGTGCGACCGCAGCGGTATCCGGCGGTGCAGAACGAGGTGATGACGCCTTGTTTGGCCAGGTCGACAACGAGTTCCTCGAGAGAACGGGTGTCTCCCAGAATAAACTGCTGGCGGGCTTCTTCCTGATCGGTATAGACATCACTGTAGGAGCCGATTCCAATACGGCTGGAGGCATCCGTTTGCGTACAGCCCAGAGGGATACATTCATCCCGCGTGGCGCGGTTTTCGCGGGCGGTGATAATCATACCGCTGTACGGGACCGACAAGCGCAGCACGATAATCAGTTTTTTGAATTGGCGATCCGTGAGCAGATCGTTGGGATTGCGTGCCAGCAGAGAATCACAGGCTGGTTCGATGCGCGGGAAGGAAAGGGTGTGCGGGCCGATGTTGTAGCGCGCTTCCAGTTCGCGGGCGTGATAAAGCAGTGCGAGGGCATCAAATTTCCAGTTGTATAGGCCGAAGAGCGCCCCCATGCCTACATCATCCACACCGGCTTCGAGGGCCCGATGCATACAGTAAAGACGCCAGCGATAATCCCCTTTAATCGTGCCTGCGGGATGCACCTCGCGGTAGGTTTCCTTATGATAGGTTTCCTGAAATACCTGATACGTCCCAATGCCCACTTCATGCAGATGTTTGAGGTCTTCCACGGGCAACGGGGCCGCATTCACGTTTACGCGGCGGATTTGGCCGAAGCCGTGTCGCGTCGGGGCTTTCACGTCGTATACATTGGTAATGGTATCGGCAATATATTCTGTGGAGGTCGAAGGATGTTCTCCGTAAACGACAATCAGGCGTTTATGTCCAATTTTACCGGCCAGCACGTTGGTTTCGCTGCGTACTTCATCCATGGAAAGTTTGCGGCGCTGCACATTTTGACTCTCGGTGCTGAATCCGCAGTAGGCACAACGATTGACGCAAAGGTTACTCATATACAGCGGGGCAAAAGTGACAATGCGGTTATCGTAAACAAAATGTTTCGTCTTAATGGCGGCTTCGGCCATTTCGGCGAGCAGTTGATCATCTTCAACCTGAAGCAGGGCGGCCATTTCGGCAGGCTCAAGGGTTTGTATCGCGAGTGATTTTTTCAGAATATCGCGGATATATTCGGGGTCGGGCTTTGCGGCATCGAGCAGGGCATGAATTTCACGGTCCGGAATGAAATCGTTGCCGTCAACCAGATATTTATCGGTCTGTTCGCGGCGCAATGATTCGGCCATGTATTCTTGTCGATTGCTGTCGAGTATGACGGTCATAATCCTTCTCCGTTTACTTTTAATCGTTACACGGAAAGGAGTGATCGGTCGACCGAACAACCCATGCAGGTTTTTCGAGTCTATATCGACGAATTCAGAGCCGATTCTTACGCGTTCCACCTTAGATCAGAGCGAATACTCCTTACCGCAGTCGCATGAAAGATACGTCTAATCAGAGTAAAAATCCAGCAATAGAATGATGTTTTTGTCTTTTTCCCGGCTATCCGGATAGTTCGTGAGAACTCCGTGTTTTATTCAAGGCAAAGCGATGAATGAATGCTGCCGATCAGACGATCGGCGCTCCCGGGCAAGCCACCGACCGCAAAGCCCAAGCTCGGTGCGCTCCGTGTCCTCCAGCGTAGCGGGTGGTAGAAAAAGAGTCTTAACCACTCGTTCCCGTTGGTCACTGGAGAACACGGAGCGTGAAGAAGGGCCGGCGTATTCCCGCCGGCAACGAAGTGGTAATCTGTGGACAACAAAAAGCCCAACACGAATCTCTGCCGAAGAAAAAGGACATGGTTTCTGTTTGGCCTCTTTTGTATCGCTCTACAGTTCAACTTATCCACGATCATTCCAGAAGAACCGAAAACATGCCCCAAAAATGCAAAACGGCCGTCTTTCAGACGGCCTATTGCTCCCGCGGGAAGCTGTTCAACCCCGGGATTTCAGTCCCGCGATGAAACTGGCGGAGGGAGAGGGATTCGAACCCCCGGAGCCCGTATAAGGGGCTCACACGATTTCGAGTCGCGCGCCTTCAACCAGCTCAGCCATCCCTCCGCATGTAAAAATCGAACAGCCCTTCAGCGCTTTGCGAAG
>JAQVYB010000083.1 GCA_028708815.1 Kiritimatiellia bacterium | reverse complement strand
ATGGTGATACGCCCCTTGATGGCTGCATTCAGGGCATGAATTACCGGGCCGTTCCCGGCGGGGGTCCGACCCCTCCAGGCATACGACACGGCATCCAGCCACGGCGAGGCAGAACCATCGGCATACCGCAAAGCCGCCCAATTCGGATCCAACGCCTCCTCCTTGTCCCACGTGAAAAAGAAGGTGCCGAGGCATCGGCCTTTTGCCGCGTCCAGCGTAGCGGTCAGGCGTTCCACCATCCAACCCGCACGTCCCTTGGTGGAACCATCCACCGCCGCACCCCATGCCGCGTATTTTTCAGGGGCCGGGCCGGCGCGCCCACAGCCATAAAGAATAAACGGTTTCGCCCAGCCGGAACCATTCAGTGACGCCGTCAGATTCGTGACCGTACAACCGAGACTGCCGGCCAAAAGGTCCACATTCGGGCACGCTTTGGCAAACTGGACGGCCCGTTCGAGGGCGCCATCCAGCGGGCCCGCATCAAACGCCGCCACATGCGCTTCATCCACCACGCGCATTTTATGAGCGAGACGGTTCATGGCCGCGTAGACGTTTGTATCACCCGGCGTATCGGAGGTAACGACCCACATCATCACGGCGGGGTGATATTTCCATTCACTCACCTGCTCCGAAAAAGCATCGGACTGCCGCCGAAGGGCATCCGGATCCGTTCCCTTCAACGTAAGACGAATCGCCGCCTGAAGCCCCGCCGCCGCCACCTGATCGAGACGAACGGCCGCATCCTCCAGATCGGGAAGCAGGATGCAGTTCGCGCCCAGGGCGGCCGGACCCTGAAAATCCGAGGCGGCCAGAACGCCCCGAATTTCCATCGGCTCTCTGTTGCATAACAGTTGAACCCCCCCGCCCTCCGCTCGTTCGATTCGGCTCTCCGTAGGAACCTGCGCAAAAATACCGGGCGAAAACAGAAGCCCGCCCGCTAAAATAAAAATCAATCCATACCCTCTCATCGCCCCTCTCCTTCTGGTTTTCCTTTTCGCTGATCGGAAATACTACTGAAAATCCGATCAAAATCAATTATATACCGGGATCAGGATAGGATACATATCTGCGCCGCACCTCCCCCACGCCGCGCCGCTCAACCTGGGGCGGAAATCCCGCTCAAAAAAAGTTTCCAACCATTGGAAAAACGCCTTAAAAAGTTTCCAACGGTTGGAAAAATCCGCTACGTTTTTTCCAATCGTTGGAAAAACACACCAAAAAGTTTCCAACCATTGGAAAAACACCATGACCCATCCCACTGACCCCTCCCGTTATATCATCGGCATTGATTTGGGCACCACCAACTGCGCCGCCGCCTTCATCGACACCCTGTCCGATGCCGGACACGTGACGGACCTGCCCATCCCTCAACTCGTCGCACCCGCCGTCATCGAGGCACGCGACACCCTGCCTTCCTTTCACTACGAGCCGCTGGCCGGCGAATTTGATCCCGCCGCACTGTGCCTCCCCTGGGAAAAGGAACCCGCGGCCCATCTTGTCGGTCTTTTTGCCCGCGACCACGGCACCGAAGCGCCGGCCCGCCTCATCACCTCCGCCAAATCCTGGCTTTGTCACGGCGGGGTGGATCGTACCGCCGACATCCTCCCCTGGCACGCCGCCGACGATGTCACACGCCTTTCCCCCTCCGCCGTCTGCGCCCGCTACCTTCTGCATATCCGTCAGGCCTGGAATGCCGAACATTCCCGCCATCCCCTGGAAGAGCAGGACGTCGTCATCACCGTACCCGCCTCCTTTGATGAAGTCGCCCGCGAACTCACCATCCGCGCCGCCGCCCTGGCCGGACTCCCCCGCATTCTCCTCATCGAAGAACCCCAGGCCGCCTTCTACAACTGGATGCACGAACAGAGCGACGACGCGGCAGCCGGAACCCGCCCCGGCGAAACCATCCTCGTCTGCGACATCGGCGGCGGAACCACCGATTTTACCCTGATTCAGGCGCAACCCGCCGCTGAAGGCGCCGTACGCTTTCACCGAATCGCCGTGGGCGATCATCTCATCCTCGGCGGCGACAACCTCGACCTGGCCCTCGCCCGCCATATCGAACAGCGACAGCCCGACCTGCACCTCTCTCCCGCCCAATATGCCGTGCTCATCCGCCGCTGCCGGCAAGCCAAAGAGACCCTCCTCGCCGCCGACGCACCCGATGAAATCACCCTCAACATCCCCGGCGCAGGCGCCCGACTCATCGCCTCCTCCATTCAGATCAAACTCACCCGCACCGAAGCCCTCGAAACCCTCGTGGATGGATTCTTGCCCCGTTGCGCCATCACCGACGACCCCGCACGTCCCGTCTCCGGATTCCGCGAGTTCGGCCTGCCCTTCGCCGCCGATCATGCCATCACCCGTTACCTCGCCCAATTCCTGCGGCGGCATGGCGATGCCTCCGGCCCCGCCCGCCCCGCCGCCCTCCTCTTCAATGGCGGATTCTTTGCCGCGCCACGCCTCCGCGAACGCCTCCTCGAAACCCTGCGCGCCTGGTTTGCCGCCGATACCGCCTGGAACCCCGCCCTGCTGGACAATCCCCGCCTTTTCCTGGCGGTGGCACGCGGCGCCGCCTGCTACGGGCTCGCCCGCCGAGGTCAGGGGCAACGCATCAAGGCCGGACTCCCCCGCAGCTACTACATCGGCGTCACCTCCCGCGACTCCGGCGAACAAAACGCCCTCTGTCTTGTACCCGCCGGCCTCGAAGAAGGCGAACACGTCGAAATAGACGACCGCACCTTCACCATCCGCATCCGCCAACCCGTTGAATTTCCCATCTACACCTCCGCCCTGCGCACCACCGACCAACCCGGCGACCTCATTCCCCCCGATCCCGAACAGCTCTCCGCCCTCCCGCCCATACGAACCGTCCTGCAATCCGGACGTAAAAAGGGCCAGGACCAAACCGAAGTCCGGTTGCACGCCCACGTCAATGAAACCGGAATGCTCCAGGTCGCCTGCCGCGAAACCACCGGCGACCGCGCCTGGAATCTGCGCTTCGATGTCCGATCCGCCACCCATACCGAACTCCAGGCCCACGCCGGAATCGCCGAACGCCAGGGCTTTCTCGACACCACCACCGAAGAAGCCGGACGCTCCCTGATCCGCAATGCCTTCACCGCCGACGCCCCGCCCGACGCCCTTTTGAAACAGCTTGAGCGGCACACCTCGCTCCCCCGCTCCGAATGGCCCTCCTCCCTCCTGCGTGCCTTCTGGGATGAACTCATCGACCTGCCGGATGCCCGCAAACGCTCACCGCAACACGAAAGCCGCTGGCTCAATCTCACCGGATTCTGTCTGCGCCCCGGCTATGGATTTGCCGTCGACGACTGGCGCATCGCCCGCCTCTGGCCCCTCGTACAACAAAAACCAGCCTTCCCGCGCAACGAACAATGCTGCGGAGAATGGTGGATTCTCTGGCGACGAATCGCCGGCGGCCTGACCGCCAATCAACAGAAGAATCTGGCCGCGCCCCTCCTGGCCGGCCTCCGCGCCGCCGCCCGGGGAAACAAAGGCAAGGCCCTCAAGGCAGGCGCCCATGAATTTGCCGAAATCCAACGCCTGCTCGCCTCGCTCGAATGGCTCGACATCGACTCCAAACGCTTTCTCGGCGAACAGGCTCTCGCCGCCATGGAGCAAAAGGGCCCTGCCGTTTGGAATCGCGCAGCCCTCTGGGCCATCGCCCGCCTCGGCGCCCGCATCCCGCTATACGGCCCGCTCAACACCCTCGTGCCCCCCGAACTCGCCGAAGAATGGCTGCAACGCCTGATCCACCTGAACGATGAGGATGCGCCCCACCTCGCCTTCGCCGTCACACAGCTTGCCCGCCGGACCCACGACCGATTCCGCGATCTGCCCGAACCACGGCGCACCGAGGCCGTCGATTGGCTGTCCCGTCACCGCGCCTCCGCTCATTACCTCAAACTCGTCGCCGAGGGCGGCGAAATGGAATCCGACGAAATCACGGAAGCCTTCGGCGACACCCTTCCTGCGGGGCTCCTGCTGTAAGCCGGACGTTTTGCCGCTTGCAACGCCTCCCGCCTTGCACTATTTTGCCTGCTGACGCGCATTTCAGGATGTTGCAGAATTTACAACCAACCAACCAAGGAGAGAACCATGTCGGAAATAGTGGATATTGTGGCACGAGAGATTATTGATTCCCGGGGCAACCCGACCATAGAAGTGGATGTCGAGCTGTATTCAGGTGCGGTGGGCCGTGCAGCGGTACCCTCGGGCGCCTCGACCGGCGAAAATGAAGCCATTGAGCTTCGCGACGGCGACAAGGGCCGCTTCGGCGGAAAAGGCGTGCTCAAGGCCGTTTCGAATGTGAATGAGATCATTATGCCGGAACTGATCGGGATGGACGCCCTGGATCAGGCGGGCCTGGATCAGGCCATGATTGATCTCGATGGCACGGAAACGAAGAGCAAACTCGGCGCCAATGCGATTCTGGGTGTTTCGCTGGCCGTGGCCAAAGCTGCCGCATCGTATCTGGGCATTCCGCTTTTCCGTTATATTGGCGGCACCAACGCCAAATGCCTGCCGGTTCCCATGATGAACATCATCAATGGCGGTTCCCATTCCGATGCGCCAATTGCCTTCCAGGAATTCATGATTCGCCCAATCGGCGCAGAATCGTTTTCCGAAGGACTCCGCATGGGCGCCGAGGTCTTCCACGCGCTGAAAAAAGTGCTCCATGACCGCGGCTTGAGCACGGCCGTGGGTGACGAGGGCGGTTTCGCTCCTGCCTTTGCCGGAACCGAAGATGCGCTCGACAGCGTGATCACCGCCATCAAAGCGGCGGGCTACAAACCCGGCGAACAGGTCACTATTGCCCTGGATTGCGCCGCCTCCGAGTTCTTTGTGGATGGAAAATACAACTACGCCAAGTTTGAAGGCGACAAAGGGGCGATTCGCTCTTCCGCCGAGCAGGCCGAATTCCTCGCCTCGCTGATTGAAAAGTATCCGATCGACTCGATTGAAGACGGCTGCGATGAAAATGACTGGGAAGGCTGGAAACTGCTGACCGACCGGATCGGCGACAAATGCCAGCTCGTGGGCGACGATCTCTTCGTCACCAACACGAAATTCCTCTCCAAGGGCATCGAAATGGGTGTGGCAAACTCGATCCTGATCAAAGTCAATCAGATCGGCACACTGACCGAAACGCTGGATGCCATCGAAATGGCGAAGCGTGCAGGATATACCTCGGTGATCAGTCATCGTTCCGGCGAAACGGAAGATACAACCATTGCGGATATCGCCGTCGCGACCAATGCCGGCCAGATCAAGACCGGCTCCATGAGCCGAACGGACCGCATCTGCAAATACAACCAGCTCCTTCGGATCGAAGAAGTGCTGGGCGATTCGGCGCTGTACGGTGCAAAAGGCTACGGGCCGCGCTGCTGAAAAGACGGACGGACCAATAGATTCAAAGGGGAGGTCCTGAAGGACCTCCCCTCTTTTTTTTGCAGCCTGCACTTTCATTTATTGTGGCGGGCTGTATTCTGCGGGTCTTGAAAAAGCACAGGGAAAAACCTGTTGCAACTCCATGAACAGAAAATAAAGCCGGTGAATCATCATGTCTGAAACGGATATACTGCTTTGTCGCCCGGGATTCGAGAGCGCCCTTTGTGCGGAGCTGCGCGAATCAGGGGCCATGCCGGGTACCCCGGGATTGGGGTATGTGCCTGTGGAACATCCGGCGGGCCGCGACGGCGTATTCGAGTCGGGCCGATTGGTCAAGGCGGAGTGCATTCAGCCGGATGCGCTCAAACCCATGACGGCGGAAACCGCGCGGCAGGTCTTTTCCGGCATTGTTGCACGCAGCAAGCCCTGGACGATTCGCGCCTGGACGCCCGAGGTCGTGAAACACGAGGAACATGCCCGCCGACTCAAGGGGATTACCGCCAATCTGCTGCGACTGCTTGCCAAGGCCGATCCGCTGCGGGCGGCGCTTCACCGCGAGCCCGAAAGCGGAAAAGCGGAACAGGTGCTTCAATTGGCACTGACCGGACAGGGACTTTGGTATGCAGTTTGTTCCGCAGGGCAGGTCCCGCCGGCATTTCGGATGAAAATGGATTCCCAGGCGCCTTCGCGGTCGTACCTGAAAATCGAGGAAGCCTTTGTGCGGATGGGAGATTATCCGAAAGCGGGGGATCGGGTGCTTGATTTGGGGGCGGCGCCGGGCGGCTGGACATATGCCTTTTTGAAGCGGGGCTGCCGGGTGACGGCCGTGGATCACGGAACCCTGAAGCTTCCGCCGGCGACGGCGTGGAAGCAGGGCCGCGTGACGCATCTGCGGGAAAACGGCCTGACCTATGAACCGCAAGGCGGGCGGCTCGACTGGATGGTTTCCGATATGCTGATTGCACCGGGCGAAGCGCTGGGGTTGCTTCGCCGCTGGCTCGAAGGCGGGCGCGCGCATCGGATTGTGTGCAACATGAAAATTCCGCAGCGGGAACCCTATGCCGCGATTCGTCCGTTGCTGCAGTATTTGAAAAAACACACGCACCGCCGCCTGCTGGTGAAACAACTTTATCATGACCGCCGCGAAATTACCGTGATGGTCTGGGGAAAGGATGAGAGATGACGAAACGCAAGGGCCCGGAGTTGAAACTCGAAATGGAAGAGACGGAATCAACCGTCGTGGTTACGGTGCGCGGACCACTGGACGTTTCCAACCTGAATCAGTTCAAAAAGCAGATGGACCCCTTGTTTGAAGAGGGAGAAAGCCGTCATGTGCTGCTGGATTTCGAACAGATGGACCGGCTCAGCAGCAAGGCAATCGGACTCCTTTCCGGCTACGCCAAAACGGCACGGCACAAGGGGAAAATGCTGGTCTTCTGCCAGGTCAATGCCCGGGTTTACAACGTGTTGAATCTGCTGGGCACCATTTCCCTGTTTGTGATGTACGAATCACGCGAATCAGCACTGACCGCCATCAACCGGGGCGCCTAATAAGCCGTCGGACAGCTCTGAGCAGTTCCCATGTTTTTTTAAACAAAAACACCCCGGCGCCGAACACTGCCAACACTACAAGTGGTGTTGATTGAGAGACGTTGTAGCGTCGGCTCTGTGAGCCGAAATCCTGTGCGCAAACTCCATTCCAGGAGCACCATCATTCATCGCTTTGCCTTGAAGAAAATACCGACCGCCCATCCTGCGGAATTCCGTTGCGCGTTAAGTTTCAGGGCATTCGGGGTTGACCCTTTTTCCCGAGGAAACGGCCCGAAACCCGACCATTCCGCCTCATGACGAAGGTGGACATGCAACTTACTGCACCACGGTGGCAATTCTTGACCGGACCGGAATATTGCTGGATTCAAGGCCCGGCGTCTGCCCGTGCATATCGAATTCCAGGTTGACCTGCGGACGGAAAATCAGGCAATGCGTCGAGCCGCCGAAATGGAACATGCCGAGTTGATCGCCCTTGCTCACGTGCTGCCCCTCGTACACCGTGATTTCGTTGGACGACACCTCCGCCATCCCCACAAACATCACACACATCAGCCCGATCGCCGGATTGTCCGATTCAATAAAAATCAGCGCCCGCGCAGCTACCTCGGTGATGTAAGCCTGCGAATCATTCGGACCTGCCGGATCATATCCTTCCGAAATGGCTTCCGCATAATACGAGCCGTCCAGCAGCGTCGTCTTCACAATCGTCCCGCTCACCGGCGTGTGCCAGCGATGGTAACTCAGCGCACTCAGAAACGCCTGATAAACCGTGCCGCCCGCAAACAGGCCGGCCAGCGGATCGTCCGCCAGCATATGCCGAAGCGAATACGGCTGCGCCTTGATCCAAAACTGATCCTCCAGCTTCACTCCCCTGGCAATCCGGTACGGCGCCGATTCGCACGCATTGGCGATCACCGAATCGTTTTCCGGCTCGGCCACCGGACGGCGTCCCTCGCGGAACACGCGCGTAAAAAAGTCGTCCCACGAGGTAAATCCGTAATAGGCCTTGCTCGGATCGCACACAAAATCCTCCACAAAGGTCGGCATGGCCGCCTGCGCATCCCGTCCGAACCAACCACTCTCCGGATCATCGCTCAACACATAGCACGAATTGGCCGAACCCAGAAACACCGCCCAGTGACTCAGCATCTTTTTCAACTGCCGGTTCACCTTGGGATTCAGAAACGCCACCGTACCGGCCGGGGTTCCCATCGGCCAATCCAGAATCGCATTGATCGGAAAACCGACCAGCCCGGTCTTGTTGAATTCCGGCGCACGCGTCATGACCTGATTCATGAGCTGGAGCATGTGCTGATAATCCCGGATTTGCGACTTGCCGGTGGGGTCGGCGGCAAACGGAGCCTTGCGCGGCAACTGGGTGAACATCTGATGAAACAGCATGTAGATTTCCGGATCGCTTTCAATCAGGTCCTTGAATTCCTGAATGACCGGCAGCAGCGGGGCACCCGCCTTCACCGCGTCCGTCTCCTTAATCAGTTTCGCCATCCACTGTTCCAGTTGAAACTGATCCGACGGCAACCACTGGCCCACCCGATACGGCGCGGGCTCAACCGACGCCTCCTCTGCGACCGCCCGGCCTATCGGCAAACAACCAAAAACAAGCATTCCAACGGTCCACACCACCAGCCCGTATTTCTTCGTCATCATGGCATCCTCCTTAAGAAAGCATAAAAAACACCTGCGTGTAACGGCGCAGCAGAACGAAAAGACGCTATCGGATAAACGCAATACCGTCAAGCGGACGAAAAAGAGGCCCCGCTCACCGGGACGGAACGTCGAATGTCAAGGACGGGCCCCGATCCTCCGGAGTCAGCCCAAACGGTACGGTATTCAGCGGGTCAACTGCTGCACCGTCGCACCCATGCGGATCATGCTCCAACCCGCAAAAATAACATTGATGCCGAACAGAGTGCCGAACAGCACATCCGAACTAATCGGCCACATCCCCCAGATCAGGCCGCCCAAAATAACACTGGCGATACCGCTGATCAGCATCCAGTACCAACCGCGAACGGCATAGCGCATCTGCATGGATGCCATAATTCGGAAAAGACCACCCACCAAAAAGAACCCTGCCAGCACCAGCATCATAAAGGACGCGGCTTTCAACGGGTTGAAAAGAACATACACCCCGGCACACAAAAACAGCAGCGCCTCCAGCACCAGCATAATGGCGCTGCCCCACCGACGACTGTGTATACCTGTTACGCCAAAAAGAATGCCGGACGCAATCAATGTACCACTGATTACCCACTCAATCAGAACCGACGCAAACAGCGGCAGCATGATGCAACACGCCCCGATAACCAGTAAAACAATCCCGTACGTCTGGATAAACTTTGAGGGAACGATCTCTTTTGCTGCGTTCATGGTACTCCTTTTTTAAACACATCAACGCAGCTACCTTATAGGTCTTAGCTACGAACGGGCAATGTTTCTTTCAAGAAATAGAAGCGCGGCTCAGTGGGTTGAAGGGGGCGACCCCGTATTCAGGCACTCTCTTACCCTGAAAAGAGGTTTTCGGCATTAATCCACCACCATTCGAATAATCTTCGTGGCATTGGTCATATGCAGATAGAGCGTCCTGAAATCATACCCCCCCACGGCGGGTTCAGACTGAAAGGCGCCTGTCGATGTTTCCGAAAATTCACAGCGCGACCACTGCTGCGACGAAGTACCAAGCCCATCACACGCTTCCGGATAATACGAAAAACCCTTCTCCGAGAAAAACGTCACGCCCACCCGACCGCTCCGTTGCGACATATCCTCCACATAGAAAAAGTCATAATCAAGATACGGCAACGTCCCCGAAAGATACTCCATATAGTTATTCACACCATCCCCGTCAAAATCACCTTCACGCGTAATTTGTGAAATATTGGTATATGCTCCACCCGAATTTTCAACGAACTCCAGTTCCCAGTAATCCGGAATGCCATCACCGTCCGTGTCTTCTCCCGCCGTCACATTCATCTGCACCACATCACCCGGACCGCCCACCACCGGCAAATTCGTTTCAATCACCCCCAACTCAAGGCCATACTGAGAAATCGTCACAGAGAACGCCTCGCCCTTGATCACCGACTCCTCGTCATACGGAATCCCGCGCCCGTCATCCAGCGGAAGGGCCATCACGAAATTCACCCCGGCGTCAATATAGGTAATGTCCGAAACAAACGTAACCTCATCCGTTCCGCCCTCACACATCGTCACCTGAATCCGGCCCTCCTCCATCGGCCACCCCTGCCCCGAACGCACCTGCCCATACAGCACACACGACGGCTGCGGGATGTTTGCAAAAACAACCCCCGAACAGACAACAACCAGCCCCAGACAAAGTTTCCAACCTGTCAGGCCGTAGCTTATTAGCGAAGGCTGATGGTTGGAAAAAACGCTCATAAAGTTTCCAATGATTGGAAAAGTTTCCAAAAAAGTTTCCAATGGTTGGAAAAATCGTCCGAAAAGTTTCCAATGGTTGGAAAACCCGATCTTCTTCATTTCAGCATTCATTCCTGCTCCCTTCTCAAAACAAGCGGTGAAATTCTGTAGACATCAACTTTACTCACCAAAGTACGAATACGTTTTGAACATCAACTTAATATCTTTCACCGCACGCGCGGCATCACGTTGACGATTCTTGTCGCCGTTTGAAAGCTGCGGGCCATAAATAAACCGGTTGATCGCCTCATTACGATCATCCAGCAGCGTCCCCGCCGGAATCACCAGATACCACTGCGTGTTCCACACCGAACGACCGATCAGACGCGAATTCGAACAGAACTCTGAATCATCAAAAGATCCATCATTGTGATAAGCCCGCAGCGACGGAATTCGCCGCGTCTTCGCGAACGATTCCGGCAGGGAATATTGCGATGCATTCCACTGCGGATCATCCAGATCGGAACCACCAATATTGTACGGCAGCGGAATCGATTGATCCACCACGTTCCAGGTGCGATAGGCATCCCCATCCGTTGATGGAACACGTATAATATCCGTCCCCGCCGGAATCAGATACACCCGTGGCTGATTAGCCAGTGCCGGGATATTGTTCGATGCCGCGGAGCAGCTCTGATAGTTGTCAAACCAGATCCCCACCGAACGAATCTTCGTTGCAAAATGCGTGCTGTCATACGCATTATCCCCCGCGGCCAGATCGTGCCCGAAATAATTTTTACCAAAGAATATCTGGCTCGAAAACGGGATCACAATGCCCGGTTCTTTATCCTGCCGCGGATCAAACGGCATGGCATACTGCTGGAAGGCCGGCAGCGAATAGATATCATCCACCACGCAACGCCGCAGCATCTGCTGCCACGTTTCATCACTCGATGCCATCGGTGAAATGCGGAACAGTTCTGAGCGCAGCGAGAAACGTCCGGTTTCCGTCTGCGGATTGTTGAAGCCGAGTCGCGACTTCATCACCGACCAGTCGGCATTCATCCGCGCCAGGGCATCCGCCAATCCCGGATCACCACTTGTGCTGTTGCCGGTTTGCGGGGTACCACCTGAATCGACCGCACCCAGTGACGTAGACTTCACGATCTGCTCCATGAACGTGCCGGCCGTATCGTTCGAGTCCATATCCAGCAGACCCGTTTCATAATCATAGGCCTTCGCCGCCAGAAAGGCATAGCGTGCCGCCAGATCAAAGGTGGACCGATACTTCTCCAACGCATCATTGCGGAAGATACGGAAGCTCATGTCCTTGTAGCGGTACTCCTTCAACTCCGCCGCCATTTTCGACCGCAGCCCTGCCAAATCACCCATGGCGCGCTGTCCTTCGGCGTAGGCATTCTTGTATCGTTCAAAGGCATCCTGCAATTCCAGCATGGACTGCTGAACCTCCAGCCGCTTGGAGGACTGCTGACTCATCGCCTGCAGCAACTCAACCGGAATAGATGATGGTGCACTGTTTGTCAGCATATACTCCTGTGTAGCATAACCGATATACTCTTTTCCCGCTCCCAGCAGCGCAGCGGGCACGGCCAACCCAAAAGCGATCCCCCCCGGGATAAGGGACCCTATGCCGGAAGCTGTCGCCGTCCCCATAGTGGCTGCTGATGCCGCCGCCTTGATGGCGCCCGCCGGGTTCATAATGGGAATCTGCATGTAGATGGCCTTGCTAGCCAGTGACGAAGCAGTGCCGTTCATGATGTTAGCGACCATTTCTGCGGCACCACTTCCCAACTGCAAGCCTGTGGCCGTCCAGGTATGCGTCAATTGACGCTGATTATCCGCCTTCAACCGGGCAAACTGATTGGCATTGGCTCCTTGCGTCGAATTCCAGAGCTGAATCGTACTGTAGATTGAGTTCTGAATTTCCTGATATTCTTCAATTGATGTCTGAAGCCGATAATACGCGCGCATCACATCCCGCGCGGCAAACTGAATTTCACCTTCGGCCCGACGCGTACCGGTCCAACTCGGTGGCTTGGCCTGGAAGCCCTGACCATTCAAATGAAGCTCCGCCATATACACGACCGCCTTCTCCTGATCCAGTTCAGGATATGCGGCATCCGACCAAAGGGCATTCAGCATGGGCTGAAACGACACCGATTCGTAGGCGGAAGGATCATTAGTCAACGTAGTGTCAACCAGCAGAATCTGCACCACATTCGTGGCCGGATCATACTGCGTGCTGCCATCCGCCAGCATCAACTGATCAATGTCAATATAGCCGGCATGAATCAGGTCGGGTCCATTATATCCCTGCGCATAGGTCTTGCCCGCGCCGATATCATCCGCATACGGATACCCGAACAGTTCAATCAAGCGGTTCTTATAAGCCTGCTCCTGATCTTCTTCGCTGCCCAGAAAATCCTGTAGAGAATCATTCTGCCGACGCAGCGCACGCGAATACTTTGCGGCATGATCATAGGCCTTCTGCGCGTTTTGCAAAGCCGTCACCGCTCGTCCATAGATCTGATCAAAGTGCGACTGCCCCTGATCAATGCCGGCGGGACTGATATCAAACGGAACAGCCGAATTGGCCACGCCCAGCGGATTCAATCCCTGGTCTGCCGTGTCCATTGCGCGCTGAATCGATGCGGCCGTAACCGGCAGTTCATCCAGTTCCGGAACGCTCGCGCGATCAATATCCGCAATACCGGTTCCCGTCCCATCCACCGGCAGCATCGCATTAACCATCACCCAATCGAAGTAGGCGCCCTGCCCTGCACGCGATGCCCAATCCGCGGTCCCCCATCCACGCGTGCCGTCACCGTCGCTCACGGTCTGCCAAACATTCGATGCGGTTGCCAAATAGCTTTGACGCGCCGTTTCCTCCACCACACTCACCGCGGTGCGTGCACGCGCTGCGGCTGCTTCAGCCATGCGGCGTTCGTGCATGTAGGAAACATCAATCGTCATCGAGCTTTCTTCGCCCACATTAATCGCTTCACTCATCGGCTGCCAATTAAAGTGCGGATGATGCAGCAGCGAATAGTAGCCTTTCAGGGCCGTGAGATAGTGTCCATACGCATCACCATGTCCCTGCGGAAACAGCTCAGAAGCCACTTCCTCCGTAAAGGCCGGCGCAGTATTCGTCTGACTGCGCACATCATAGTTCAGCGCATACGCCACCTGACCACCTGCAATATCCGCCGTGAAGTTCCACGGCAGGCGATTATACACCGGGGCCTTCGTCACCGCCGGTTGTGCATTCCCACTGCCATCACGTCCGCGCAGCAGCGCCAGCTCCTCATCCAGCAGGGTCGGCACCTGATTCATGAAACAGAACAGCGATGAATACGCCTCGCCCAGTTCCGGCGCCACCGCATCGGTTGACCACGCAATCGTCGGGTCCATCGCATCGGCATACGCTTCATTACCCAGCAGCATATACAACTGTGCAATACGACCTGCCGCCATCATCAGCGAATTATTCGCATTGGCATCTTCCTGCGGCGGGATCCCGTCAATCGTCATATCCATTCCGCGCTGAAGCACCGTTTCATAAATACTGATCAGCCCCTGACTGTTCAACTGATCCTGATTCAGCGCGGTCACACCCTCAAAGCGCGTGCCCGCCTGCGAGATCATGCTTACCGCCGAATACGGACCGGCATCGTACCAGTTTTCAATGCGCTGATCATAAGGATTAATCGCTTTAAGCACCCGCTTGATCCAGCTCTCATGCAATTTCGGTGAAGTCCAGTCGCTCCAGTTGGTTCCCGCCGGGTTTGAGACATCCGTCGGACGATAGCGACAGGTATAATACAAATCCTGCATCGCCTTCAGGCCCGGGCCCTCGATGGTATAGCTCACCGCCGAATTGGTCAGCACCAACCAACTCGAGTCTGTTTCCGAATAAGGCACCTGCGGAGATCCGCTGCCCACTTGCGACTTGTAACGCCACTGAAATTCATAATCACTGTAAAGCCCCGCCAGATCAGCACTGTAACGCAGTGACGTTTTTTCATTCAGCGGGTTGGCCGGATAATTCAGATTCAGATCCCCCACGTAAAGATTCGTGACCACCTTCAGAATACTCAAACTCACCGGATCCCCCGGGTCGCAGTGATTCGTACTGTTGTTGAAAGCAAGCGTCACATACCCCGAACCATCACCCACCGACGAGGACAACGCCAGCGAATCGAACGTGTCCTCTTCCTCATCCACCAACAGAACACTCACCGGCAATCCATTCACCGCAGCCTGCCACGACACATTCGAACTCAAAGCCAGCAACTCCCGTCGTTCCTGATCGTTCAGCAGGTTCAGCAACAGATAATCATCTGCGCCCACCGGCTCACGATAAATTCCTTTCACGCAAAGACTGATGTTACCACCGGCATTCGGATTGTAAAAAATACGCGCCTGCAAATCCGGAGCCAGATCCGGGAAATACAGCATGCCATCCTGCGGGTTCGACACCGCGTTGATCCCCAGACTTTCCGGCGTATCCGAAAGCACCGCGCCGCGTATTACCGTCGGGTCCATCAGCCGCACACTGTTTGCCGTATCTCCCTGCACCTCCACCAGGTTCGTCAGCACAATCGTATACGAATTCGTAGACCATTCCTGCATCCAGCCGTTCTGCCCGTGATCCACCCACTGACCAAACCGTACCGTGCGAACCATCGATGAGACATTGGTCTGAACCGTTGTGATCGGATTCGACTGCTGATAAATGATCCCCACACTCTTCTGCCCCGCAATATCCGGCAACCCGCGTTTAGGTTTCACCAGCGTCTCCGCGATCTTCATTTCCGGAGCATCATCCGGCCAGCCAACCCGGTACGTCACCGTCTGCGGTGTACCCACTATCGCATCCACCCCGCGCCCACTCAACCACGGCACTTCCGTGGCCACCGCCGGCTGCAGTTCAAGCGACGGGAACCAGAATCCATTCTGCACCGGATAATAATACCGGCACTGCACATCCACCGTGCCCCCCGTCACACCGCCGCGATACGCCCAGAAATCTCCTTTGCGATCCTGCCACGCCGGCCCTGAATAGATGTGACTGAACGAGCTCGCCGGAAGCTGCGTCAGCGGATTCGGCGCCTGAATCAGTTTGCCTGCCACACTGTTCGTATACGTAAATGAATGTTCCGCATTTGTCGCCGCCACATGCCACACCGCCATATCCGGACGTCCCCGCACGGAATCCTGATACTGCAGCAGCACATAAGGCTTCGAAGAATTCGACACATTCAAATCATTACGCAGCGCATAAAGCGTTCCGCCCAGCAACAGCGCATGTTCCTCATTCGGATTATACCCATCAAGCGACGCATGGTTCTGCACATAGATCTGCGGGTCAATCCACTCCGCCGGCAGCATCCCGCTGCCCTGTCCACTCGCAATGACGATTTCATTGGTCTGCGCGGGCCAGTCCAGATTGTAATAAACCGGGAATGACGGCCAGTAAATCGGCGTCGGCATATCCGCAATACCTT
Organism: Kiritimatiellia bacterium; assembly: GCA_028708815.1. GTDB lineage: Bacteria > Verrucomicrobiota > Kiritimatiellia > RZYC01 > RZYC01 > JAQVYB01. The sequence continues at coordinate 1,334 of JAQVYB010000083.1, read as the reverse complement.
TTTCGAACCACCACACCTCCATCGCATTCGTGTTCACACCATACAGGTAGGACACATGATTGGTCAGAGCCGTTGCGCCAAACGTGCCGTCATCCGCCAAAGGCGCGGCATACAGATTCGTGTTATACGCCCTGCCGCTCCAGAGATATCCCGGCACCTGTTCAAACGAAGACATCGGCGTGCCATCATAAGCTACATCCACCGTTTCCACACCATGAGCCACATGACCAACAAGCACCGCATTCTTTGGATTTGTTTCCGACGGATCATCCGTGCAGTCATACACCGTATTACTATTCACAAACGCCATCGGATACCATGCTGCCAATCCGCTTTCTTCACCCGTCAAAGGAACATTCATTCCCGACTTGATTTCATCCTGCGACAACCGGCGGTTCCAGACACGCAGATCCGTCAATTCCCCGTTAAACGAATGTGGATACCCGCCGCCGTGAGATGCCACATACATCACCGCCGCATTCGCGTCCGGCGTGCCCACACCGCACTGTCCAACCTGCTCTCCGTTAATGTACAAACGAATAAACTCATTCTGCTTCACCGTCGCGGCCACATGATACCAGCGATCTTCCTCCAGCAGATACGTTGTCGGTGCTAAAGCCCACTTCGCACTTCCATCCCACACATAAAACCCAAAACAGCCATACTGTGGATTACGCGTATGATAACGCAGCACATAGGAATAGGTCGTGTCGGGATTGCCTGCGCTGCCCAAAAACAGGTTGGCACTGTTTTCCGCCCCCACCAGATGTTCCGGTTTCACCCACATTTCAACAGAGAACTCGCTTGAAACGCCACACGCGTTATTCGTCGCAACCATATAACTGTTCGAACCATCAAATTTCAGCGTATACTGCACATCCTTCGGTTGCAGTTCCACACCCACCGACCAGTCAATCGGGGTTTGCGCAAACACCCTTGGATCATCATGCCATACCGAACAAATCACATCGAACCACGTATCCATTTCCCCCGTGGTATACTGAAGCAGCGCCACCCCTTCTTCGTTGGCGCGAAACACCATGTCCTGTCCGAGCTTGGCATGGTTCTTTGGAGCCTGCCCATACCACAACTTCGCACTGACATCCGTCGGGATCTTCACCCCCGGCCCGGAATTGGTTACCGAGCCGATCACATTGATACGCGGAGAAGAAGGCCACGTTACATTATAATCATCCACTTCATACGGCCACGACACATCCATGTCCGCCTTGCGCATCCAATAGAGTTCCAACTGCCACGGATAATCCGTGGTCTGCACCGCATAGGCGCTCCCATCCATGTTACCGCCACTATGCACATACACAAACTGGTCT